>NZ_SNYJ01000001.1:259217-525936 GCF_004363045.1 Aureibacillus halotolerans
GATTGGCTTTCGAGGCGCGAAGCTGAGTGAGGCGCGGAGTTGCCATCTGGGCAATGAGCACCGAACGAAGCAAAGCAACGACGAAAGCGAGCGTTTCTCAAAAGCCTAAACTAATGTGCCCTCAACTGCTCGAAGCACCATCCTCATTTCCTGCGCAGAAGTGTCTACCCACTCCCCATACTCTCGTTCGGCCAATGCCCGTTCATCCTCAATGAGAAATCCATCATTCACAAGCTGGTGGCCTCTACTCGCTGCCACTCCTTGCCATGTGCGAACACTTGCTTCAAAATGAGCATCTCCGCGATGAGCGACTTCATCTTGCACACTGACGTCAATGGCATGAAGCCCAGCCGCCGCAAACATATCAGGCAAATGATCTGCAATGGCATTGTCCATACCTGCATCTTTTCGCCATTGGAGGAAGGCATTATAAAATTGGCGCATTGATGCAGGAGGCTCGGGATTCCACGAAATCTGCTCATGCTGGTAATCCAATACAATAATCTTTCCACCTGGCTTCACGGCTTTCACGAGTTGTTTCAATGCTTGCTCTGGACGATCAAGCCATTGCAACACCCGTGCCGCTGTGACGATATCAAACTGATTTTCATACGGAAGTTCATAAATTGATCCGGTGTCAAAGTCAAGTCCTTCTATATGGCCAAACTCTTCCTTTGCTTTCTCAATCATTTCCGCACCCATGTCTATACCAACGACCTTCCCAGTCGGACCTGACATTAGGGCGATGTCCTTCGTAATTGCCCCTGTTCCACATCCTACATCAAGTACTGAAACCCCTGGACTCACGAGCTCAAACAGACGCGTATGGTCGTTTTTAAGGGTTCGCTTGTGCACGATATCATGCGTTTTTTCAGGCATTTCTGCGCGATTATTTGCTTTGTTTTCTTCCTCGTGGATGTTCTCCTGTTGTTCTTCCCTCTTCGACATCCTTAATTTCTCCCTTCCACCACTGCTTTCTTGTCGGTTCTTGTCCTAGTGGCGCCGTGAGCTTCTTCAATCGTGGAACGTCATATTCATTCACGATCGACACGACAGTGCCTGCGTTTGCACCGACTCGCCCCGTCCGGCCTGCTCGGTGAATGTATTGTTCTTTGTCCTTTGGCAAACCAACTTGAATCACATGTGTCAAATCAGGAATATCAATGCCCCTTGCAGCGACATCCGTTGTTAAAAGGAGGGCCGATTTGCCCGATCGAAGCTGCTGGATCGCTTTCGCTCTCTCTTGCTTGTCTGCTTCACTATGGAGTGCATCACATGGAATGCCTTTGAATGACAGCTTTTGTTTAAACATGTCCACATCGCCAATTTGATGCAGAAACACAATAGCGCGAATGCCTTTGAGCTGTGCTAGCTTTCGAACAACATCGATGTAATCACGGCGCTCCGCAGCAAAATAGATGTACTCATTTTGAGGCTTTAATGCTTCATGTTTAACTGACAGCACACTTGGCTCTTTCATTAAAGTTTGCGCTTGAGCGATTGCAGCCTCAGCCAATGTTGCTGAAAAAAGGACGACTTGACGATCCGCAAGTGTTGAGGAAACGATCGCCTTTACGGTCGGTACATGCTCCTTCGTGAGAAGCTGATCCCCTTCATCCAGAACGATCGTTTTCACTTCATGCATTTTTAGTTTTTTGAGTTGAATGAGCTCGTGAACACGTCCTGGCGTTCCAACGATAATATGCGGCTTTTTTTTCAGCTTGTCCAACTGTCGTTTCACATTCGTTCCCCCAATGAAGGAAGCTGCTCGTATGTCACTGTTTTTCGACCATGTTTGGACAACATCAAGAATTTGCATAACGAGCTCGTGGGAGGATGCCAATATAACGGCCTGTGCCTGTGGTCGATCCGACTGAATGCCATGAAGGATTGGCAGAACATAGGCTAATGTTTTGCCTGACCCTGCTGGCGCTTGAGCGAGTATATCCTTGCCTTCTTCTATTCGTGGGATGGCTTGGTCTTGTATATGTGTGAATTGGGTAAAGTGTGCCTCATTCCACGCGTTCTGAATAAAGGAGGGACTTTTTCCGACCCATTCTGGGAGTTGATCTGTCATCAGTAAACAACCTTTCTTGTTCTTGCTTTTCATTCTCCATAGTATAACACGGACATAATGAACGCCCCATAGCAAGAAGACCTATGGGGCAAATTTCTAGAAGAAGTAGAGACCAAAGAGCGTGGATATAATTAACCCTGCCATGACAGGTAAAAAGCTTTTACGAACGAGCTCCATTACTGGAACGTTAGCAAACCCAGCGACAGCAACGAGGGACGACCAAGCAATCAGAGTACCGCCACCAACCCATACAGACCCCATCTGACCTATTGCGCCAAGCGTTGCCACATCCACCCCGACAGTTGGACCGAGTGCGCCTGATAACGCACCAACAAGTGGGAGCCCTGAAAACCCTGATCCATCAAGACCTGTCAACATCCCAACGATGAGGATACCAAACCCCGCCATAAAGGCATTGTTCGGAATGTAGTTTTGCCCAGCTTCAACAAGTTCAAACAGGAATGATGGCGCCGTAGCACCTTCGGAAAGGCTTAAAACCGCGGCCGCCTGATCGCCACTACCGATAAAAAAGAAGCCGGCAATCGGAAGCACTGGTGCCATTGCTCTGAAAGCGAAGACAAATCCATCCACAAGGTGATCACTTACAGAGGAGAACATCGATTTCCAGTCCGTACTCGCACTTAAAGCGATCAGTATGAACAAGGCGGTGCCTCCAATGAGTGCAGCCCCTGCTCCGCCTTCAATGGAATCAACAAGTCCAGTAAACTTAGCGATGACCATGTATACAACGATACCTAAAAAGGCGAGTGGAACGATGATTGCATATGATGCTGCCATCTTTTTAATTGGTTTTCGTTCAGCCTTTTGTTTATCAACGTCTGAAGCAGATTGTTGTATTGGTGCAGTGATATATTTTCGCAAACTTAGGTAAGCAAGTAGGAGTGCTATACCTCCCGTAATAATTGAAAGCACAAAGGAACGATCTGCGACTGGTGTCATCTCTGTGGCAGCAGCGGTTGCGGTAAGCATTGGTGCAATTTGAATAATATAATCCGATGACAGTGCCATCCCTTGACCTGCCAACGAGATTGCAATCCCTGTACCAATGGGTGGAAGTCCTGCACGCACGGCCACTGGGATGAGTAGTGCACCAACAAGTGGTACGGCAGGTGTCGGCCAGAAAAACAAGGAGATGACATAGGTCACCATAGCAAGAACCCAAAACGACAAATGACCATTTTTCATAACGCGCTGGAATGGAACGATCATTAATTCGTCCGACCCCATTTTTTGCAACGCATTTAACAATGCGGTCATAATGGCAATAATTAAGAAGATATTAAATAACTCTCCAGCTGCCACTAAGCTCGCGTAAAACACAGTTTGCAGCCCCTCAAAAAACGAACCAAGATATGTCCAACCGACGAAAAATGTCATGATAATTGCAGGAACGACGACATTTTGGCGGAAGAGCATTGTCATGATAATGACGAGGGTGCCAACCAGATACATCCAGTGGGATGCTGTAAGCTCCATGGATCGCATACCCCTTCCAATCTATAGTGTAGGAACTTGCTTTACTATATGAGTGGACTAGGTCATGCGTGTAGAGGCAAACGCCTGTTTTGAAGGGATTCGGCAAAGATGTTTTCTTATCATGAAGGAAAAACCGCTTCCCAGTACCTAGCAGGGAAGCGGTTTTCTTATGATAGCTAAGATATTACACATCAACCTTATAAGGTAAGACCAATTCATCCCCAGGAACACCACGAATCCCCCAATTTTCCTTCGGTGTTTCAATGAGTGTCATTTCAATATCGTGTGGAGAAATCTGAAGTTCTTCGTGTATCCGGCGAAACAGGAGACGGATCAAAGTTTTCTTCGCCTCTACAGTTCTACCTTCAAAAAGAAGTATTTCAATAATGGTATAGGACGATGAACGATCATTGTAAATAAAATCATCTTCGTTCAGCCCAATAAAGCGATGAAATTTCTTCGCTTTTGGATAAGCAAACACCTCACAAATACTCTCGTGAATAATCCTTGATAGCTCATCTCTGACTTTCCTCAACTCTGTATGGTTGCCATACACCTTTACTTGCGCCATTGCGCCTCAACTCCTCTCAACTCAATAAAACAAGGTTACTACTAAATTCTTTAAGTGGTGTCAAATTTCCTTTTTAATAGTTCCTGAAGGATTTTTAGCTCTTGCTGTTCTCGCAATTTCGCCTATTCATATGCTTCTTTTTTCGGCTCGCTCTGAATGATTTCGAGCTCGCTTTTCTTCTCATTGCTCGTTTGCCGATTTTGACACATTCAAAAAATAATGATAGAACTCATTATCTTTCACAAATCCGCACTTTTCATAAAGTGCTTGAGCCTTCGTATTGTCAAGAGATGTCGATAAGGCCACGCCTTTCGCCTTTGTATTTACGCTGAACGCTCTCACTTGATCTAGTAACAGCGACGCAACCCCTTGGCTACGATGGTCTTCTCGTACATAGAGATCGTTAAGCACCCATGAACGTTGCATAGAGATGGACGAGAACGTTGGGTATAGTTGAGCAAAACCTATCGCTTGACCTTCCGATACGGTCTTTGCGATAAAAATAATCGACTCCGCGTGGTCGAACCGACGAAATAGAAAATCTCTCGCGCCCTCAATATCGGAAGACTGCTCATAAAACACACGATAGAGATCAAATAAGGGCACTAAGTCATTCAAATCCTGAATGGTCGCTTGATAGATTGTATAGTGTTCTGTCATGTTTGAAATTCCCCCTCACTTCTGCCATCTTTCAACTGAACAAGACGAAAAATTTTCAGTAACAAGAGAAGCTCCTCTCCCTTTCACGAAGCAGGAAGAAGAGCTAAAACCCTCTGATTTATTACCTAGATTTTAAGCTAAACAAGCTTAATCAACCTAATTGATAGACTCTATCTCTTCCCTTAATTACTGCACACCAACTTTTTATTAATCTAACTTATAAATTTCAGTATATTTCGCTGTGAGATAATCAATTAGTGGCTGCGCATCCAACGGACCACCTGTAATATCCTGTACAAGCTCACTAGGCGTTTTCATCTTTCCATGTTGATGAACGTTTTTCGTTAACCAGCTTGTGATAGTGCCAAGCTCCTCTTTTTGGATGATATCAGTGAGCGAAAAATCGCTTTCCATCGACTTTGCAAACTGAGCTGCATAAATATAGCCTAGGGCGTAGGATGGGAAGTAACCAAAACTACCGCCTGCCCAATGCACATCCTGGAGGACACCCTTTGCGTCGTTTTCCGGACGAATTCCTAAGTATTCTTCCATTTTGTCATTCCAAATGGCAGGCAAATCTTTGACCTCATATGTGCCATCAAATAAGCCTTTTTCAATTTCGTAACGCACCATAATATGAAGGCAGTAGGTCAGCTCGTCGGCTTCAATTCGAATCAACGACGGGCCAGCGACATTGATCGCACGATAAAAATCCGCTTGGGAGACGTTATCAAACTGCTCATTTGCGTATGTTTTCAGCTGCGTATAATGATTATCCCAAAACGCTGTGTCTCTGCCAACAAAGTTCTCCCAAAAAAGGGACTGTGACTCATGAATGCCGTAAGAAGCTGCTGAACAAAGCGGCGACCCTATAAGATCCTCGCTAATGTTCTGCTCATACAAGGCATGCCCACCTTCGTGGATGGTTCCAAACACGGCGGTACGGAAATCCTTTTCATCGTATTTCGTCGTTACACGAACATCATTTGGATTCAAACCAATCGCAAACGGATGAACAGCGGTGTCCAGTCGTCCGGCATCAAAGTCGTATCCCATCGACTTGAGCACATCGAGGCTAAACGCTTTTTGTTTGTCCTGAGGAAATGAGCGAAATAGAAAATCTGTTTCCGGTGCGTTCGGGGACTGTTTGATTTTCTCTAGCAATGGTACGATCGCTTCACGCACTTGGCCAAACACACGATCCACCGTTTCTACAGTAATACCAGGTTCAAACTGATCCATTAATGTATTGTACGGATTCCCTTCATATCCCCATAGCTCTAAAAATTCCTTCGTATTGGCGACAATCTTCTCTAGATACGGTTGAAAGGAAGCAAAATCACCAGATACCTTCGCACCTTCCCACGCGCTTTCCGCCTGCGCACAAAGGACGGTATGGGCACGAAACTTTTCCGCGGGAATTTTAGCAGACAGATCATATGTTTTCTTACTCTCTTCAACTGAACGCCTCGTTTTTTCCGAGAGTTCATTTTTTGACGCAAGTAACGTCGTGAGAGCTTGTTTCATTGCGTCTGAGGTTTGCAGTAGAAAGCCCTCTTCTGAAAGGGTTCCAAGCACCTCAGATCTTTGTGCAATCCCTTTTTTTGGTGCACCTGTGCGCATATCCCATGCAACCAGCCCTGTGGCTTCATGATAGCTTGCTATTTTTTGTGTTAACGCTTCATAGGTTTCTATTGCATTTTGAAAATTTGTCACCGAAACATCCTCTCCTCTACTATTTTTTCCAGTTTAGCAGACCCAAAATGAAAGTTCGAGCATGATCACTCCATTTATGTGTGGACTGATCGTTTTGAACCCTAATTATTGTAATAAAAAAGCAGCTATGGTTTAGATTGATAAACCACAGCTACTTTTTCAGGCTGATGAAAAACGCTCGCTTTCTTTGTTGCTTTGGCTTGTCCGGTGCTCATTGCCCTTATGGCAACTCCGCTCCTCTCAAGCCTTCGTGCTTAGATAAGACAAACGTTTTCATTCAGCCTGACTTCATTTGATGAAAAACGCTCGCTTCCTTTGTTGCTTTGGCTTGTCCGGTGCTCATTACTACTTCTCTTTATCTCGAACGTCCGCCGCGGCGACTTTGAGAGTGATTGGGACGCTTCGGTGCACCTTGTCCAAATGATTTGGAATTTCCGGTGCCTCCTCGCCCAAACGATTTTGCTTTTCCAGCGCCACCTTGTCCTGTACGAGGACCTGACTTAGATTTTCCAACGCCGCCTTGCCCTGAACGTGGTCCAGGTTTTCCATCGTTACGCTCTTTCTTTGCAGGCACATCACGCTTGCCTGCATATGTTCCTTTGCCGCGCTGATGGGTTGATTTTTTAGAGTGCTGGCCCGTATCCGCTGTTTTCGAACCTGTCTGCTTTTCAGGCGTTTGGCTATCTGTTACAAGACGTCCATCCTTGACAGTTTGTCGGCGTAGTGGCATTTTTATCCCTCGCTCGATCCTGCGCACATCATCAGCATCTCTTGGCGTCACCAATGAAACAGCAAGACCGGATGCCCCCGCTCGTCCTGTTCGTCCGATACGATGAATGTATTGCTCTGTGTCTGGAGGAAGGTCGTAATTAAAGACGTGTGTGATGCCTTCCACATCAATGCCACGTGCGGCTACGTCTGTCGCCACAAGCACCTGAATCTTTGCCTCTCGAAACTGCTTCATCACACGCTCGCGTTTCGCCTGTGACAAATCGCCGTGAAGCTCGTCAGATAGAACACCTGCCTCTAATAGTTCCCCATTCAGCTGCCTCGCTCTTCGTTTTGTACGACAAAACACAATCGCTAAATACGGCTGGAATTGATGAATTAATGTGACGAGAGTGTCTTTTCTTGCGCGGTGTGTTGTTTCGACAGCAATTTGCTTAATTTCCTTAACCGTAACCGTTTCAGCCTCGCTTGTGACCGTTACTGGATCCTTCATATACGTTCGTGCCAGCTTGCGAATTGGTTGTGGCATCGTTGCCGAACAAAGCACCATTTGGCGATTTCCCGGTGTCCTGCTAATAATGTCCTCAATATCATTCAAAAAGCCAATTTCAAACATTTGATCCGCTTCATCAATGACAAGATGGCGCAGGCTTCCGAGACGTATTGTGCCTCGATTTAAATGATCAATAAGGCGACCTGGTGTACCAACAACAATCGGCGTATTTCCTTCAAGTCGTTTAAGCTGCTGATCGACCTGTTGCCCACCGTATAGCGCAAGAACATCCGCGTCCAAATGAGACGTTAACGCTTTGATTTCTTCCGTAATCTGCAGAGCAAGCTCTCGTGTCGGTGCAACAATAAGTGCTTGCACAGCCTGGCTACTCTCATCGAGCTGTTGGATGATAGGCAAGGTGTAGGCTAAGGTTTTTCCTGTACCTGTTTGCGCCTGTGCAATAACATCCTTTCCCTGCAAAAGGTGGGGAATTGATTTATGTTGAATGTCCGTCGGGTGCTTGATTCTTTGTTCATCTAGGGCGTCAATCAACTGTTGATTCAAACTGTATTCATAAAAAGTGTACATTCTCTAAAATCCTCGTTTCTCATCAATAAGCTAGTGTTTATCTCATTGTACCTTGTTTGAACGATTTCCGAAAGAAGACTCCCACAGTACATATGAAAACAAACGCTTTCAACGAATAATTAATTCAGCTGGTTCTTTTTACTAGAGCCCCATCAGGTAATGTAGATCTTATTTTATTTAGAAAAAAAGATGTGCGTGTTCTCTTATCGACCTTTTATGGTTTTACTTCATTCCTTAACCAAACGACATTCGTGTAAGAGGCACCAGGTCATCTACCTTGAAACATTGTACGTACTTGCCTTATTTGGTTGCCACACGGCTTTTTACCTTCTATAAGAGACCAAGCCACCATAAAACAATGTACGCAGAAACAAACATCAGCGTAGTCAACATGCGTAGACTCTAGTGGGATCAGCGCGAGCTGAAGATCCCCTCGGAAAGCAAGATTCCCAGGAAGCTGAAGCCGTGCCCCACAGAAAGCGAAGTTTGTTGACGGAGCGATCCATAAAGACCTCGTCATGTTTTCTTTACTGCTAGAGTCTCACTAGTTACCGCTTTTGGTTAGTGTAAAGAACGAATGAAATGAGATAAACCTTGTTGGTTCAATTTCGGCCATAACCAACGAAGGTAGTGGAAAGGGCACTAGCCATTCGAAACACGCTCAATCTGAGCGATTGTTTCGACCATCCATTCTGTGGCAGATTGTTTTTGACTTAAACGCGGATTTTGCCCACACCAAAGCGACATCAATTCCGGTCTATTACGTTTAGCTGCTTCTTTTCGAATGTCTTGTGTCAATGCATTCAGAATGGGATACCCCGGCAACGTGCCTTCATGCTCTTTCATCTTCTTACTAAATTGGTTTTGTATTCCTCTTGCAGGTTTCCCACTAAACACTGACGTCATTACTGTTTGATCCTCTGTAGTGTTTAAAATGGCTTCCTTATGTTGCTCCTTGGCACCACTTTCCAAGCTGGTGACAAAAGCGGTGCCTAGCTGTGCCGCTTGGGCGCCTAAAACAAGAGAAGCAAAAATACCTCTACCGTCCATAATCCCACCCGCAGCAATCACTGGGATACTGACTTGATCAACGACTTGGGGAATTAATGACATCGTCCCAATCATAGACGCTTCAAAGGCACCGTGAAAAGTGCCTCGATGCCCCCCAGCTTCACTGCCTTGGGCGACAATCATATCTACCCCACTCTCCTCATTCAGAACAGCTTCATTCACTGTGGTTGCGGTCCCAATTGTAATGATCTTTTTTTCCTTCAATACGTGAAGGCGTTCTTTTGAGGGGACGCCAAACGTAAAGCTGCACACTGGAACCTCATGGTTTAAAATCACTTCCATTTGTCTCTCAAAAAGCAAATCATCTTGGTTGAGAGTGGGTTTCGTTGTTAGTTGCAGTTCTTCCCTAAAGGCTCGTAACGATTGATTTGCATTGAGCAGTTCTTCATCGGTCACTTCTGGATATTCAGGGATAAAAACATTGACAGCGAACGGTTTTGTCGTCTGTTTTTTTATCTCAACGATGGCTTGGCTCATTTTTTCGGGACTCATGTACCCGGCACCCAACGTCCCTAATCCACCGGCGTTAGAAACGGCAGCGACTAATTCAGGCGTTGTCACCCCGCCAGCCATCCCCGCCTGAATGATTGGGTAGTTGATCTTAAGCATCTGTGTTAGATTATTTTCATTCCACATGACATCAGATCCTTTCCATATCTATTTCACAATCAATTATAAGGAACACTCTACCTCTAACTAAAGAAAATTAAACGCATTGCATTAGAGGATAGCACAATGTTTCGTTTTGTAAATAATCCGAAAGGCGAAATTTTTAATTGAGTTTACGCTCAAACAGGAGTACGATAGATTGGAGAATTTCCCTTCATCACATCAAAAACAGCAAGAAAGGCAGGGCTTTGATTGAGGAAAAGAAACGTACACCAAGAGCCATTGTGGACTCGTTCCTTCACGATGCTCGTCATTGCCAATTTATTTGTTTTTATGAGCTTTCAAATGTTAATCCCTATCATGCCCCCTTATATTCAATCTCTTGGTGCAACTGAGTTAGAGATTGGACTTGTAACTACGCTATTTTCTGTTGGTGCTGTCATTATACGTCCCTTTATTGGGTATTTACTGAGCTATCGTGCACGTCGATGGCTTGTCCTCATTGGTTCAATGTCACTTCTCATCATGACAATACTGTATCCATTGTCAAATATCGTCCTTGTCTTTTTAATGATCAGACTTTTCCATGGCATCGCCTGGGGATGGTCCACGACAGTGAACGGCACAGCGGCTGTGGACATCACACCAAATGCCCGCTTAGGCGAGGGGATGGGGTATTTTGGACTTTCAGTGACGATTGGGATGATTGTTGCGCCTGGGCTTGGAATTATTCTCTACAATCAGTATGACTTCAACGTTAATATAATTGTTTCAGCGATTCTCGGAGTTGCCGCATTTTTCATGCTTTCTACAATTAAATATTCCACACCTGAGGCCGTCGAAGCGACAAAAAAAGAGGATGTGCCCTTTTCGTTTCTAGGTTCCCTTGTTGAAAAAAATGGCTGGTATCCAGCGATTGTAACGTTATGCTCCACCTTTGCTTATGGCACGGTCGTGACCTTTATTATGATTTTTGCCGAAGACCGTGCGATTGAAAGTATTTTTCTGTTTTATGTAATGAACGCGATTGTTGCGACCATTGTCCGTCCGATCACAGGACGGTGGTTTGACCGTAGAGGACCTCGTGCCATCGTCATTAGTTGTGCGTTTATTGCCTTTATCGCGATGTGGGTGCTCTCGTATACAACCTCATGGATTGGCATTTTAGTTGTTGGCTCTTTATTTGGACTTGGCTTTGGCTCTCTAATGCCGGCATTGCAAGCCTGGGTGCTGTCGAAAGCATCATCTGAACGCAGAGGCGTCGCCAACGGAATGTACATGTCCTGTATTGACCTTGGTATCGGCCTAAGTAGCTTAATTTTTGGGCTTATCGCTAGCTCCGTTCAAACAGGAACACTTTTTCAAATGTCGAGTGTATTTTTCCTCGTAGCCATTGCCCTTACCTGGAAGGCAGATAAAAATACAATTGATACAAGACCTCCTTCCTCACGTTCGGTGCAGCAGAGTTAAATAAATCAATGGAAAAAGAACGTGATCCCCTTGGGCACGTTCTTTTTTTTTTGCTGCATTGTATTGACCTCTCGTACTTTGGTACATCATCTAGGCTATCTCGAAACCTCGGGCACGAACCTCTAATTCCCGGGCACTCTTTGGTCTTTTTCGGGCACATCGGCGTGGAATCCGGACACTTACCGTTTAGTTTCGGACACTTGTCTTCCGTTCGGGCACTCATTGATCTTTTTCGGGCACTTTACTTCTAAGGTCGGGCACTTCTGCGACCCCGACCTACCAGCGGACGCCCCAATCTCTTATCATTCGATGCCCCACTTTATAATCGGTTCTGCCTTCACTTCCACGTTGCCTTTTAACGCTCGTGTAATCATACAGGAAGCTTCCGCTTTGTGGGCAAGCCGCTCCACCTTTTTCTCAAGCTCTGGCGATTCTACTGCGGTAAACACGATGGTTGGCCGGTGGGTAATCTCTTTATAGGTGAATACGTTGTCTGTCACATCAACAAGAGCTTCTGATTCGAGAGTAAGCGGTGCGACCGTAACATTCGAGCGTTCAAGCATCGCCGCTAGTGTAATGAGGAAGCATGTGGCAGCGGCGCCAAGCAGCATTTCGTCCGGATTCGTCCCTGCGCCCGGTCCGCCCATGCTTTTAGGAATGGATACTTTGGATTCAAGCTTTCCACAAGAGATGCGCCCTTCACTATTTCTACCGCCTTCCCAGCCTGCTTTCAAATGAAAGTGGTGAATCGCCATTCATTCTCACTCCTTCTTCGTCGTTTGTTTTGATGATCGCTTTGGTTTAGCAAATTCAAACCCTAAACTTCCTTTTTCCCTGTCTTTCCATACGAGGTAGGCATCAAATGATGATTTACCTTTGAACCCTTTAATAAGCGAAGATTTTCCATTAGTGAGAAGCTTTTTGACTGCCGCTGCTGTAATCGATTTTCCTAAAATCGTCTTGCTCAACGTGAACGGGCATTTTGTTGTGCTAAATTGATCACAGCCATACAGTTTTCCTTTGTCAACGACGTTCCCCCCACATGTGGGGCAAGAACCCAGAGGCTCTTTTGAAGACAATTGCGTTTGCCGTGTCCTTGGAGGAGATGCGTTTTGTTTTTGTTCTAATGGCTGAACGATCCAGCCCGAGGATGCTTGAACCGCATCTGTCACGAGCTTGCTGGCAAATTTTCTAGATTGCATAATAAACTGTTCTGAGGACGCCTTGCCTGAGCCAATTTCCTTCAACCGTTTCTCCCATCGTGCCGTGAGCTCTGGTGAGGCTAAGACGGTGTCTCCTATACAGTTAATAAGCACATGCGCTTTTTCCGTCGGGACGATGCGATGCTTTTGAAGCGTAATATACTCCAGCGCTTTGAGACGTTCAATAATGGCTGAACGAGTGCTCTCTTCACCAATGCCTGAGGCTTCTTTCAGAACTCGTCCAAGCTGCTTGTCTTCAATTGCCTGACCGGCATTTTTCATTGCCGTGATTAAGTCCCCTTCTGTATACCGCTTTGGTGGCTCTGTTTTTCCTTCTTTGACATTCATTTTTCTCGAAATACCAGTCATTCCTTCTATCACATCGGGCAGCGGTTTCGACGATGGCGTTTCCTCTGCAAACAACACCTTCCGCCATCCAGGCTCTAACAGCTGCTTGCTTTTTGACAAGAAGGTTCGCTCTGCACACAATGTCGTGATGTTGCGATGACTGTATTTCGCAGGTGCACAGTGAGCCGCAATAAAGGAACGGACTACAAGATCATACATAGCGGCCTCATCTTTCCCAAGCCTGTCCATCTTCGGCATTTTCTCAGTAGGTAGGATAGCATGATGATCCGTCACTTTTTTGGCGTTCACATAGCGACGATCTGTCGCAATCGATCGTGTTGTATGGATCAGCAAATCAGCAAAAGTCTGCTGTTGTCCTAATTTTTTCAGGATCTCTGGAAACGTCGCTGCTTCCGCTGCTGTCACAAACGGGCTGTCTGTTCGCGGATAAGAAATATACGATCGCTCGTACAGCTTCTGTAAAAGTTGAAGTGTCTTCTTGGCTCCATATTTATACCGTTTATTCGCCAACGCCTGCAGTGAAGACAAGCTATGAAGATTCGGTGGTTGCAGCTGCTTTGTTTCATGCGTTGCCGAGGTGATTTGGCTCGGCTGATTGACGGCCTCATTCGCATGCTTTTCTGCTTCTTCTTTAGATACGAATCTCGTGCCTCCTTCGCGCTGCAATGTGCCTTCATAAACGTTGCCTTCCACGTCAAACGTACCAATCACTTCATAAAAAAGCTCTTCAGTAAACGCCTGAATGGCTTTTTCCCGTTGCACAATTAAGGCTAGAGTTGGCGTTTGCACACGTCCTGTCGCGTACACTTCACGAGCTTGCTGCTGTTGACGTAGAAGTAATGTATAGGCACGGCTTGTATTCATTCCGACAAGCCAATCCGCATAACTTCGGGCTAATGCCTCTTCATATAGTGGTCGTGTCGCCTCGATATCAAGCAGATTAGAAAACGCATCCTTCACCGCTTGAGGTGTCAGGCTTTGTGTCCAAAGTCGTTTCATAGGTTTTTTCACGCCGGTCATGCGGACGACGAGCTGAACGATAAGCTCCCCCTCACGTCCTGGGTCTCCTGCCGCAATAATCGTGCGCACACTCGGGTCGCGAAGTACCGTTTTTATTGATTGAAAACGTTTTGCACGACCGCGTACCATTTTGTATTGAAATTGATCTGGCAACATCGGCAAATGATCAAGTGACCACCGCTTCCATTGCCCATTCAACTCATGGGGCGATTTAATTTCAAACAAATGACCTGCACACCACACAATTTTCGCGCCTTGTGGGAACTGTTCACACGGGCGAATAATGATTACATCTTTTTGTTTTTGATGTGAAAAAGGCGCTGCCAATGCTTCTGCCTGGCTCGCTTTTTCAGCCACTATGGCATCCATATGACCCCTCACTCTCTCTTCTATGTAGTGTAGCATGTTTGAAACGGACTGTCTGAGACAATCTCTTTTACAAGTTGGTGTCTATTTCGTGAACAGTGAACAAATCGATTGCATTGAGATAGATTCTCATTTAACATAAATGAGAAAAGTTCTCAAATAAAAGGAGCGACCCTACGATGAAAATTCTTGTTGCCTATGTGAGCATGTCTGGTTCAACAGAAGAGATTTCGGAACTGATTGTCGAAGGCATTGAAGCGGCAGGACATTCTGCGGAGCGAATTCATATTGAAGAAGAAGGACTAGAGGCAAAAGCATTGGCGGCGTATGACGGCATCCTTATTGGTTCTTATACGTATGGAAACGGAGATCTCCCTTATGAAATGGACGATTTTTATGACGATTTAAACGATGTTGAGTTAGCACATACCACCTTCGCAGTGTTCGGCTCATGTGACTCCGCGTATGAAATATATGGAGGAGCTGTGGATACATTAGAGAAGAAGTTGATCGACTGTGGAAGTGTTCAGCTTCAGTCCTCGTTAAAGGTGGAGCTGGCGCCGATGGGAGAAGAGATGGAGGCTTGCAGACAGTACGGCAGGCAGTTTGCGGAACGATTGCATGAGACGAAAACAACGCAACAAAAATGATTAATTCTATCCAAAACACACCGTTCAACACTCATAAAGAATTATCCATATGATACCATGAGAAAAGGATTCCGTATAGCTTAGGGAGGCGACGATACGTGCTTTTTAAAGCAATCAAATCCGTAGATCAAAAATCTACGAGTCAAGCTTTTTTTATCTCTTGGGTCACATGGGGTGTGCTGATACTTATCAATGTCAGCTACGAAGGTTTTTACGAAACGCCACTGATTTCAAGCCTACTTCTCTTTTGGAGCGGGTTAATCGTCTTTTTTCTTAGCGATTTTCTATTAAAAATACATGCGAGAAGACGAGTAAAAGCACATTGATGGGGATCTTCAACTCTTGTTTCCCTCGTATCTTTTGAAATATAATCACCATGCGATATCTCGTTAACAATTCTGACATAATTTACACAACATACGCCTTCTGATGATACACTTCTTTACACAACACTATGTTTCTATCAGGAGGAATGATATGTATGATAATGATGAAAAAACGTGTGGTTGCCCTCGGTCTAGCTTTTAGTCTAGCAATTCCTGCATCAACAGGGTTCGCAGCCTCTTCAACATCATCCGTTCAGGATCTGTTAGGGATGCAGGAAGAATCGCTTCCTAATGTTAAGATTCTTGCAACAGGAGGTACGATCGCTGGGTCTGCCGCGTCAAATACTGCGACAACAGGGTATACGGCAGGCGCTATTGGCGTGGAAACACTCATTGATGCCGTACCAGAACTTACCGATATCGCAACGATTAGCGGTGAACAGATCGCTAATGTAGGCAGCCCAAATATCGATACAGACGTGTTGCTAACACTTGCGAAACGTGTAAATGTACTACTTGCACAAGATGATACAGATGGCATTGTGATCACTCATGGTACCGACACACTTGAAGAAACCGCTTTTTTCTTACATATGACAGTGAAATCAGACAAGCCTGTAGTCGTTGTTGGTGCAATGCGACCTGCAACAGCTATTTCTGCTGACGGGCCTATGAATTTATATAATGCCGTCAAGGTCGCAGGCGCTGAAAAATCAGTCGGCAAAGGGGTCTTGGTTGTTCTTAATGACCGCATTGGGTCAGCCAGAATGATCTCAAAAACAAATACAACGATGCTCGATACATTCCAGAGTGAAGAATATGGGTTTTTAGGCGCTATCGCTGGTGGTGAAATACATTATTATCAAGAGATGCTTCGAAAGCACACGACAGAAACACCATTTGATGTGAGTGAATTGACGGAACTGCCTCAAGTCGATATTTTGTACGGGTACCAAAACATGCCTTCTTATCTCTTTGAAGCGGCAGCTGCAAATGGAGCTGATGGGATTGTAACTGCTGGGTCTGGCAACGGGTCCTTGTCGTCCATCGGATCAGAGGTGGTGAAGAAAGTCATTGAAAAGGGAATCCCTGTCGTCAGAGCCTCACGCGTTGGCAATGGCATCGTTACAGAAACGTCAAACGGAATTGCAGCGGATTCCTTAAACCCGCAAAAAGCACGTATTTTACTTATGCTCGCGCTTACTGAAACCGATGACCCAGAAGTTATTGAGCAATACTTTAACGAATTTTAATTGAAAACAAATGGCTGTCCGAGGTGAACTCCTTCGGACAGCCATTCATTATTTCTTGGGAAATAATTGTCGAATGATCATGCGTCCATTCGATTATCAAAGGGATATCATGCCCCTGTGACATGCGCCGCTTCGTTTTTTCAAATCGACATGTGACAAGCGAACATTGCCCAAAGATAGCTTTTTTCGATCCCACCAGCTGCCCTCGTCATTCAAATGACCTTCTTTCTGTATAAGTAAAGGATTGACTTCACCAAAAAACGACATGTTCAATATGAGGAACATTCTTTTACAGCTGCCGTTTGACATGATACGATAATTGAAAATGAGGTGATGAAGATGAGACTTTCTAACAAGAAAGTGATTGCCCTAGTGGATGAAGAGTTTGAAGATCTAGAATTGCACTACCCGATCCTTCGTCTTCAAGAAGAAGGCGCCAAGGTCGACTTGGTTGGGCAAGAAGCCGAGAAAACGTATATGGGTAAATATGGCGTTCCTGCGCGTACCACACATGCGTATAGTGACATTGATCCAAGCGCATATGATGCTGTTCTTGTACCAGGGGGTTGGGCGCCAGACAAGCTACGACGCTACCCAGAGGTGTTAGATATCGTTCGTCATATGGACGAGCACAAAAAGCCCATCGGACAAATTTGCCACGCTGGCTGGGTGCTTATATCGGCAAATATTTTAAAAGGCGTCAAGGTCACGAGTACACCAGGCATTAAAGACGACATGACCAATGCTGGAGCCGAGTGGTTTGATGATGCCGTTGTTGTTGACGGTCACATTATCTCAAGCAGACGACCACCTGATCTCCCCCCTTACGTGAAGGCTTTTGCAGATGTACTGGCTGATCAATAAAACATGGTTTGAAGGAAGCTGTCCTATATTGTGGACAGCTTTTTTATTTCGAGTCGACCTTTTCACACCACAAACACATTTAGTCACAGCTCAAAGATGTCCATCTTTCTAGATAATCCTTTTCCTTCTCAAATGAATGCGCTAATATGAAGAATGAAAAGCCTTACATATAAATTTAGAGAGGAGCTTGTGTATGAGTGAAATGAAAATTCGCCCGTTCCCCGAAAAGAAAACGATTAGCAAACACATTTATGGTCATTTTTCTGAACATTTAGGTCGCTGTATCTATGAAGGTTTTTGGGTTGGTGAGGACTCAGAAATTCCAAATACGGACGGCATTCGCAATGATGTTGTGGAAGCGCTTAAACAGTTAAACATTCCAGTCTTACGCTGGCCTGGCGGCTGCTTTGCTGACGAATATCATTGGAAGGATGGCGTTGGTCCAAAAAGCGAACGCGCAAGGATGATCAATACCCATTGGGGTGGTGTCGAGGAAAACAATCACTTTGGCACGCATGAGTTTTTACGGCTATGTGAGTTGTTGGAGACCGAGCCTTACATTAGCGGCAATTTAGGAAGCGGCACCGTTCGAGAAATGCAAGAATGGGTTGAATATATGACCAATGATGGCGAATCCCCTATGGTCAATTGGCGAAAAGAAAACGGAAAAAAAGAGCCTTGGAAAATTAAATACTTCGGCGTTGGTAATGAAAACTGGGGCTGTGGTGGCAACATGCGTCCCGAATATTATGCAGATGAATATCGACGTTATGCGACGTATGTGCGCAATTACAATGGCAACGAGATTTATAAAATCGCTTGTGGACCTAATGTCGAAGACTATAAATGGACTGAAGTGCTCATGCGCGAAGCCTCCTGCCGAATGCACGGTCTTAGCCTTCATTACTATACGACGGCTACAGGCGTTTGGAAGAAAAAAGGTCCTGCCACTGGGTTTGGCTCAAACGAATGGTTTAGTACACTGAAAAACACACTGTATATGGAGGAATTAATACAGAAACACTCTAAGATTATGGACAAATATGATCCTGAAAAACGAGTAGGCATTATTATTGATGAGTGGGGCACATGGTACGACGTCGAACCGGGCACTAATCCTGGATTTCTTTACCAACAAAATTCCCTTCGTGATGCACTTGTCGCCGGCATTAATCTGAATTTGTTCCATAAACATTGCGACCGTGTCCATATGGCCAACATTGCTCAAATTGTAAACGTCCTGCAATCTGTCCTTCTAACTGATGGTGAAAAAATGGTGAAAACCCCGACCTATCATGTGTTTAACATGTTCAAGGTGCATCAGGATGCCGAGCTGTTAGACCTCCATTTTGAAAGCCAAGAATATCGTTTAGGGAATGAAGTGATACCGCAGATTAGTGCGTCAGCTTCACAAAATGCAGAAGGAACCATTCATCTCTCCTTATGCAATCTATCACACAAAGATAGCGCTGAGTTATCAGTATCCATTGAAGGGCTCACGAATGCGACAGTTCACGGGCAAATCTTAACGTCTGATACACTCGATGCACACAACACTTTTGATGCACCAGATACCTTGAGTCCGGAGATTTTCCAAGACGCTTCAGTTCGTTCCGGTAACGTACACGTTGCTTTACCACCAGCATCTGTCGTCGTTTTGGCATTAACGTAAAAAAGAGCCTGTCCTGTGACGCTCAGGACAGGCTCTCTTCTTTTAACGTTGGGTGCATTTCTAAATGTTTGGGCTCGCTCCCTTTACGTTCACCAAAAGAGCATCTATTATCAGTTACACCTCAAGAGGGACGACAATACCTTCGTTGACATCGATGAGTCCGTGGTCCGTAATTTTTAAGGCAGGGCTCACTGGCAATGAATGTGTGCTAATAGACATAACTGGATTGTAATGCTCGTAGCCTAACGCTTCCATCGCGCGTCTGAGTTTAGCAACTTCTTTTGCCGCTTCTTCAAAAGGCAACTCCGTTAGAATGCCGCCTACAGGCAACGCTAAAAAGTGAGTCACTTTTCCGTTTTCGACAACACAGAAGCCCCCTTGTGCAGCAATAACTTCATTTGCAGCAATTGTCATATCTGCTTTGGTTTGCCCAACAACAAGTAGGTTATGATTGTCATGGGAGTATGTCGTTGCAATGGCGCCTCGCTTAATCGTATCCCCTTGAATTAACCCACGAGCACTTTGCCCATTTTTTCCGTAGCGTTCGAAGACGGCCACACAGCCTTGGGAGCTCTCTTCCCAACATATTTCACCATTGCTCGTGGTCAATGTTTCATGCGACTCCTCGGTAAACGTCGACCCGTCATTGACGTTCATTACGCGGCAACTTACGGTACCTTGCTTCTTTGTTTTTATCACAAAATCAGCTTCGGATAACGGCGACAGTTGAACGGACGAGTAAAAATGGGAAGGAAATTGCTTTTCCTTACTTGCCTGCTTCTCCTTCGAAGAGGCACTAAACACATGTGCCCCTTTCTTATACACCGAATGAATCGCCATGGCATTGACATCATCTAGCAATGAGAAGTCTGCTATTTTCCCCGGAGCAATGCTGCCGCGATCTGTCATGTTCATCCGACGTGCGGACGTATACGTGGCGGCATAAATCGCATCCTCTGCACGCATGCCCATTGCTATCGCTTTTTTTACGATATGGTTTAAGTGCCCCGTCTCCAAAAAGGCGTCCGCCATGACATCATCTGTCACAAAGCAAAAATGCTCTGCCAAAGCTGGCGTGTCCAACACATATTGCATCACGTCTGGCGTCATAGACTTTTCTTGCAGCTCAATAAACATGCCTGCTTTGATGCGTGCTTCCATACCTTCTGGCGTTTGATGGGTATGATCTGAATCTGCGCCAGCAAAAATGAACTGGGCAAGCTCAAGGTCCATTAGCTTCGGACAATGCCCTTCAATCACCAAGTTTGGATGTTTCGCTCTCATATAATCCAACACTTGATTGGTTTTGCAGTCAGGATCACGAATAACGTCGACATAATTCATAATCTCTCCAAGACAAATGACCTTCCCAGAGGAGATCAATGCTTCCATGTCTTCGACTTCAATTGTTCCCCCTGTGGTTTCCCTTGGCGTCGCTGGCACAGAGCTTGGGATCGCGGTAAATAAATCCGCTGTGCACTTGTCTTGGGCTTCAATCATGGCTGTGATTCCTTCAATGCCAAACACATTCGCCATTTCATGGGGCTCCGCAACAACGGTTGTCACCCCATTTTTCAACAAACCGTAGGAAAAGGTGTCTGGTGTCATCATTGAGCTTTCAATATGCAAATGAATGTCGACAAGCCCAGGAATCATACTTCTTCCCTCAGCATCTAGAACGATATCTGCCGTAAAACGTCCATCTGCCTGACCAATATAAAGAAATCGCCCATCTTTAATCGCTACATCTGCGCCTTCAAAGCATTTAAAGGAAGAGTGATACACATTAGCATTCGTGACAAGCACATCTACATGCATGACCTACGCCTCCTTTTGGTCAACAAGCACCATGCGTTCTGGCGCAAACAATAGATCCACGTCAGTGCCTGCTTCAAACGGCTGCTCCATTTCCTGATTGACCGTAAAGCTTCCATGCGCCGTGTCAACCACGTATTGAAAGCTACGACCAAGAAACGTCCGAACTCTGACCGTTCCAGGAATGACGTTACCTGCTGGCATTGAATGTGGTGCTCCGCGGTGCACGACAGCAAGATCATCTGGTCGAATGGCTGCCGCAAGGGCTGTTTCGTTGGATGTTCCTGGGTGGTCTCCAGCAAAAAAGGTTTGTCCTGCCAACGAAAGCTCATGACCGCCTGTTACTTTTTTCCGTGAATCAAAATGCAAAAAGTTGCTGAAGCCAATAAACCGTGCAACAAATTCAGTCGTTGGGTAACGGAAAATGGTTGCAGGATCGGCAAGCTGTTCGATATCGCCTTTGTTCATGATGGCCACTTTATCTGAAATCGAGAAGCACTCCTCTTGATCATGGGACACGTAGACCGTCGTAATGCCAAGCTCTTGCTGAATGCGCCGAATTTCAACACGCATGTTGACACGGAGGTTGGCGTCCAAATTACTTAACGGTTCATCAAACAATAAGAGATCAGGTTGGATAACAAGTGCTCTAGCAATTGCAACACGCTGGCGTTGCCCACCTGACAGCTCAGCTGGAAAACGCTCGCCAAAATCATTTAAATTCACAATATCAAGCATATCCTGTACACGCTTTTTCACATCAGTTCCTGTGACTTTGCGCAATTTCAACCCAAAGGCGACGTTGTCAAAAACCGTCATGTGTGGAAAAAGAGCATAGCTCTGAAACACAAAACCGAAATTCCTTTTGTTTACTGGAACCTTCGTGTAGTCCGATCCATCGAAAAGAAACTGTCCACTTTTCGCTTCTAAAAATCCTGCAATCAGTCGAAGCGTCGTTGTTTTGCCACAGCCGCTTGGTCCAAGCAAAGAAACAAGCTCGCCTTTTGCAATATCTAAATTAAACTGTTCAAGAATTGGCGTTTTTTGATTATAGGTAACCGTTACATCTTTTAACGTTAACAGTGCCAAAAAGATCCCTCCATTATCGTTTCGTAAAATACGTTAAACCGAGCAAGCGCTCAATTAGGAACATCAGCACTCCTGTCAGTAGCATCAGCAACACCGAAACTGCGGCAATTGTCGGATCAAAATAATTTTCTACATACGTCAGCATTTGGATAGGGAGCGTACTCACGCCTGGACCTGTCATAAACACGGACACATCAACATTGTTAAATGATTCAAGGAAGGCAATGATGACCCCAGCAATGACACCTGACTTGATGTTGGGAAGAACAATTTTAAAGAACGTTTCTACGCGTCCAGCACCAAGGCTTATGGCCGCTTCCTCAACAGCAAAATCAAAGTTTGCCAGACTGGATGCAATCACACGAACGATAAATGGAAGCATCAGCACGGTGTGTCCTATTAAAAGCCCCGCATATATTGGGATTTGAAATGTAACGATGACGTATTTTAACAAGGTAAAACCAAACACCACTCCAGGAATTAAGACGGGTGAAATAAAAATGGCATTTAAGAAAGCTTTGCCTTTAAAATCATAGCGGCTCAGCGCATAGGCGGCTGGCACACCTAAAAGCAACGCGAGAATGTTTCCAGCAAATGAAACGATGATGGACGTAACAAACGTCTTCATAAACATATCGACTTCAAAGATATTTTCATACCAACGGAAGGAAAAGCCATCAGGTGGGAACTTTAATACTTCGTTTGGTCCAAAGGAAGTTGCAGAGATGATTAAGAGCGGACCTAATAAAAACAAAAAGATAAGAAACGTATAGATCCCGAGCAAAGGGCTGTTCTTTTTCATGACGCATACCCCTTCGGATTCAGTTTGGCGGCGAGTTTATTCATCACGCCGATGACGATAAATGTGATGACGATCATAATCGTTGCGACAATGGAAGCCATGTACCAGTCATTTAACGTCATTGCATTCTGATAAAGGAATGTCGAAATAACTTGTTGCTTCCCACCTAATAGAGCCGGTGTGGTGTACGCGGTTAAGCTCCCGACAAAAACAAGGATACTGCCAATAATTATACCGGGTACACAAAGAGGCACAATGACCTTCCAAAATGATTTAATTTTTGATGCGCCAAGGCTTTCTGCAGCCTCTAACAAATCACCAGGGATGTTTTCCATCACACCAACTAGCGAAATAATAATGAGCGGCAAAAACAAGTGAATGAGACCGATCATCATCGCCGTTGGTGTGTACAAAATATTGAGTGGTTCAGCGATGAGACCAATACCTTGTAGGAAGTCATTTAACAAACCGTTTCTTCCTAAAATGATCATCCACGAAAAGGAACGAACGACAGCACTCGTTAACAAAGGGAAAATGGCTAATGCTAAAAGCACTGCTTTTTTTCTAGCCCCAAGCTTGGAAATGTAATAAGCAACAGGAAAGCCAATGACATTACACACAAGTGTTGTCACAAAAGCAACCTGTAGGGTTGTCCAAAGAATTTCTAGAAAAAAAGGATCTGAGAAAAAGTATAAATACCCTTCGAAACTAAAGGAGCGATCCTTAAAAAAGGTTGTGCCAATGGTGAGCGCGATTGGAACGATCATGAATACGGTAATAAATAAGAAGCCAGGCAGTAAGAGGCCGTATGCATAACGTTTTTTCATGATTCACTTCCCTCCTTGCCATCAAATTGGTGAAGCATTGCTTTCATAAAAGCATCCGATTGGACCGTCGTTGCAACATTCACGTTTGGTTGTTTCCTTAAGCGTTGCTGTACATCGACCACCGTCTGGCCGTCACACAAATCACTATTTGTTTCAACATCAACATAATAAGGCACTGTTCCTAGAAGCTCAGGCCAGAGAACTGCGCCAACAGCGAGCGGATCGTGCATGGCACATGCTTTTATGCCATTACGCTCTTCATACCTCATCATATAATGCGCCGTGGCGTCTTTAAGAAAAGCAGTAAGTGGAGACTCTGGTAATGAATTTAAGTGACCTGGTGTAAGCAACGCCTTTCTTGTGACATCTAAGCCGACCATCGTGACAGATGGAAAGCCGGCGTTTAGCACTTTCTTTGCGGCCTCGGGGTCAGCAAAAATATTGAACTCGGCAACAGGTGTGATATTGCCATAATCAAACGCTGAACCACCCATAAACACTAAGGAACTAACTTTTTCAGGCAGCTTTGGATCTCGATCTAAAGCCATGGCCAAATTCGTCATCGGCCCTGTGAGTAGTATCGTTATGTCCCCTTCATGAGCCTGGACAGATTGCGCAATCCATTCATCAGCTTGAACCGTCGCATCAACCAATGGTTTCTCCGACGCTGGCAGCCTTGCCCCTCCAAGACCGTTGTCCCCATGAACATGGTGTTCATGCACGGGTGGTCTCGCCATTGGCTGATTCGCCCCAGGGATCACAGGGATTTCTACTCCTAGAAGCGATAGGACATTGACTGTATTTTCTGTCGCCATATCAAGCGACACATTTCCTGAAACAGTCGTTACTCCTAGAATATCTAATTGATTACTTCGACAGGCTAAGGCTAAAGCAATGGCATCATCAATTCCTGTATCAACATCAATGATTAGTTTCGTTTTCATTCATCTTGTCCCCCTTTTAGGCGTGACAAACGGCCTTTGCGGGTTACCGCAAAAGCCGTCGATTCGGTCATACATCGAGCTGAATTATCGTGCGACTTCGCGATTCCAACGATCAATCCAGTTTTTCATGTTTGCATTTACATTTTCCATATCCAAGCTACGTAGGCTTTCAACAACATCTTTGCCGTACGTTAATCCTGCTGCTTCTTCGTCTGTTAATTCCACTTGCGTGTTCACAGGAGAATCTATTTTATTTTTTGCAGATGCCGTTTGCACTTCTTTGCTGAGCATCCAGTTAATGAATTCATTCGCAAGTTCTTGGTTGTCACTTGATTCCACGATGTTGACTGTATTCATAACAGCGTATGCCCCTTCTTCAGGGCTGACAAATTCAACACTAGGAACAGCTTCTTGAAGATCCGCTAAGTACATTTCCATGACGGGTCCAACAGCTACCTCGCCACGGCCAAACATATTGACGAGTTCAGAGGTTTTTCCGTAATATTTCACAACACTATCGTTGAGTTCGGACGCTTTTTGAATCGCTACGTCTTCATTAAACTCTGGCGCACCTCCGACAAGAGATGCTGCATCAAGCATCATAGGACCAGCTGTTGTTGTAATTCCAGGCAATGTTAATTTGCCTGCAAGCTCTGGGTTCCAAAGGTCACTCCATGAAGTAATTTCTGAATCTACAGCTTCCGTATCATAAGCGATTCCAAAGCGTGCAATCGTGTAAGCTGGACCATATTTTTCACCAAGAGGTGCTTGAGCTACATCATAAATGGATTCAACATTCGTTAGCTTTTCACGATCAACCTCCGCAAACAAACCGTCGGCGATGCCTTGGTTGGCGTAGTAATCAGACAAGAAAATCACATCAACGGGCGTACTGCCTTGACGAACTTTGTTCAAACGGTCCGCATTGTTTCCGATTTCAACAACAATGTCCACGTTATGCTCTTCTTCAAATGGCTTGTACACATTCTCTTCAAAGAATTCGCTCGCAAAGCCCCACGTTGAAACAACGAGTTCCTTTTTATCTTCGCTACCAGTCGCACCATCACCAGAAGATGTCCCACATCCCGCCAATACACTAGCAGCCAATACACCAGCAATTAAACCTTTTTTCAAGTCAAGCACCCCTTTATATCAGTAATGTGTAATTAAAATCACGAACAATAAGCAACAAAAAACAGTATAACATTCGTCATTCAGATGTAAATACATAATAAAATATTTATTAAACAAGAAAAACCGAATTTCTCAACTCAGAGAGAAATTCGGCACATTTAAACATATGTACACATGATTTCTCGTAGTCCAGCATTCGCGGCTGCCGGGTAGAAACGCTCAGGCCATCTTACTGAGCTTATACGAATAGTTGTCGCATTATGTCGAACGAAAACAAAGGCAACTATACCAAACGTATGTCATCTCAGTCAATAGGCAAACTAAATGTCCGAACGTTCTTGACATTACAAGCGTTTCCATTGCTATTATGTAGTGTTCGTCTACTCCAGAAAAATATTCATATAGCTTGAGAAGTCTTTACTTTGGTGGCAAGCTTTTAAAATTGCACCAAAAAAACTTACGAATTCTCTTATTAGTGCCCTTTCAGGTAACGTAGATCTTATTTCAATCAGAATGAATTGTGGTGCTTGTTTTCGCACACAATACATATGGAAAAAGTTCTCAATAGGCAAACAGCTATACGTTCGCTCTCCGCGGGCTTCTGCTGCGCCTCCTCGAGCGTGTTCACGCTCTGCGGGGTCTCGCTTGGCTCGCTTTCCCGCAGGAGTCTCACTAGTAGCCGTTTTTGGTTTAATAAAAGGACGAATGTACAGAAAAAGACCTTTTGCGGTTTCATTTGCAACTGTTACCAGACTAAATTTGTGGAAAGGGCACTAGCTACTACGTTTCACATTAATTACTTCTATCCAACATCTCCTCATTGGAATGAAGCTTCATTTCTTTTAGAGGTGTAAAGTAGTGGACGTTGGTATCTTTACTTTACGCAAGTTGCAAAAATGCCCCATATACTTAGTTTTATGCCGTGGAATCGTTTCATCTTTGCGTTCTTGTGTTCCCTACTTAACTCAAATTCAATCTGTTCCTTTATACACAAGGTTCACTCGAGCTTTCTTCCTCGTTATACGAGACCTGTTTACACAGAAGCAAACATCAGCGTAGTCAAAATACGTAGACTCCAGCGGGAACAGCACGAGCTGAAGATCCCGCAGGAAAGCAAGATTCCAAGGAAGCTGAAGCCGTGCCAAGCGGTAAAGTAAACACGACGAGAGGCTTTTCTGAGTCGATGTTGACCTTATACCATTTATGGTGCAAGCGAAGTATTTTGACGAAGCGGTTCCTGCACCCTTAAGGGCATAAGCGCAACACCGATTCGAAAGTATCTCACCTTGCTTCCACTCAGGCACAGGCTGAGTGAAAGTGATTTCCGAACTGCAGTAACACGCAAAAAAAAATGACCAGACCAAGGTCCGATCACAAATGAATAGTTGAAGGTGTGACATAGAAGCAATGCGTTGAAGAATGCCCACAATCTGTGGATTGAGCCTTTAGTCTTACTACTTCACGCCCGTATAAACAAAGGCACGAATTATATGGCGTTGGGCAAAGAAAAAGACGATGAGGATAGGGACGACAAGAATCATGTTGCCTGCCATAAGGATATTCCAAGCAACACCGCCCTCTACTTCTTTTAACTTTGCAATACCAAGTGGCAAGGTCCGTGCACTGTCAGAGGTCGTCATCACAAGCGGCCAAAAATAATCGTTCCAATGCGTAATGAAGCTGAACAAGGCAAACGTAATTAGCACTGGCTTGGACATCGGCATCATAATGCGTAAAATGATTTTCCATTCACTCGCCTGATCAAGTCGTGCCGCTTCAAGCAACTCTTCAGGCACCTGCTTAAAAGACTGTCGCAGCAAAAAAATGCCGAACGCACTTGAGCCAAACGGAAGAATAAGTGCCCACACCGTGTCTAATAACCCAAACGAGCTCATTTGCAAGTACACTGGCAGAAAAATGAGCTGAGCTGGGATCATAAGGGTCACCATCGTCAAGGCAAAGAAAAACCCTTTCCCTTTAAATTCATACCGCGCAAACGCGTAGGCTGCCGGAATCATCGTCAAAAACTGAAACACGAGAATGCCAACGGCGACGATGATGCTGTTCATGAAGTATTTAAGAAACGGACCAGAATTCCACGCGGTCGTGAAATTTTCCCACATCCAGACCTCTGGGAGCCACGTTGGCGGAAAGGTGATTGTTTCGCCGAGGGTCTTGACGGATGTGGACATCATCCATAGAAAAGGAAGTGCAAAGAGGAGGACGACGAGCACAAGCCCGATGCCATTTACCCCTTTTCCTACCCATTTTATAGCTTTCATATGACGGACTCCTTTCTATCGATAGTGAACACGTCGTTCCATTAATTTAAAGTAGACAATTGTCAAAATGGCGATAAGTACAAGCAAAATGACACCTGCTGCTGACGCGTACCCAATTTTAAAGAACCGGAATCCATATTGATAAATATAGAATACCAACGTGTTGGTCGAATTGATTGGTCCCCCTTGCGTCATGATCGCAATGGATTCAAACACCTGAAAAGAGCCAATCATATTAATGATCGTTAGAAAAAACACGGTTGGCGAAAGCATCGGGAGCGTGATTTTCACAAACGTTCGTACTGGGCCGGATTCATCCAACGCTGCGGCTTCATACATGTCTTTAGGAATGCTCTGCAACCCTGCGATAAACACAAGCGCATTAAATCCCACGCCTTTCCACACCGCAACAAGAACGAGCGACCATAGGGCTGTATCTGGACTGCTTAACCATTGCACTGGCGAAATACCTACCAGCCCTAATGCCCAATTTAACAACCCATGATCTGTGTCCATCAGCCACATCCAGAGCATAGCGACTGAGACGAGTGAAATAATGTGGGGACTGAATACCGCGCCCTGAATAAACCCATAAATGCGCGCTTTTTTGTTTAACCACAAGGCGAGCAACAACGACAACGAAATCGTCAACGTAACGGTGAAAAGCATATAAAACAAGGAATTCCACATGACCTTTTGAAATTCACTATCCCCAGAGAGGACCGTGAAATTGTCAACTCCGACAAAGTCTTTGGTAGGGCTGACAAAATTCCAATCAAAAAAACTGAGGTAGATCATATAAAAGATGGGGTAAATAAAAAACAACGCAAAGATAAGTACAGCAGGTGCCACCATGGCGTACGGTCGAAGGGTTTTCCACATCGCTATGCCCTTTCTGCCACAAGCGGCATTTCCTGATCCAACGAAACGTTTGACTGTTCGATCCCACTAATGACACGCTCACCTTTTACATCGAAAAAATACAAGCGACTTTTAGGCACATGCACCATGAGACGATGAGACGTATGCACTGGTGATAAAAACGTTTTGACATAAAAAGATTGTCGTCCACTTTTAAATTGATAGATCGTTTCGCTCCCTAAAGGTTCAACGGTAATAAGTTCACTGATCATCGTGATGGAATGGTCGGCATTCATTTCAGTCGACAACATTCCGTACTCAGGGCGAAAACCAACAAAGGCTGTTTTCTTCGGAATGTCAGAAAGCGACGAGGCCAAATCTTCAATCGGAAAGATGTTCATCGCTGGCGTACCGATAAACTCCGCTGTAAATACATTCCGCGGCTGATGATACACTTTCATCGGTGTATCTGCTTGTTGAATCACGCCTTTGTCCATGAGCACAATTTCATCGCCCATCGACATTGCCTCAACCTGATCATGTGTCACATAAACAAACGTTGTTCCCAGACGCTGATGGAGCTGGACAAGCTCTGTACGCATTTGTCCGCGGAGCTTTGCATCTAAGTTAGAGAGAGGTTCATCAAGAATAAAGACGGAAGGTTTTTTCACCATGGCACGCGCAAGGGCGACACGCTGTCGCTGTCCCCCAGAGAGTGACTGCGGTTTCTTGTCAAGAAAAGGCGTTAAGCCAACAATGTCACAAATGTCTTGTATCAATGCTTGCCTTTCAGCTTTAGGCACTTTTTTGTTCACAAGACCAAATTCAATATTGCCACGAACCGTCATTGTTGGGTATAACGCATAATTTTGAAAGACCATGGCGATGTCTCTTTTTCCCGGAGCCGTTTCATTCACACAACGACCTCCGATAAAAATATTGCCAGAGGTTTGCTTCTCAAGACCTGCTATCATTCGAAGTGTGGTCGATTTACCACATCCAGAGGGGCCTACAATGACCGTAAACGACCCATCCTTTATCGTAAGGTTCATTTCATCAACGACCGTCGTGTCACCAAAGCTTTTTGTAATATTTTCAAATACGATGTCAGCCAATACGATCCCTCCTTAAATTATGTGGAAAAGAGAAAAGCACGTTGCTCGCTTTTCTCTTCCACTGTTGATCTGCAAGATCATTTACTTCAGAAGGCCATTGCCTTGCTCTGCAAGTTCATTCATCGCCTCTTGTGGATCAAGGTCTTCTAGAACGACGCGCATAATCTGATCCTTCAACAGCTTCGTAATTTCCGGATAGGCTTCCGCCATCGGACGAGGATTCGCATATTCAAGCTGATCTACAGCCACACGGAACTGAGGTTTCTCTTCGTAAAGGGCCTTCATTTCATCGGATTCAATCGCCGACGTACGACTTGGCAGATAACCTGTATATTTACTCGCATAAATGGTTTGCTCTTTTGCCGTCATCCATTTGATAAACTCCCATGCTGCCTGCTGCTTTTCCTCATCTAAACCAGCTGTCATCACAAGGTTAGCCCCGCCTGTTGGCACACCAAAATCTTCGTTGGCAGGCATGAAGGTTGTGTTCAAGTCAAAGGATTGCTCTGAAGCAACACCAAGTAAATACGAAAGGTCGGCAGTAGAGGAGAATAACATCGCCGAACGGCCATTCCCAAAATCCTGCTTTGCCTGATCTCCCGCTTCATCGCCTGTTGGGACCTTTAAAACCCCTTTGTCTTCAAGCTCTTTCCAGAACGTTAACGCTTCGACGCCTGGTTGTTCATTAAAAGCAATTTCTGTTCCTTCTTCATTCAGCATTGTTCCCCCTGATTGAGCAACAAAGCCTTCAAAGAACCAAATATCAATCGGCATTGTGATCCCAACGCGTTCGCCTTCAACCGTTAACTTTGTCGCATACTCTTCAAATTCTTCCCACGTTTTTGGACCAGCCGGATCAAGACCTGCTTCCTCTAAAATCGTTGTATTCAAGTACAAGATTGGCGTACTTCTCAAGTATGGTAACGCGTGAAGGTTTCCGTCCACATAGGAGTTCCCCATCAGACCTTCAACGAAATCGTCCATTTGGATATCGTCATTTTCAACGAAAGGCGTCAAGTTTTCTGTCATGCCATTTGATGCAAAAACACCAACAGAGGCAATTTCGTTTTGAGTGACTTCCGGCGCATTGCCTGCTGCAAACGCTGCCTGCGTTTTCGCATGAAGATCGTCGTACGAGCCTTGATATTCGGCCGTCACATGGATCTGATCCTGTGATTCATTGAACATCTTGACAAGATTTTCATTGTTTTCTTGAATTTTGTCTCCCCACGCATACCAATATGTAATTTCCGTTTTGCCGCTTCCTTCACTTTCTCCAGAACCTTCAGTCTCTCCTGAAGCCGAATTGCTTGTCGTTCCTTCCGCGGGAGCTGACCCACAGCCCGCGAGCATTAAAATTCCCATGACCAATAATACAAAAGCCCAGTTGAAGCGTTTCATTCCATTCCCTCCCAAATGTACTGTTTTCCTCACAGTCTCTTGAAACTCATGATAAGGAAACAGTATGAAGCGCTCGTAAAGAGCAGGTGCACGTTTTGTATGTTTTTGTAAAGGCGCTTTACACTTTACGACATGAGCATTAACCGCTTCGTAAAAATACTTCGCTAGTGTTATGTTCTGCAGAAAATGTTTTTATTTTATCCCGACCTCGTATAATGGAGAAAGAAAACAGATAATTAGTTGAGCCGTGTTGATTCACCAAACAAGACAATTTAAGCGCATCTTTCCATGAAGAGTTATATCACTTGGTGCCCGAAGATCATCTACTTACGATCAGATACAAAAAGCAAAGATGAAGTAATTCTAATGTATACGTACAGCTAAATACCGGGACTTGTACGCATACGATTACAAACCTTACTAACTGCGTTTTTGTCAAACACTAAACGAATGGGTAAAGCGAATAGAGAAAAAGTAGTCCACCCCCGATGAGGAATTGGACTACTTTTTTCATACTAAAGATTGTATTCTCAAGTTCGAAGTGGTTTTTGTTAAAAGTGAAAACTTTGCATGGTTCTCCTCATGACGTCGGCCTGGTTGGTTATTAAGACAATGTCTGCCACTTCTCCCACATTTCTTGTGGGTTCACTTCATAAATTCCCTTTTCCCGGTACATGAGATTGTGCATGATAAACTCACGTCGAATCGTGGCGAAATCCTCATGGAAGGTTTCAATAAACTTGTTTAGGTCTGTTTCCGCGTAAGACGTATGGGGGTCAAGCTGCTCGACAATGTACTGCAAAACGATCAACTTTTTTTTCAGCTGCGAAGGAATGGTTTTTAATCGGTTCCCATCAAAAAAGTTTTTCAACACCTTCTCTTGATACTTCAACGTTTCAGGCGTGTGCACATCTTCTCTTCCTTTCTTAACGAATGTCATTAGAGCAGATTCCATTTGCTCCACCACTCTCGTATGAACATGGTAGTAGATCGTGTTTTTATCTCGACGCTCATAGATGAGTCCAGCGTCTTTGAGCTTCGACATATGGTGAGTAATGGTCGCCGGCGTGACAGCGAGTTCCTTTGCAAGCTCCTTGCCACTTAGTGGACGCCGTGAAGAAAGCAAAAGTACGATGCGAATGCGATTATGGTCGGATAGCGATTTATAATAGTGCACGAGCTTGTTGAGTTGCAAGGGTAGCCTCCTTTGAAATTAGATCATCATCTAATTAGATGTTTATTAAATTGAATATACATTTGATTTCACTTACTGTCAAGAATGTCGGGATATCTTTTAAGCAAATCAAAAAGCCGTATCGTCCATTACAGGATGACACGGCTCGCTTTTTTTAAACGGATCTCCCTTACCTTACAATCGCTTTTCGGATAAACAAGTACGAGGAAACAATATAAATGATCGTGAGCGGTAGCGTAAACGTAGCAATCGAAAGCAATGACTGAGAAGTGACATAATAAAAGACAGGCACCCACAGTTCGTTGATACTCATTAGCAGCACGGCAATACTCACCAAGAGTCCAATAGCACCGAAGAAGATAAACATTCCTGCGCGTCCAAAGCGTAAAAAGATGCTAGCAATCGTCGCCCCAGCTAAAGTCACGTGCACCAATGTCAAAAAGATGCTAAAAAATTGCTGAAAAACGGAACCTGCATTCAGATAAGACAGGTAAAAGTAGTGGAGGTTGACGCCCCATTGATTTGTGAAGAGCTCCACTTGCCCAATTATAACAAGAATCAAAGTCATTGCAGCATTAACGAAAAGCATCATTAGGAGACTGCCAAAGTAAAAATCAGCTCGTCGGATATTCAGCCCGAGCGCGAAATGAAAAAACTGAGTTAAAGCAAGCATTCCAGCGATGAACATATAGACATAAAGGGATGTGATGCCGCTCGTATTAATGGATTCGTCAGCTACACTTAACGCGATAACAATATTAATAAGAAAGCTGATGCCAACGATCATCCATGGGACAATATACCACGTCCAAACATCTTTGTTAAACATTGATAGAACTGTTCTTATTGCCATTATGACTGCACCTCCGTCTGTTCAATTGGCACACCTGTCAAGTGAACGAACAATTGCTGTAGTGAGACCGGAGTCACCTCAAGGCCCATCTCAGTTGCTTCTGCTTTGTCGTTCTTTCCGCTTTCGACCAATATTGTCGACGATTGAAAGACACCAAATGGAACTTCGGCTATGACCTTTTTCCCTGCCGTGAACTTAGCCACCTGATCCTTATGACCAGATATCGTAAGTGCCCTTCCGCGAAGCGTCTCTACATCCTCATTGATCATTAATTCACCTTTATTAATAATAAAAACGTGTTCCAAAAGTTCATTGATTTCATCAATAAGATGTGTGGAGAGAATGACAGTACGCGGGTGCTCGCTGTAATCGGCAAGCAATTGATCGTAGAATAGTTGCCTTGAAACAGCATCGAGCCCTAGGTACGGCTCATCAAAAACCGTCAGTGGGGCACGACTTGCAAGGCCGACGATAATTCCGACGGCAGATAACATTCCTCTCGAAAGCTTTTTCACATGCCTTTTTAATGGCAAATCAAATGCCTTTACCAGGCGGCTCGCAAACGCTTCGTCCCACATTGGGTATACTTTGCTAGCAATCTCCAACACATCGGCGACTCGGAAATTTTGTGGATATTTCTGGCTTTCTTTAATAAAACAAATACGGTTCAGAACGGAATAGTTTTCATAAGGCTCTTCTCCAAACACTTCAATATCACCACTTGTAGGAAAAAGCTGTGAAGTTAGCATATGCATGATCGTCGTTTTTCCGGCACCGTTTCTGCCGAGCATGCCATAAATTTTGTTTTCTTCTAAAGAAAAGCTAATATTTTTCACAGCTTCATGGTCTTTATACACTTTGGTAAGTTGCTTCACCTCTACAACTGTTTTACTCATCCTAAAGGTCCCCTCTCTGCAACATTTGTTTTAGCTCCACTTCTGTTATCCCAAGCTTTTTTGCCTCTTGAAGCATCTTCGCAACATACTGTTCAAAGAATTGTTCTTTTCGTTTTGTAAACAATTTTTGCCTTGCTCCTTCTGCAACAAACATTCCGATGCCCCGTTTCTTATAGAGAATGCCTTCGTCCACTAACAAATTCACTCCTTTGGCAGCTGTCGCTGGATTTATTTTGTAAAAGGCGGCAAATTGATTCGTGGAAGGGACCTGTGACTCTTCTGGCAGACGTTCCTCAATAATATCTGTTTCAATTCGTTCCGCAATTTGAATAAAAATGGGCCGACCATCTTCAATTAATGAACTCATATGTCACCTCTTCTCCTTTGCATAACTGGTTAATTACTTATGTAACTAACCATACAACAATAAAATATGCGGTGTCAATAGTATTTGTTACTTATGGGGCACAATAGAAAACAGAACCATACCAACATTGGATAAATCATTCCATCAGAGAAATGGTGACTTACTTTACCAAATGGGCCCGGTAGAGCTCGCTTTTTCTACTGGGGCTCGCTTCACCTTACTTTGGGCTCGCTTTCCTGCATTTTCGGCTCGCTTTTGGACATTTCGGGCTCGCTTTGATCCGATATCGGCTCGCTTTTTCTACTTGGGCTCGCTTCACCTTACTTTGGGCTCGCTTCCCTGCATTTCCGGCTCGCTTTTGGACATTTCGGGCTCGCTTTGATTCGATATCGGCTCGCTTTTTCCAATTAAACGTTTCATTCATTTTCGCTTTAACATCGTTCTGTTTCCAACAAAAAAACTGTAAGCACGTCAACTAATGACGAACTTACAGTCTTTCTAATACAGCTATGCTTAAAGCGTATCAATCACAAACTGTGACCAGCTTTCAAAACGGTCATACTGTTGGTTTAGCTCATCAGCTTTCTGCCAAGAGCCCTTTAACACATCCGTTTCGCGAACCTGAATATTTGTCTCAGGCTCCACATCCAAAATTAGCAGGATGCCTACATGTACTCGTCCCACCGCATCGTTGTCATCGTTGATCAACCCTACCGGTGTCAACGTAAAAGGCTGAGAACGATCAAAAGTAAGCTCTTCCTCTAACTCACGGAGCAAATTTTCTTGTAGAATAGCAGTGAAGTCCTCTTGGTCGCACGGGTTTTGATGACCACCTACGCCCAAAGAAAGCTTGTTGTGCAGCCGCTCTTCTCCACCAGCTGAGAGTCGCTCATACACAAAATAAGCTTGACCTCGTCGGACAACAACGTATGGAATCGGCTGCTTATACGCTTCATTCTCTTCAGCATCTCCCCGTCGCATTGTTGTGTAATGCGCCTCCATTTGCTGCATCACATTTTCTATTTGCTGCTTCTCCTGACACAAGCCATGAAAGATCGTATCTTTAAACAGCTGTTGCCTTGGCACTACTATAATTGCTTCATCCATCTTTCCCAAGCTGCCGCCCCCTTTTTCATTTCTTCAGTCTACCATAATCGGGTTAAAAAAGGGGGTGGAAGGCTACTGACAAACGTGGTCGCAAACTCTATTTTTATTTGATGTGTACTCCCTGGCTTTCTAAAAGAGTTAAACTCAATAACGCGTTCCCGACAATCCTTGCCATTTCACGTGCCCCTGCTTTTGTAAAATGCGTGTAGTCCTCACCTAAAATAGACACCAAATACCACTTCTCTGCCTCTTCATAACCGACGTCCTTCAGACGAGCTAGACTGAGAGATGTCAAATCAATGAGAAGAACGTTCTCCTCATGAGCAATGTCTTTCAACGCATTGCAATATGGGGTGTGACTGTTGCGAAACTCTCCATCCTCGAATTGCAACCTTGCCACTGGTGTAACTAGAATGGGTATCGCCCCATGTTGCTTAGCTGCGGAAATATACTGCTTGATGTAAAAGCGATAGCTGCCTTCAGGATCTGTATACCGCTCTGGCTTTGACTTCGTTGAATCGTTATGCCCCATTTGGATCAGCAACAAGTCCCCGGTTTGCAGTTGTTTTGCTATGGCGTCCAATCGACCTTCTTCAATGTAGGTTTTTGAACTTCTGCCACTCATCGCGTGGTTATACACTTCAGCACTGGCGGGGATAAACTCAGCCAAAAATTCTCCCCAACCTCGTTTTAAAGAGTCCTCTCCATAGTCGTGAACCGTGGAATCTGATGCTAGAAAAAGCCTTTTGTTTGCTACATCCATTAGAAGACGAAGACCTCCTGCTTTTCATTTGTAAATCCTCCGCTCAATCCTTACCTTGGAACCGTGTAAATGTTTGATTTTGGTGGCGTATCCATGTCCGCTCCGATAAAAAAGCTTGTATGCGGAGGCTGATTGTACGCTACATTTTGCCAAGCGACCCCTAAACGATAAAGTGGATCGTGCATTAGTGTCGTCATGCGTAAATCTGTTTCATAAGGCGTCGTATAGATTCGGAGCGCAGTTGAATCCTCTGTTCGCCAAATGGCCTCTTCGCGCCAATCTCCCCATAAGTCCGCTTGCAACGCAGGGTTCCCTTTTGTCCAGTTGTTTGAATAAGTTCCTGTGGCCGTTAATAAGGTTTCAGCACTTTGTGTGTCTGGATTCCATTTATCAATTCTCCCTACACCATGTGGTTCCTTCCAATTATGGTCAAGGATTTCTCTTAATGGATCGCCGTCCCACCAGATGGCAAAGTTAATCGCAGGATGTTGGTCAGAGATCACTTCGCCAGATGCGCTCCAAAGCTTCCCTATATCACTGCTTGACCACATCTCCGCTCCAGGGTATGCAGGATCAATGTCGGCCGCAAGTCCACGTCCAATATCTGTCGTCGTTGGAACAGCCCAAATCAATTCGCCATCTTTTGCGTCTCGCAATGCTACGCCGGTATCGTTAGGACGGTTTTCATGAACAGTAAACACTTCAAGACCCTTGCGGTTTGGAACTAGATCCCCTAGATGCATTGCATCCCCATGACCCGCTTTCGTATTGTACAATGGATCACCATCATGATCGATCGTCATGGCGCCGAAGACAATTTCATCTTTGTGATCGCCATCCACATCACCGACACTCAAGTTATGAAAGCCTTGCCCTTCGTATTGCTCTCCTCGCTCATCGCTGTCAAACGTCCATTGTTTATCCAAGTGCCCATCTCGGAAATTATAAGCGACTAATACCGTTCTCGTGTAGTATCCCCTTGCCATCACAAGGCTAGGACGTTTGCCGTCAAGATAAGCGACAGCAGCTAAAAAGCGGTCCACGCGGTTGCCATAATTATCTCCCCAAGAAGAAACGTTTCCACGTGGTGGTTCATAGGCGATCGTATCAAGGGCTGCGCCAGATTCTCCATCGAAAACCGTTAAAAACTCATCGCCTTCAAGGACATAGCCACTGTCATTTCGATAATCCGCGTTAGGATCGCCAATGACCTGACCGATGCCATCAATTGTTCCGTCTGCTGTTTTCATAGCAACCTCAGAACGACCATCGCCGTCAAGATCGTATACCATAAACTGTGTGTAATGTGCTCCTGCTCTAATGTTGGTCCCTAGATTGATTCTCCATAGCTTTGTGCCATCAAGTTCATAGGCATCCATAAAAACAGGACCTGTAAAGCCTGAATGAGAATTGTCCTTTCCATTCGCATCCCATTTCAACACAAGTTCATAGTGTCCGTCACCATCAAGATCGCCAATGCTCGCATCATTGGCTGTGTATTCATGTGTATCGCCATTTGGCCCTGTCCAATCGGCAGGCTTGTCAATCGACACATCAAGGTATTGCTCGTTTAGCACAAGTGCCTGCTCGCCATTAGCAGCTCCTTTGCCCTTGCCCTTCCCATTCGAAACAACAACCTCATACGAATCTGATGATGTTCCTTCTGGATCAACAAGGTTTGTCGACGACTTAATTGGCTTGTCCGTCAATTGCTCACCATTTCTGAACACATGAAAGCCAATCGATTTTCGGTCTGTTCCGAGCAGTCGCCAGCTGATTAACATCCCATCCTCTATTGGGACAGCCACAACACCTCGATCCAATGCCTCCATTTGCCGTTTAGGTGCTGCTTGTGCAGAAGACTGTTCACCAAACCAATGCCCTACCCCAGGTGTTCCTCCAAGTACCGTTGCCACAATTCCAGCGGTCAACCAATGCCGCCATTTAGCTTTTGCCATCAATCTTCCTCCTCCAGGATTCGTTTACATGAGGTCGGATTCTCAAGATGTTTGTAAGCGCTATCAACAATAGTAAATCATAGCTTACGTTCACATGCTATGAGATTTTTTTGCAACAAATTGTTTATAGCAAGTGGGCTCTATTGCTGTATTCGTGGCTTTAGAAAATGGTCGTGACGTATATTGTGCAAAAATGGAGAAGGTTGATGGGAAAAATTAATTTCCTTGGCTGTATAGCTCATTTATTTCTTTAATATATTCTTCACCTCCAACCTTCATCCACCGCTCTAATTCTGCATTCAATTGATTTTTGTCGATCTGCCCAACAATGTATTTGATTCTTGATTCATCAACGATTTTATCTAACTGTGCACCATTTTTAGCGTATTCGTCCGAAATAAGAGGTTCGGCTGGGTTTGCCACGATAATTTCTTCATTCGCTTTTTGTACATCCGCAACTTTTTGACGAATAGGGGTTTGTTCCACTGTAATCCGATCTAGTCTCGGAATATACATGAGCAACTGATTTAAACTATTCATTTCAGCAAGCAGCGCAGTATCTTCCGTACGGACGAGGTAGTCTGCTTCTTTTTCATAATGACGCCCTTCTAACCCAAAATCTAGTAAATTCTGTATCTTTTCCGAATTGACTTGATCTAGAAATGTTAGAACCCCTTTTAAATCCTCTTCTGTTGGAACTGCTTTTTTGGATATGGCGATCAGACCATTGTATCCGGACGTTGGGACCGCTCGTTGTCCTTTAGGGCCAGCCGGGGGTTGCATCGCATCAACAATCCCTTCTCCGCCTTGCTCAATAATCGCTTCCTGGACTCGTTGCGCATGGTCAGCTACGCCAATGAGCACTCCTGCCTTTCCATTGATCACCTCGTCAGGACTTGATGCTCCATCTTTTACGGCAAAGTCGGTATTTACAAGTCCGTCTGCATACATCTCTCTAAATGTCGTCAACACATCAACATACTCAGGAAATGTGTGCGTTGGCATAAGCTTCCCTTCATCCGTCTCTCCCCATTCGTTCGGGAGCCCCATCCACGTTTGCATTGTGATAAATGAGCCAGCACCTTTTGAGGTGACAAATCCATACGTATCGTCTTGCCCATTTCCATCTGGATCGTCATTTGTAAAGGCTCTTAAAACTTCGATGAACTCATCAACGGTTTCAGGCTGAGATAAGCCAAGGTTGTCAAGCCAATCCTGACGAATGGTAACGCCATTCCTTCCAAGTGCTCTTCCCCGATAAATCCCATACGTTTTTCCATCAATCGAGGCATTGGTTTTGATTGTTTCATTCATTTGAGACAAGCTAGGATACTCATCTAGATATGGGGTTAGATCCCAAAACGCACCGCTTCTTGCAGCGTTTACGAAACTAGGTGTTTTTGACGGAATGACGAGCAATGTAGGCAACTCTCCAGAAGCCAACATGATATTGAATTTATCGTCATAGGACGTGCTCGGCACCCAATTTAATGTGACGTCACGACCTGTTTCTTCCTCCAAAGCTACGAGAACCGGACTATCATCCTGTGGCAAATCGGTGCTGTGGCCAGGCAGCATCACCTCAATTGGATTGCTTCCATCTTCAGTTGTGTTTTGTGCAGACTCAGAACTACAAGCAACTGACAAGGTAAGTGTCGTTGCAACGATTAAAGCTCTCCCGTAGTTGAAGCTCTTATTCATTATCATTACCTCCAGAATTCGCATAAAATTCTAATTTTTAATAACATTATTCACCCTATCGAGTCGTCATTAAAGAACATCTACAAACAAATAGGAGACCAATTTTTCCATTAACCACCTATACATTCAATCAAGGGTAAATAAGGATACGGATAAAACCGTATCCTTATTTAGTCTATTGTGCATTTTCCACTTCATCAGAAAGCGCATTAATTTCACTAATGTAAGCTTCACCGCCACTATCCATCCAGCGATCCAGTTCAGCTTGATGCTGCGCCTCATCAATTTGGCCAACAATATACTTAACTCTTGCTTCTTCAATGATTTTGTCAAGCTGGGCACCATTTTTTGCATATTCATCAGATATGAAAGGCTCAGCAGGGTTTGGCACGACAATGTCTACATTTGCTTTTTGAATTGCTTCAACTTTCTTACGTACTTCGGTTTGCTCTACATTCAATGTTTCATTCTCATTATCTGTAATAAACATAAGAAGCTGATTCAAGCCATTTGTCTCAGCCAATAAGGTCTGATCTTCTGTAGGAACAATGAACTCCCCTTTGTCTTCGTAATGAACACCCTCAATACCGAATGTGAGTAAATTTTCCATATCTGCATTATTAAGCTTATCTAGAAACGTTAATACTTTATCTAGCTCTTCCTCTGTCTTCACTTTTTCTTTGGAAATGGCAAGAATACTGCTATATCCTGAAGTTGGAAGTGAACGCTGGCCTTCTGGTCCAGCTGGTGCCTGGAAAACAGCCACTGTGCCAGGATTCTCAGGATTTTTTTCAATAAGCTGTTCTTCTATTCTCTGTGCCTGGTCAGCAACATCTACAATAACGCCGCCTTTTCCATTCACCACATCATCTGTCCAAATTGCTGGGTCGCGTACCGCAAAATCGGAATTGACAAGCCCCTCAGCATAAATCTTTCTAAAGAAATTTAAAGCATCCATATATTCTGGAAAGGTGTGGGTAGGCATCAGCTTTCCTTCATCATTTTCGCCCCATTTGTTTGGCGCTCCAAACCAGACCTGCATAATATCCCAAGGACCGCCGTATTTCGTCATCACGAGCCCATACGTGTCATCTTGACCATTTTGATCAGGATCATCGTTTGTAAAGGCTTTCAATAATTCATAAAATTCATCAATGGTTTTAGGCTGATCAAGACCAACGTTTTCCATCCAATCGGATCGAACAGTCACCCCCATGCGTCCTAACGTCCTAGACCTATAAACGCCATATGACTTGCCATCAATCGAGGCATTGTGTTTTATCGTTTCATTCATTTGTGATAGGTTCGGATAATTCTCAAGATAAGGCGTTAAATCCCAGAATGCTCCGCTTCTTGCGGCATTCACAAAACTCGGCTGTTTAGGTCCAGCAACAATGATAGATGGCAGACTGCCAGAGGCGAGGGTTATGTTGAATTTATCAGGGTAAGAACTGTTCGGTACCCAACTAAAATCAACATTTGTGTTGGTCTCTTCTTCCATTTTTTGAATGATTGGACTTGAATCGTCAGGAATTTCTGTGCTAAACGCCGGCAGCATAATTTCTACTGTATAACGCCCATCTTCTCCCGTTTCACCGCTCGCTGACGTCCCACTACCTGACGAGCATGCAGTTGTCGCAAAAAGCATTCCCACCATCGCAATCATCATTTTTTTCTTTATCTGGTTCATGTATACAACTTCCCCCTTTTATTATATTGTCAGGTTCTAGCCTTTCACAGAACCTGACATCATCCGTATCCTGGAGTTGTTTTATTGAACGCTTTCTAATTCGTCATACAGTTGATTTATTTCATTGATGTAAACCTCACCGCCACTTTCCATCCAGCGATCCAGTTCAGCTTGGAGCTGCGCCTCATCAATTTGTCCTACAATATACTTGATTCTTGCTTCTTCAATGATCTTGTCAAGCTGGGCACCATTTTTTGCGTACTCATCAGAAATGAGAGGTTCTGCTGGATTTGGAACGATAGTATCTTCGTTCGCCTTCATAACTTCGTCAACTTTCTTGCGTACTTCGGTCTGTTTAACATTCAAAAGATCCTTATCAACAATGGACATTGACAGTTGATTTAGGCCCTCTTTCTCTGCCTGTAAAGCTGGATCATCTGTAGGTTCAATGTAATCACCCATGTTTTCGTAATGTACACCTTCAATACCACTTGTAATTAAATTCCCGATCTCTGGGTTATTCAGTTGATCAAGGAAGGTTAATACTTTATCAAGCTCTTCTTCTGTCCCCACTTTTTCCTTAGAGATCGCAAGAATTTTGGAATACCCCGAGGTCGGATAGGAGAGTTGCCCCTTTGGTCCTGCTGGTGCCTGAAAAACATCAACTGTGCCAGGGTTCTCTGCATCCTTTTCGATAAGTTGCTCTTCTATTCGGGATGCATGGTCAGCAACATCAACGATAACCCCAGCTTTATCATTCACAATATCATCCGTCCAGATGGCGGAGTCCCGCACAGCAAAATCCGAATTGATGAGACCTTCATCATAGAGCTTTTTAAAGAAATTCAAAGCTTCCAAATACTCTGGGAAGGTGTGGGTAGGCATCAGCTTTCCTTCATCATTTTCCCCCCACTTATTTGGTGCTCCGAACCATACTTGCATAATATCCCACGGGCCGCTGTATTTGGTCATGACGAGCCCATACGTGTCGTCTTTGCCATTCTGATCTGGATCATCGTTTGTAAAGGCTTTCAAAAGTTCATAAAACTCTTCAATGGTCTTTGGCTGATCAAGGTCAACGTTTTCCATCCAATCAGATCGAGCGGTCACTCCCATGCGTCCTAACGGCCTCGCCCTATAAATCCCATAGGTTTTGCCATCAATAGAGGCATTACGCTTAATCGTTTCATTCATTTGTGATAGGTTCGGATAATTCTCAAGATAAGGCGTTAAATCCCAGAATGCTCCGTTTCTTGCGGCATTTACAAAACTAGGCATTTTAGGATCGGCGACCAGAATTGTTGGTAAAGTTCCAGAGGCAAGAGTAATATTGAATTTGTCATTGTAAGAGCTATCTGGCACCCAAATGATGTCAACATTTGTATCCGTTTCTTCCTCAAGTTTTTGGATGACCCGGCTTGAGCTATCTGGGAGCTCTGTTTTGAAAGCAGGCAGCATAATATCAAGACTGAATCTCTTGTTATCTGCGGATTCACTGCCAGTCGCTTGCTCATTCCCCGATGAACATGCGGTTGTCGCTAAAAGCATTCCTGCCATAGCGACCATCATTTTTTTCTTAACCTTTTTCATCTATGCACTTCCCCCCATACTATATTGCAGGTTCTAACCTTTCACAGAACCTAGCAGAACACCTTTTGCAAAGTGTTTTTGCAAAAATGGATACACAAGTAGAATTGGAACTGTGCCTACAACAATAACTGCCATTTTTACTGCTTGTTCTGGTGGCTTTATAAATTGGTCATTGAGAGCACTCATATCCCCGACGGTTGCCTGAGAGAGCATGACGATCTCCCGAAGCATAACCTGCAGGGGCCACATCGTGGAATCGTTAATATAAAGTAACGCCGAAAAGAAATTGTTCCAATGACCAACAGCATAAAATAGACCAAAGGTTGCTAGAACTGGCTTTGATAAAGGCAAAACAATTCGCCAAAGCACTCCCATATCGTTACAGCCGTCAATTCGAGCAGCTTCCTCAAGTCCAGGAGGAAGTGATTGGAAGAAGTTTTTGACAATGATCAGATTAAATGCACTGATGGCTCCAGGTAAGATCAACGCCCAATACGTATCTAACATCCCCAAATCTTTTACAACGAGAAACGTGGGAATCATCCCCCCACCAAAAAGCATGGAGAAAATGACGAGATTCATGATCAGGTTGCGTCCCATCAAATTTCTTCTAGAAAGGGCATAGGCCATGGTTACCGTAAACAAAAGGTTGACGATTGTGCCTGCCACCGTTACAAACATTGAAACACCAATGCTTCGAAAGATTGTATCAGATGAGAAAATGTACTGATACGCACTTAAGGAAAACTCTCTAGGGATGAGGAAAAAGGGACGTGCGGTCAATTCTGCTTCTGTAGCAAATGAGCCACCAAAAATATAAACAAATGGCAGGATGGTCACAATTGAAAATAACCCAAGAAAAATGTAATTAAATACATCAAATACACGACCGGATGTTGAATTATAGTGCTTGCTCATCTCTTCCCTCCTAATAAAGACCTGGCTGACCCATGCGCTTCACAATATAGTTACTTCCTAATACGAGAACAATACCAATCACCGCTTTAAATAAACCGACGGCTGTACTATAGCTAAAGCTACCCATGGTTATCCCCATCTCATACACATACGTATCAAATACGTCTGCAACATCACTATTTAGAGAGTTTTTCATTAGAAAGATTTGTTCAAATCCATTGTCCATGAAGCTTCCGAGTCTTAAGATTAATAAGATTGCAATAACTCCACTGATGGCAGGCAAAGTGATATGCCACATTCGGCGAAAACGACCCGCTCCATCCATGATTGCTGCCTCATATTGCTCTACATCTACACCTGCGAGAGCTGCCAAAAAGATAATGGTTCCCCAGCCTGTCTCTTTCCACATAATTTGCAAAATGATGAGCGGCCTGAACCAATCTTCACTGGAGAGGAAATCAATTTTTTCTCCTGTCCATGATGCGATTAGATTGTTTAAGCCACCACCTTGTGTCGTTAACAGGATATAGGTGATACTTGCCACGATAACCATAGAGATAAAGTGTGGCACGTAAACGAGCGTTTGCACGAACCGCTTGTAAAAGGATAGTCTGATTTCATTAAGAAGTAATGCCAAAATGATCGGAGCTGGAAAGAAAAAGATTAAATCGTACAGAGCGAGCATTAGCGTATTTCGGAATAAACGAAAGAAATCGGGATTTTGAAAAAATGCTTGAAAATGCTCAAAACCGACCCATTCACTTTGCCAGAACCCTAGGAAGGGCTGGTAGTTTTGAAAAGAGATTAACACACCCCACATCGGCCAATATTTAAATATTAAGAAATAAAGCACGCCAGGAAGCAACAATACATAAAGCCAACGATCTCTTGAAAAGCGCGTCATCCAATGGACTTTTGGTGCGGTTATCGGCAACGTCTCAGTGTGATCACGCGCTACTTTTAGAGAACCTTTCCCCATTCATCTCTCTCCCTTCAATTGCTATGAAGCACTTTTAAACTAGCCACCATGGCTAATTGTGATTTCTAGCATATGAAGAAACGATGAATCAAGCAATCATACATTTTTGCTTTATGAAAGCGCATACATGTTGAGTTTATTTTTACTACCTTGCACTTTTTTGCCGGTTTGGACTACTTGTGAAACTTCTTCTTCCTGTACTCTCCTGGCGTCATCCCTTCGACTTTTTTAAATATGCGATTGAAATAACTCTGTTGATAGCCTACTTCGTTAGAAATAAACCGAATGGACCGGTCTGTCTGCTGTAGCATTTTTTTGGCGTGATTGATTCGCAAGTCTGTGACATACTCGACAAAGTTGACGCCCATGGTCGCCTTAAACGCTTTACTAAGGGTGTACGGGCTTGTTCCGATCATCTCTGCACAAAAGTCCAAAGACACATCCTCTGTATAGTGCTCCTGCAAATAAGAGACAACGTCTTCTGACATTTTCTTATGATGATCATTTGTCTTTTTTTGCATTTCTGTCGTGTAAGGAACAATGACTTCTGCGTGTACCCAAGACACCATTTCGTCCAAGCCTCGTACATCCATAAAGCGTTCAAATATTGTTTTCGACTGTAAAAGCCAGTGAGGCAATACCGATGATGAAACGATTTGCTGTTGCATGGCTCCTAATAACTGAAGCATGTATTGCTGGACGATATATTCTTTTTGATACTGTGTAGACACGATTGTCATGAACCGTTTCACTAGGGAAAGTACTTGACCTTCTTGTCCTGTACGCATGGCTTGGATAATCTCCTTTTCAAGGGCGAGTGGGTAAACAAAATCAGTTGCTTCGTCATTTGACTGAACATTTTCTAAATAAATGACTTGATTTTTTTCAACAATGTTTCGATAACTCACCGTCTCAACTGTTTTAGAATATGCAGTTGAGATTGCTTTCACATTAGGAATTTCAGATGATACGACAAGGGTGACTTGTCTAAAAAGCAATTGATTGATGGCCTCCGTTATCTTTGCTGAAAATCGTTCGATGTCCGCTTTTAAAGAACCTTGACTTGACGAAAAAACGAGCACTCCAACAGACATGTTATGTACATTTAAAGAAATAGACTGTTCAAAGATCTCCTCAGCAAACTCACGAACGATGTTTGTCGCCGCGAAAAGAATGAGGGTATCATCTTCGTCTGAGAATGGCTGTGCCTCAGTATAACTTCCCGTTAAATGGACATAGAAAAATTGTAGTGTGCGCTCACCCATCTCCCAACCAAAGGTTTGCATCTGCTCTTCAAGATCATTAAGCTCATACGCATCATACTGTCCATGGAGGAGACGGTATAGAAACCCTTCCTTCACTTGTGGAAGATGCTCCTCAAGACGGTGCTGCAAGGACTGGCTCTCCCCCGTGAGATTTTCCCACCTTTTTTCAATGAGCTGGAACTCATCTATATCCCGATCTCCATCTTCTTGATGAAACCCTTTCCCGACCGACTCAACTAAACGTTCAATTGGCGAATAGATCCGTCTTGATGCAAGCAACGACAAAACGATGGCGACCAAGAAGCCGGCTACACTAATCCAAAGAATAATATTTGACGCCTTAATTACAGGAGACGTGATGGCACTCATCGGAGCGGCAGAAATATATCTCCAATCTGAATGTGTACGGTTCATTTGGCCATACGACACACTGTAGGAAGTACCCTGCCAATCCATACTGAACGAGCCGTTCTGTTCTGGTTGGCTTGCCACCTTATCCACAAGCCATTGCTCCATCTCATTGTTTTGCCCCTCTGATGCCTCTGAAATTAGTTCATTATTCTCATTGAGCAGCAAAGAGATTCCGCCTTCTAATGATGTGAATCCTTGAAGCATCGACGACAACCTTTCTTCATCAATTCGAACAATTAACGCACCATATGGGCTTAAGCTGTTCCCAGGTGCTTTATGTACAAAGATCATTCCTTCATAACTATAGTTCGCATTTACTTTGTCCCAATGCTGCCAAAACACGTGCTGCGGTCGGTCCATTAGCGCATTGAAGGCCTCTTGAAGAGACTTCTCTTCCACCGAAAACACGCCAGGACTAAACACAACTGGACCTTGGGAAGTATGATCTATGTACAATTCAACTTTTCTTATTAAGGGATGTGATCCTTGAACAATAACGAGCGATTTGCTTAGATCCCAGGCTGTTTGAAATTCTGAAGAAAGATCGACCCCTGACAAATCTTGTCCAAAATTCGGTTGGAACGACCAATGCCCTATACTGTTCTCCAAAGAGCTCAGTTGATCATCAATTGTTTTGGCTTGTTTTTGAATCTGATTATGATGCTGGGAAAGGAGCTGGGATTCAAGGCTACCAGTAGCAAGTAGATACAAGCTAATGCCGGTAATGAGCCCAGGAATACTAGCCACAAACAAGAGCCAACTAAGACTTTTCCGGTAATAGCGTCTTTTTTTTCTGATTTGCAATTGCTTGATTAGATGAACAGCCATATTGAACCCTCCCTTTCTCTCTAATTAAAGCTTATTCTTTAAATTTACCAACTAATCAAAAATAAATCAAAATAAAAATAACTATCTCCAACACAAATCAAAATTTTCTTATTGAATAACCTTCCGTATTCGAACTATTTATAACTGTTGTTTTTTTTATGCTACACTGTATTATATGAAATTAATAGATCAACTCAACCCACCAATACATAACGATGAGGTGAACCCGTGAGAACAACCAAACTATGGTACAAGCACCATGCAAAGAATTGGAATGAGGCATTGCCTATAGGGAATGGTCGACTTGGAGGAATGGTCTTTGGCGAGGCAGCACATGAACATATTCAGCTGAATGAAGACTCTCTTTGGCATGGTGGTCCTCGAGATCGCAATAATCCTGATGCACTGACCCATTTGCCTGAAATCCGTCGCCGTATTTTTAACGGTGAACTATCAAAAGCAGAAGAACTAGCGTCAATGGCGTTGTCTGGTTTACCTGAAGCACAACGCCATTATGTGCCACTCGGTGACTTGGACATTTACTACTCTTTACCTGAAGGAAACGTGAGTGACTATACAAGAGAGCTTGATTTAGTAGATGGTGTAGCGAGAGTTCAATTTAATGTAGGTGACACTACTTTTAAAAGAGAGATCTTCTCGAGCTACACAGATCAAGTGCTTGCCATTCGGTTAACGGCAACTACACCAGGTGCGCTCACCTTTAAAACAAAATTGGATCGTCAACAATGGCGCTATGTGGATCGTGTCCGTCAAGAAAGTGACGACATGATTGTCATGGAAGGCAATGCTGGTGGCGCGCATGGCTGTAACTATGCCATGGCCTTGCAGCTGGTTCCTGAAGGCGGGACGCTTGAGCTGATCGGTGAATATGCCATCGTAACGGGGGCAGATAGCGCGGTGCTGCTTTTATCGGCTGGCACAAGCTTTCGTCATGCGATTCCAATTGAAGCTTGTTTGCAAACACTATATGAAGCTTCTCATTTTGATGGAGAAATGCTCTACCAGCGTCACAAAGCAGATTATCAAGCGTTGTATTCGCGTGTTGATTTACAGTTCGGTGAAAGTCTAGGAGATTTACAAGGATTGGACACTGAAGAACGTTTGGCACGTGTAAAAGCTGGACATGAGGATCATGAGCTTACAGCCTTGTATTTTCAATTTGGGCGATACTTGTTAATCTCTTCGAGTCGACCTGGCTCACTGCCAGCAAACTTGCAAGGGATTTGGAACAAGGAATTCCTCCCGCCATGGGGGAGCAAATTCACCGTCAATATTAATACGCAAATGAACTATTGGCTTGCCGAAACTTGTCATTTGCCAGAATGTCATCTTCCTTTGTTTGAACATCTGGAGCGCATGCGCACACCTGGCCGAATTACCGCAAGAAAAATGTACGGGGCACGAGGATTTACGTCTCACCACAACACGGACATATGGGCAGATACAGCTCCTCAGGATACGTATCTGCCTGCATCGTACTGGCCAATGAGCTCCGCATGGCTTTGTCTTCATTTGTGGGAGCACTATCAATTCACACAAGATCGTACCTTTTTGGAGAAAGCTTTTCACACAATGAAGGATGCGGCGCTCTTTTTTATTGATTTCCTTGTCGAATCACCTGAAGGGTATCTCGTCACATGCCCGTCTGTTTCTCCTGAGAATACATTTATCCTGCCAAATGGCGAATCTGGTGTGCTGTGCTATGGGCCAACTATGGATTCGCAAATATTACATGAACTCTTTACGGCATGTCTCTCGGCTGGAAAGATCTTAAAAGCGAAAGATGCGATTTTAGATGAAATTGCTGAGACATTAGCAAAACTGCCGCCAACCTCGATTGGCAAGCACGGGCAAATCATGGAATGGGTCGAGGATTATGAAGAAAAAGAACCTGGTCATCGCCATATTTCGCATTTGTTTGCCTTGCACCCTGGTTCTGCGATTACACCGCTTAAAACTCCAGAGCTCGCTGAGGCGGCCCGAGTGACGCTGGAACGGCGCTTAGCATCCGGTGGTGGTCATACAGGCTGGAGCCGTGCCTGGATTATTAATTTCTGGGCGCGACTGCATGATAGCGAAAAAGCGTATCAAAATGTGCAGGCACTCCTACAAAAATCAACGTTACCAAGCTTGCTTGATGATCACCCACCATTCCAAATCGATGGCAATTTCGGTGGAACGGCTGGGATTGCAGAAATGCTTTTGCAAAGCCAAAATAAAGAAATTCATCTTTTACCGGCATTGCCCAAAGCATGGAAAAGGGGTTACGTGAAAGGGATTCGTGCCCGTGGAGGGATCACCATCGATATTTCCTGGGAAAATGGCGTGCTCGTTGAGGCGACCCTGCAAACCGATCATGATGGGTATGCCGTCGTCCGTTCTGCTGATGTCACTGGCGTTTACCAGGACGGGAAAGGGATACCAGCAACAAAAACGTCGTCTGACAAAATCGAATTTGCGATAAAATCTGGGGGGGTATACGTACTACATCCTTGATGTGATTGCCTCTAGGTTTGCATTTTTCATATCAAAAAAGAGTGAACCGATAACGCATTGGTTCACTCTTTTTTATGTAGAATTACTCTTTTCTCCTTAAACGATCCATCCGTTCCTGTCCACGCTTTTTTGCATCTATCGTTGCTCTAATGTCTGGCACAAGCAGCACGATTTCATTATTTTCAATTGTGACATGACAACGCATGCCGTCTTTGAGTTTTTTTGGTGCCTTTTCAACAGGAATGTCATAGGAAATCGCATCCTCCCCTACAAGTACCGTGACATAGCCATCCTCAATTCGGTCAATAACTCCCCAGCTCATTCGTTATTCTCCTCTCTCTCAAGGCATGAGTTAAGTTTTTTAATGATCTCGGTAATTTTATTTACGCCGTTAGCGTCTATGTTCTGCAGCTCTTCGATGGATTCAATAGGCCGTCGTTCCATTACTTCCTTTATACGTTCATTCCCAACGTCTGCGACGGCTTCCTCCATTTCCGCAATCTCTTCTTCCGTCAGTTCTTCCGAGCATACCCCAAGCCAAGCAGGCAAATCAATCTGCTTGACGTTCCCCTTTGTTGTCATTATTGTGGGCTTTCCGTTACGAATGTTCAAGTATATCGTCCCATGCTTATCGGTTCCGTAGACCTTAACGCTTTTTGCCTTTAAACGATCAATCACTTCTTTATGAGGGTGTCCGTACTTGTTGTCCTTTTTTGCCGAGTATATCGCAATTTTTGGGTTGATTGCATCTAACAGTGCTGGACTACTCGACGTTTTCGAGCCATGATGCCCAACATGATACACATCAACAGGCTCTAAAGATGGCGCAACGGCTGCCTCACCATCGATTTCTGCATCTCCTGTAAACAACACATCTACACCATCCACTTCTGCTTTGAAGACGAGCGAATCATTGTTTGTGTCACCGGTAACTTGGACAGGTCCGTAAAAATGAAGGGCAATGTCATCAATAGAGAAAATCTCGCCTGGCTTTGGGACATCAAGCACCTTTTGTTTCTCTTCCATTGCATCAAGAAAACGATCTTCATTTTTTGTCCCATTGTAAACACCATTGGTAATGATGTGCTTTGGATCAAATTCTTCAATGATTTTATCAGCATAACGAATATGGTCATCATGTGGGTGAGTTAATACTAAAGCATCCAGTTTTTCCACGTCGTGATCCTTTAAATCTTGGACAATGCTCGCTTGATTTCCTGTGTCAATTAACACATTGGCATTTGCAGTTTGTATAAGACTTGCGTCGCCTTGACCAACATCGAAAAAGACGACACGCGGCTTTCCATTTTCATTGCTGGTGCCTGCTGGAAAACTTTTGCTAGATCCTCCAAAGCCGAGCCAGGCAAATATAGCCGGGAGCTCTACTTGATTATCCGATGTGTCTACATCGATAAAAGCAGACAATTCTTTTTCAACAATATCAAATGCACCCGTCACATAGGCTGCAAGCACGCCACCTAAAACTAGAACTAAAGCAATTCGTCTCATTCCACTCACTCTCCTACCCTCTTCTAGTTTACGGGGAAAGCACCAGCGAATTGAGTGGCAATGGTCGTGTTTTTCTGCGGAACACTCTTATGGAAAAAGACCTATAACGAACGAAGAAAGGTCATTCCCTACATGAAGGATTGAGGCTAATCCGTCTCTCGTCGGTTGATATTTTTGGTACACTAGAATAAATGATATTGAAAGGGGCGAACTAAGATGGCTTACGTAGTGGACGTTGCATGGTTGTATGGAAAGCTTCATGACCCTGCTGAAAATGTCGTTGTTGTCGATTGCCGTTTTTCTTTACAAGACTCCACGTATGGAAGAAACGCCTACCTTGAAGGGCATATCCCTGGAGCGGTCTATGCGGACCTTGACAAAGATTTGTCATCCCCAAAACAGATTCATGGAGGGCGGCACCCCCTACCTCCTGAAGAACAGCTGGCTACCTTATTTGGCCGTTGGGGCATTGATTCTACGAAAACCGTCGTTGCTTATGATGCCCAAGGCGGTGCCATGGCCTCACGTTTTTGGTGGTTGCTTCATTATCTAGGTCATCCTGAAGTGTATGTATTAGACGGTGGGTATCAAGCGTGGGTTGAGGAAGATTTTGAGACGACAACACAGGTCACGACCCCTGAGAAACGAACCTTTACACCTCAGCCTAGAACAGACGAGCTTGTCAGCATGATCGAGGTGAAAAATCGGCTCACCGAAGAACGAACGTTGCTCGTCGACTCACGAGAGAGCAACCGTTATCTCGGGATAGAAGAACCGATTGATCCTGTAGCAGGGCACATCCCAGGAGCCATCAATTTGTTTTGGAAAGACGTATTAAATGATGGCACGGAGCAATGGAAATCAGCGGACGACCTAATAACCCATTTCGCCAACTTGCCTGCTCATGAGGAGATCATCGTTTATTGTGGTTCAGGTGTATCCGCGTGTCCAAACATACTCGCCCTAAAAGAAGCAGGCTTTGACAACGTGAAGCTGTATGCGGGTAGTTGGAGCGATTGGATCTCGTACAGTGAGAATCCGGTGGCGACGGGGGAAAAGTAGGACAGAGCTAGAGTATACAGGATATAGGACACAAATACACCGCCCTGTAGGCTGAGACCTTAGGCGGTGTATTTTCTATGTCCGAGAGTCAACAGGGAATCAACATGTAGAGAATGAAATCAGTTTCACCGGGAACCTCATCAGTGAAAATACCTCGTTTTTATATCGGTTTATTTCCGCCAAGAAGTCGTGACCTGGCAAATAATCAACAAGTCAAGCAGTAGATCAACGATTAGCCAACTTTATTAACCGCTGTTTATTTGGGAGGTAGGACCTGCCCACCGCCCCGTTCCAGCCTTCTACGACCTGACATACAGCTCCACATTCTCCTCCATGTGGGAAGCCAGCTCGCTGGCGTACAGATCGGAAAGGTTTACGTAAAGCTCCTGATTCTCATGGACCTCCAGGTATTCGCCATGGATCATATTGATCGTGAAATAGGCAAACTGGAAGATGATCTCCTCGCCCACCGTAAAGCTCTCCCGGTCGAAATGTATGGACATCACGTCATCCGGCTCGATCCGGCCATCACGCTCCAGCAGCATGCGCAGTCTTTCATGCAAAAGGGTTCCTCCGTTCGCAAGTGTTCTTGAATTGGGATTGATGCTGAAATCTTCGGTGTTCTAACTTTTACAATATAGGTTAATTATCATGGAATCAAGAGAATCACGCTACATACGAAAACGAAACCAGTAGAAGGTGAGCTGATGCCATGAAAAAACGAATAGCCTCTGCTTCTGCACGATGGCTTGTGCTCCCCGGGGCTCTGCCGACCTGATGGGCACGAGGAAATCCGCTTGGATGGGAATGATGCTTGGGTCGTTCGTTCAGATCAATCGCCGCGGTATGCGCTGACAACACCCGCATCATTCCGCGAATGGAGTAGATCGCGCAGTAAACCACGCGAAAATCGCCCTACTATATGGAAGGTGGTTGAGTTGCCTAAGTAAGGAATCCCTTCCATGAAGCAAAAGGGAAGCTTGCGATTTAGTGCACCAGCCATTCTTCTTACTTCTCTTCTCCAGTTGAATCTTAGTGAATAATTCAATTCACTCACACCTAAACCAGCCTGCTACGGATGTCTCGTAACAGGCTGGTTTTGTATAGTAGACTCGCATTCATTTCTATTACATTTGTGTTCTAATCGTCTCTCATATCCATTATTCTATGATACAATTCAACCAAGCACATGGAACGGCTTTTAGGGTGGTCGGCTACCTCTCATTTGAAGGGAGGGATGCCTGTGGAGGTTAAAGACGCTTTGACGCTTATGATCAGTTTTGGTGCGTTTGTTGTTGCACTCGTTACGCTGGTCGTTGTCATTGTTGCGTCCTTCAACCAAAAGAAATAGACCGCCCTTAGGTAAGGTGAGTGGTCTATTTCTCATCAAACTACCGAAGCCGACCGCTTAAAGCGATCTACTGTGCGGGGAGTCGTGTGTCAGCACGGCTCCTTTATTAGTCTTATTATACGGTTTACTTTGTATACGTTCAACTTTTATTTATACTTTGGAGGCATAAGAGCATGGACATCACCGTCGAACGCGTTACACATACAAATCTAGAGATTTTCTGCTCAATATTATTAGAAGCTGTGCAATGGCTTAACGACGAAGACAAAGCCATGTGGACGATTGAGGATGTTTCAAAAGGACACATCCTTAAACAATATGCTCTTGAAGAAATGTATATCGGGTTTGTTCAAGGTACACCAGCTGCGACAATTGTCCTCCAAGAGATCGATCGCTTTTTTTGGCCTAATGAATCAAAAGGCGATTCATTGTTTTTGCACAAGCTATGCGTAAGACGGCAGTTTAGTGGCCAAGGACTGGCTTCATGTATGATTGATTTTGCCAAAAACGAAGCACGCAAGCAAAACAAAGCGTTTCTCCGTTTAGATTGTGCCGCTGATCGTCCTGCGCTTTGTGCGTTTTACGAGGCCAATGGGTTTAAGAAGGTTCGTGAGCAACGTGTGTTTGACCGCTTTGATACAGCGTTCTATGAATACAGTCTTTAGGCGCAGTAACAATCATCTCGATGTTCTCCTCCTTCCGACCGATTTCCTTCTATCGGATTCAAGGTATGGTTAGAGAAGCTTATGCACTGAATGGGCTCTTTCTACATCTCCCAAGAAAACATCAAAGACTTTTTATATTGTTGAAACCTCAGTCATCTATGAACGTATATACTTTAGAAGAGATCCGTACTGAATCATAATTTAATTTTACAAGGAGTTTACTCCATGAAAACTGATTTCACCAATCAAGCAGATCAATGGTTCCAAGCTGCTGAGCAAAAAGCGGCAGACTATTTCTCTGATCTACAACAACACATTGCCAACAAAACATATAGTGCTCGGATAAATAATGATTTATTGCTATGGAAAAAGCAACATGTATCTTCGCTTCCTTGGCTGTCATGGATTGCAAAAGGACAAAAATCGACGGGTGAAAACAATTCCAATGACTATATCCGCTTGCTCAATTCATCGGGAAAGCTTGACGCGTATCTTGACCGCAGCATTTCATACATTTATTTACGTGATCTTGGGAAGGCATTGAGCTCCCCAGTGACGCAGACTCGCATCCAAGCTGTAATCGCCGACACTAGGGCGCGTTTACTATCTTCACAATCCACACAGATGACGCTGGATAAAGTGTATCGTTGGGCGCAAAAGGAAAAAATCGAAAATACAATTATTTGGGTTCTTGATAAACTGGCATTCGTCAGCAAGCAGTTGCCAAAGGAATTAAACCCTGAGCATGCGCAACGAAAGCTTATCAAAATCATCGTTGGTGTCGTCATGCATGTTATTGAGGACATGAGCGCAGAACAAGAGGAATTGTCTAAAGAAGGACGTTCGCGGCGCTTGGCTCAGGCTATCCGACTCGGATACGCCTACGGATTAACCTACCCGTTCATTGATGATCTTCTTGATTCTGATGTACTGAACAAACAGGAAAAAAACCAATACACACGCATTATTCGCAGCTCATTGCTCACAGGCGTTGTCCCAGAATTAGGCGAATGGAAAGGGGACAACAAAAAAACAATTCAATTTATCCATTCAGAACTGAAAGAAGCCTTTGAGTATATACGCAATCAGCAGCAACCAGACGCAAAAGCGTTATTTTTTGAACAGTCCTATCTTTTTTTCCATTTCCAAGACATTGATCGCGTCAAAGAACTCACTGATACGACGTATAGCAATGAAGATCTATATCTTCCCGTCATTGGAAAATCTGCATCCTCACGCTTGATTGTGCGTTCGATCATCAACGCAAGTGAGGATGTTGGCTATGATGAAAGAACCTTTTATTATGGGATCTACAATCAGTTGTCTGATGACTTCACTGACCTTTTTGATGACTTGGAACATGAGCAGGTAACGCCGTATACGTACTATTATAAGTACCACGCCCAGCGCCCTGACCTTATTAACCCGTTTGAGCTTTATTTAGCAGTGATTTCCTACTTGATTCATGACGTGTATCACTCCGATGCCAAAACGCGTGAAGTCATTCTTGATCGTGCCATTAATGGACTCAAGCGTAGTAAGGAACGATTGGGCACTGAAAAATACAATGAACTGATGGCCATTTTTGCGCCGGACGATGCTGCGTTAAATCATCGACTGCAATTCTTAGTGAAAAAAGCGAAGGATGTCGATTTCCTCGACAAGCTGCTTCGGGATGAAATGGTCAATGGGCTTACAAAGGATAAAGAAGAAACTAAGGCTTTCCTTGAGATTACGACGACCGTTCGTGATCAAATTAACGATGAACTTTTAATTCCAAAAGCAGAAGAAGGACCAGAGATCGCAGAAACGATTTTTGGCGCAGCAAATTATAGCCTGACTGGAGATGGAAAGCGGCTACGACCTATTTTAGCCTGGGTCATTGGCGTCAAGCATTATGGGATTTCTGAGAAGGCGATAAGGCCTCTCTTGAAGTCGTTAGAATACCTGCACACCGCCTCTTTAATTTTCGATGACCTGCCTTCTCAGGACAATTCTTCAGCAAGACGTGGACGTCCGACGCTCCATGAGTTGCATGACTCTGGGACGGCAGAGCTCTCTGGTCTATTCTTAATTCAAAAAGCCATCGAGGAGCAATCCTCACTGGCAGGCTTTGATTCAAAATCACAACTAGCCGTAATGCAGTATTCATCACGGAAGGCCCAGGATTTGTGCATCGGTCAGGCGATGGATTTGCACTCAAAAGGAAAAGAGCTCTCCTTGGAGGAGCTTAATACACTATGCTTTTACAAAACTGGTGTTGCCTTTGAAGCCTCTCTTGTCATGCCCGCAATGCTCGCGCAAGCACCTGCGAAGGACATTGAGATATTAAAGTCATTTGCCTATCATGCCGGCATTGCTTTCCAAATCAAAGATGACCTCCTTGATCAGCAAAGTGATCAACGTACACTCGGAAAGCCAGTGGGGCAAGATGCCGAAAATAACACCTCAACCTTTGTCACTATTCTAGGACAAGAAGGCGCCACGCATGAAATGTGGGAACATTATTGTTTAGCGAATGAAGCATTGGATGAAGCAGAAAAAGAATTCCCGTTTTTAAAACGATTGATGGAGTACATTGTGCAACGAGCTAAATAAGCAGTTCTGCATAATGGCAATGGAAACATTCCTTTACGAATTGAAACAGCCCCTAACGTCCAACGTAGGAGGCTGTTTCTTCATGTTATGGTTCAACTACTCAGTTACTTAAAAAGACTGTCCTAACGTCCCTTGATCACTATTAGGACAGTCCACATTCTCTATTACCGTTGGTTTAACAACTCATACATATTTAAAATAAGCTGAGCACTTTCTGCGCGGGTTCCTTGGTCTAAAGGGTTAAATTGATTTTCTGACTGACCTTGCACCAAACCGAGCGCTTCTGCTTTCTCAATTGCCTCCTTAGCCCATGCAGGAGATGAGGCGATATCGTTGAACTGCGAAGTATTCTCTGTTTGAAGGCTCGTGCCATGACTGAGTGTATAGGCACGCATAAGCACCGCTACCATTTCTTGTCTTGTCATTTCTTCATGTGGCATAAAGTGATCTTTGCCGACGCCATTCACAAGACCTGCATTATATGCCAGGGCCACATCGTTAGCAAACCATTCGTCGGCTGAAACATCAGTAAAGACTGTTGTTTCATTGCCTTTAAGATCCAAGAAGCGAACGATCATTGTTGTAAATTCTGCACGCGTCACTTGGTCTTCTGGCTGAAAGCGATCCATGGACACCCCTTCAACAAATTGCTTCGCTACCATCTGTTGAAGCATATCATGCGCCCAATGCGCTTCGTTCACGTCAGCAAAGGACTTTGTATACTCTAGGACGCTGTAACTCCCTGGATGTTGAATGTTTGCGGTTAATGTTCCTTCACTTATCTGTCCGCCTGTGTACACAAGCGATTCATTGTTACCAACTTCATAGAGTCCAGTCAATTTGGCATCAAGCCCCTCCGCTACTGGAATTTCTATGATCAGTGGTTCAGGGAAGGTTCCAATTGACGAAGTTGCGCCTGAAGACAATTGGATGCCTACAGCTACTTCAATCGATCCAGCCTGAACGATTTGTGCACCTGTTTCTCCTTCGATTGCAATACGGTTTTCGGAGACTACCTCTTTAGCCAGCTCCTGTATTAAAAGGATCACGGTCGCTTCCTCGTTTACATCAAGGCTAAGCTGAGCGAAGACCGCTGGCGGAATCGATATCGTTGCACCATCTGCTTCTATAATTACTGTCGTCTTTGTTAGATCCTCAAGAAGTGATGACGGAATAAGGACTTCTTCTAATGTCCCTTCACTCGTAACGACCAGCTCATTGTCTGTGCGATTACTAAACATTTCCTCGTTTACATTGACTTGTCCAGGTCTTGTAGACTGTGGTTGATCCCCATCTTCTTCATCAATGGCCTCATCTGAACTGTCTTCCTCTACTTCAGTTTGATCGTCATTTTCCCGATCATCGTCATCTCGATCATCTTCGTCTTCGTCTTCGTCATCCGGTCTTCCAGGTTCATTTTCTTCTGGGGGCTCTGGCAGTTCGTCTCTCCATACGACTATCTCATGCTGAACCATTTGCTCCTCAAACATGGCAGAAATAATCGCCTGTCCTTCTGTATTCGCCGTTACAATGCCTTCCGGTGAGATTGAAACAATATCTGAAGAACTGCTTTCGAATGTTGTTTCATCAAGAACAGACGCAGTAGATCCATCACTGTATAGAGCCGTTACTTGAGCTGCGGCTGTTTCGCCTACCTCCATTGTGGAAGGTAAACCTGTCAACTCAATACGTTCAATGACGACTTCTTCTTCAGCACCTTTGACGTTCACCTCGAGCTCGGCGTCAAACTCTTGATAGCTTACAGAGATGGTGGCAGTTCCTTCACGCAATGCCGTCATTGTTCCATCTGGGGTTACTTCAACAATGTCTGCGTCAGAACTGGCAAGGGCAAGATCGTCCGTCACTTCTTCAATATCACCGTTGCTGTATAAGCCAGAGACCACTAGCTCCGCTGTCTCACCAACCTGCAAGGTTTGGCGTCCTTCCAATTCAATGCCTGTCAGTATCGTTTCTGCATCTGTCGAAACGATAAGGTGGATGGCTTCCTCAAAGTCTTCATACGTAACAGTGAGTTCAGTTTCTCCTTCAGTCAATGCAGTGACTTCTCCTGTCTCACTGACGGTAGCAATTGCTTCATCTCCACTTTCGTAAAGTACATTTTCCGTAACTTCCTCGGAAGTGCCATTGTCATACATCACTTTCACACGGATGTCTGCGGTATCACCAACATTTAACAGCGTTGGTCCGTGCATCTTGATTCCTGTTTCTTCTGGGTCAGGGCTTTCTTCAGACACAATAGAGAGGCGATAAGAGTCTTGAAGCCCTTCGTATTCAACAGCAATATCGGTTTCGCCCTCTTGAATGGCTTGGACAAGACCGTTCTCGTCGATCGTAGCCACCTCGGTGTCTGAGCTTACGAAGGACACTCCCTCTGTCACTTTCATCCGTTCACCTGATTCATAAGTGGCTTCGACAATCACTTGATCCGTGCTGTTTGGTTCAAGCTCTGTCTCCCCTTTTACTTCTATCGAGACAATGTCACCAGTTTGTCTTTCCACGACCGTGATCTTGCTTTCAGCAAAGGCATTTTCGTCCTCCTTGCTCGTTGCCCGAACCGTCACTTCACCAGCTTTCATTCCCTTGACGAGTCCACTTTCAGAGACTGTCGCCACGTCGTCTGATGAAGAACTGACAATTGACCAATTAAATTCAGGTGCTGGATCGGTTTCAGGCGTTACTGAGGCTTCTAATTGTACTGATTCACCCACCTCAATCGTTGCGCTCGAAGGCGTTATAGTGACTTGTGGGTCCCCGCTTTCCTCTCCTTTTGTAATGGAGAATTGATCGACGTCTTCACCATCTACGGCCTTGGCTGTCAATGTGAGCGTATCTCCTTGAATGTGGATTGCTGAAAAGATTTGCTTCTCCTTTGCGTACACATATTCCTGATAGTTCTTTTCCGTCAAGCCATAAAACTTCGGACCAGATGAGCCTCCAATTACGTATCGTGTTCCTTCCCCTTCTTGAACGATTTCGCCACCGTTCATCGGATAGGTGCGAAGGTAAAGGTGATCATGTCCTGTCAATACAAGGTCTACCTCATGCTTATCAAAAATCGGCACCCACATCGACTGCACCCTTTCATTCGCATAGGTGCTGCCATACGGCCCTTGGTGGAAAGCAATAATGGTCCATTTTTTATCGTTTGCCGCGAGATCGTTGTCGAGCCATTCTGCCTGCTTTTCATAATCGTTAGCAGAACCCTCTGTATTCAGTACGACAACATGAGTATCCTTGATGTCGAACGAAAAGTTGGTCCCTTTTAAGCCTGGCGCCCCGTTTTCGGGATTGTTAAAGTGCGCTAGATAATCTCCATACCCATTGCTTCCATTTACTTCGTGATTCCCGACAATTGGGATAAGCGTCGTGTCCATGAGCTGGTCTTGAGCTGCACTAAACCACCAGTCCCACTCCTTCTGTTCAAAGCTTTTGTCAATCATGTCGCCTGCATGAAGTAAAAACTCAGCTTCTGGCATATAATCTAATGCTTCTTGAAGCGTATTCCCCCAGAGGGCAAAGGTTTCCGCTGAGCCAGCTTGCGAATCGCCGAGGAATAAAAACGATGTCTCATCGCCCGCCGCTTCCGTTGTTTTAAATACGCCTTGCTCACTGACAAGCTGATCGCCATCCCCAACACGGTATACATAGGCTGTTCCTGGTTCAAGATCTGCTAATTCCGCTTTATGAATTCTCAAGGTTCCGTCTTGATAGGTCGTGTAAAGTGAACTGCTCCCTTCAACAACCTTCACATTCGTAGCATCAAAGCTTGTAAACTCCGATTGCTTGACGAACTCTACGACGGTTTCGTTCGTTTCAGGGCTCGTCTGCCAAGCAAAGCGACGCTCTGTTTCTGGTTCATTCCCCATCGTTACATTGATGTTCTTCGGTGTTGCTTGACCACTGTATGGAGACACAGTAAATGTCATTAATGGGCTATACGCATTGTTTAAAACGGCTTGCACCTGATACGTTCCTGCTTCCTGTGTTGCAGCTTCTGTCCGCAGAACACCATCCTCATCTGATACATCAGAAGCAACCTCTTCCCCATTCACCAACAGCTTTGCCCCAGCAAGCTTTGTCCCGTCCTCTGCCTGCTCAATAGTGAAGGCTGTTGATTCTCCCATAATGGTCGCATACGGATCCCACGATAGTTTTAAATCTGGTTTTACAAGCGTTCGCAGAGAAGGACCAATAAAGTCAATTGGCTCACCGTCCCCTTCCGTAGAAACGATGGATCCTGACGCAAAGGCAATGACTTGTTCTTTTGCTATGTCACCTTCTGCTTGTTCCAACGTAAACGGTCCAAGATAGGTGTTGCTTATGGTGTATTCGATTTGAGCTAATCGATCTGCTTCTGTCAGGTTTAACTGATCAAGATTCTGAAAGCTCAACTCAACTTGCTTCTCAAGAATCTCCGTGCCCAACTGCTCTTCTGAAAGTTTTTCACCGCGAATCACACGTACCGATTTGATGGCTTCTGGATTGATGTTGAATGCAAGTTGGCCACTCTTCAAACTGGACGCATTTTGCGCGGTAATATCAACCGTGTAGGTTTGGCCGGCATACGTCGCCTCCGGTGTTTCATACGTATAAAACGGTGAACCGATATTTACGGTAAAGTACCATTCCTTAATCGTTTGGTTTCCTTCCAGATCTCTTACTGCTACTTTTACTTTATAACGACGCTCGGCTAATGGAGCCGATGGCTGATACGAAATCGTGCCATCTGGCGGGTAAAACCCATGCTCAACCAGTTCATCATCGATATACACACGAATACTGTCTGGGTCAATCAAGGTGGTCCCAGGATGCTTCTCGGGATCATATCCCTCATCTTCAGAAGTGACTTGAATGGTCGGTGTTGTATTGGAAATAACAGTATCCTCAGCTGGCGAGATCTGTTTGATGACTGGCGGAGTGACATCGTCTGTAGTTGGACCATAGACCGCACGAATATCATCAACATAAATGGCTCCCGCATCTTTTTTGTTCCCGCTCGTTTCCATCAATCGGACAGGCAAATCTAAAGTCAGCGGGAGCGATTTGCCAGCTGGAACTGCGGCTTCAACATAACGCCAGCCTGTCCAGTTAACGCCTCCTTCTGCATCACTGCCTGTAAAGTTAATGGGGAATGGCGCACCATTTCCATCCTTCATTTGCGCCCTCAGCCAGTGCTTATTGCCATCACCATAAATCCACATGCTGATTTTTTGCGGATATCCTTCGATTGGGATAGGTCTATGACTACTCCGTGGTGTTAAATACACACCAGACGTCCCTGGTTTCCCAATAAAATCATAGCTCAGCTTGGCAGACTTAGAGCCATTGCGCACATAATCTAGATTCGTTTCTTCCTCTACATCTATCGAGTTAACTTCCGCCCCTGTCGCTACGTATTGATCAATGCCTTCTTCAAAATCCTCAATGATCACCGGAGCTTGTCCAATGCTCACGTCCATCGTTGTTTGTACGTCTCCATAGTTGACAACAATTTCTCCTCGAAGATCATTTCCGTTTGCGGCAGTGAACACACCATTCTCATCAATGGTCCCTATATCTCCTTCGATTGACCATTTAAAGCGGTCATTGGTCGCTTGAATCACTTGACCTTCGCGCAAGGCAGTCACTTGCAATTGAACTTCTGTTCCAGGATTAAACGAACGACTTTCACTTGGGAGCTTCAGTTCGTCGATGGCTGTCACAACCTCTACCTCTGCGCTTCCGCTGCTCGCTCCGTTACTCACATTAATATCTGCATAACCAGGCTGGTCTCCTGCCGTAAACGTCCCAGCCGCGTTTATTGTCCCAGCTTCTTCCTCAACATCCCATGTCACATTCTCCCCAATCGATGCTGGATGCCCATTCGCATCGACTGCCAAGGCTTCAAACGTATATTGAGAACCTTGCAAGACACGTTCTGCATTTGGAGTCACGACAAGCTTTTCTGCTTGTTCCAGTTCAGGAGCCGTGTTCACTAACAATAAGCCGTTCCCTGTTTTCCGTTCGCCTCCATCGGACCCTTGGTTCAACATACGAATGTCATTCGTTCCTGGGAGACGTGCCACAAATGTGGAAGAACCACCCCCATCAAGATTCATCGCATCGACGACCTCATGGTCCAAGAGTGCCTGTTCCAACTCAGTGGTCCTCATGCCTTCACTAACTCCCGGTTGGCGTCCGTCCACTTCAAAAAGCACAATCGATCCATCCGCCTTCGTTCCAATCGCCGTTCTTGGATGAACGCCTGCATTAAATCCCGTATCCTGTGCAACACCATCCTTTATTAAAGGACCATTTCCACCAATGGCTAACGTAACGTCAGCCCATTCCCCATCAAATTGAAAGCTTGCTGAAAGTTCATCGCCAATCTGTAAATCGGTCACACTTTCTTTCGCTGTTCCTGAAGCAGATAGAACAACGGTTCCTTCCTCCAAAGGTGTATCTCCCTGTGACTTTCGAACATCCTTGACACGCAGTATCAGCGTTTGACCGCTTTGAACGCTTCCTTCTAAGACATCAAGAATGATTTCGTCGCCTTCACTGTTCGTTTTGGTAGACGTGAAATAATCTGTTGTATATAAAACGAGTTGGTTATTGCCTCGGGAACGATTGATGTGTGAAAGAGGAACGTTCTCTCCATCAATTGTCACCGACCTCTGCAAAGCAGGTCGGCCATACAGCGACGACCCGTCCTCTTTTAGACCAAAAGCAAAGGACCCTGTTGGACTCGTCAAAATGTTTCCTTGATCCATAAACAAACCGTTTGGCAAGCCCGTAGCTTGTCCAGAGATATCAAAAAAATCACCGTTAACCCCTGCAATGACACGGCTTCCAGGGCTGTCATGCTGGGAAGCCATTTCAGTAACTCCCATCATTCCATACACTTTCCCTGCTTTTTTTCCTGCTCGTAGCTCCAGTTGCGGGTTTTTCGGGTCAAAGGTGACCATATGTATGTTCTGTTGACCATTGCTGTCCATTAAATCGACCCTCGAATACATGGCTCCCGGTGCAAGTTCAATTTCTCGTGCATCAATTATGTCTCCATACTCTGTTGCAGGCATTTCTGAGAATGCTGCAAATGATGGTGCTGGGGAAAGAATAGCTGATAAAAATAACATAACAATCAGAAACTTAATAACAGTCGGCTTCTTTACCATGGTCTAGCCCCTCTCAAACAAGTTTAATAGAATTGTGACTCGCACCTCATATACATATTGTTTATTTTAGAGGTGAATTATGGAGAATAGACCAACGTTAGTTTAAGAAAGTGTAAAGACATCTGCACAATTGATGAAGCAACACAAAACACCCACGGAACGTTGATCTCCGTGGGTCGTCTCTTCATTGAATCTATTTATGATACTGCCCGAACGTCACCACATCACTCAATGGATTTCGTGTATTGGGCACTTCACGTTCTCTCAACGCTTCTGGCAAATCCTCCTTATGGCTCCGATAGCCTAGAGATACGATGATATGAGGCTCATAACTATCTGGCAACCCTAACTCCTTTTTCGCTTTGTCTCGATCAAAGCCTCCCATTGCGTGAGCAGCCAGTCCTAAGGCGGACGCCTGAAGGGCTAGGTACGCCCAAGCGGCACCTGCATCAAACGCATGAGCTCCATTCGGATTGCCATTCGCCCGCTGCGAATCAGAGGCGATGAGCAACAAAACAGGCGCTTTTCCTGCCCAAGATAGGTTAAACTCATGTAGGAAACTACGATACAATGTCAGCTGTTCCTCATCCTTCGCGACAAAGAAACGCCATGGCTGGATGTTATTCGAGGATGGTGCCCAATTGGCTGCTTCCAAAACGGCATGAAGTTCTCGATCAGAAATCGTTTCCGAACTATACGAACGTGATGACCAACGATTCAGAAAAATATCTTCAATCCCATGCTCCGATGTACGAAATGAGGAAACATCAACGTGATTCTCTAAAGAGTGTTTGTTTTGAGTCATAGACGACCAACCTTTCCTTTATGATGCATATATCATAGCATACCTTCCTGTTTCTTGAGGTTGATAGATAAAGCCCAACAGACATCCGCATTGGGATTTCTATTGGGCTTTATGCTTAATAATATGAAGTTAAAAGTCTTTCAATGCTGTTAAAAGGGTTCATTAAATACTGCGAGCTAAAGAAAATGGACCCATCAATTTCAGGGATCTTTTCATTGTAAGTTAACTGATCAATAATTTGCTGTGCTGAGCCCCATCCTGCTTCTGATGTGCCGATCTTATAAGGGGCATGCCCGATATAAAGTTTTACATCCGTGCCTTCCACTTCATTGGCCCACCACTGAGCAAGCACATCGTAAGCTGCCGGTTCGAAGCCAATACTCCAATAGAGCTGTGGTGCCACATAATCAATCCATTCGTTTTTCACCCATGTCCGCACATCAGCATACATGGCGTCATACGTTGGTACACCTGCTCTAGTCGCTGATCCTGTAGGGTCATCACTTTGGTTGCGCCAAACACCAAACGGGCTAATTCCGTAAGATACTTCTGGCTTTATAGAGTGAATGCTTTCCCCTAAGTTCTTAACAAACTGATTGATATTATCACGGCGCCAATCCGCTGTCGTCATACTGCGCGTATTATGCAATACATTCGCCGCGTCATCATTGAACCGTACATGCGAAGGGTAGAAATAATCATCAAGATGAACGCCATCGACATCGTAGTTTTTGACAACTTCACTAATCGCTTGAATAATGTGCTGTCGCGCAGCTGGAATGCCAGGATTAATGTACATTTTGTTACTTGCAGAGACAATCCATTCCGGGTGTTGCTTGGCTACATGAGAAGAAGCAAGCTGTGATCCGACACTTGCACTCGCGCGAAAGGGATTAAACCAAGCGTGAAACTTCATCCCTTTTTTATGTGTTTCTGAGATCATAAAGTCAAGTGGATCATAGCCGGGGTTTTTCCCTTGTGTTCCTGTAAGCACTTTATTCCAAGGAGCATATGCCGATGGATAAATGGCGTCACTTTCAGCACGGACCTGAACAAACACATCCTGAATGCCCATATCTTGCAACCTGTTTAAAATCGTTGTGAATTCCTGTTTCTGCATAGCAGGGTTTCCTTGCGCTGCCTTTGAAGGCCAATCGCCGTTAATTGTAGCGATCCATGCCCCTCGCATATCTGTCGACACAGAAACGTTATCGTCAATTTCGCGTTCTGGAACCGCACCCGTAAGCAGGGTGATCAGCTGCGCATTTTGGTGCCAATTGACCTGTAATCCAAAAGCTTCCCCAATAAAACGCAGAGGGACCATCATTCTGCCGTCCCTTACTTCAGCAGGCGCATCCAATGTAACAGACGTCCCATTTAATGTGGCTTGACGATTCTTATGGTGCAACACCATTGTCGTCGACCCCTTGTCAATTGTGACTCTCTGGTTCGCTTGATTCCAACCTACTTTTGCTCCAAGCTCTTCGCCAATCACACGCAATGGTACAAGCGTGACGTCTTCCTTCGTTAAATATGGCGACACATCTGACGTCACTGGCTGGTTGTCCAGCTCAATGGTGATAGCCTTTGCCGACGCCACAGGCACGGCCACAGCCAGTGCAAGCAAAAAAAAGAGCCCTACCCACAAGTGTTTTCTGTCTATCATCGTCTCTCTCCCTTGAACGAAATCGATCTATTTGTATGTATGCAGCATAATGAAAAGCTGTTTTTTTTGGAAATCTCCCCATGATATACCTTCGTGAACCGTTCGTTCTATGCGGACGTCGAGCAGAGGCTTTTCTTCAAAGGTCTTGTGATCGTTTAACTAAATCTCTAATAGTTGGTTCAACAGAGTGTTCTAATGCCTCTCCAATAACTCTCTTTTATATCGTCTACATTTGCTTATTGTTTGATGGTGAAAAAAACGAAGTGTTTCCGAAGTGACAAATAAAAAATGACCAGAGACAATCCCTGGTCACTTCGCGGAAGGAATGGTCTATCCTTTTCTTCCTGAAATCACGACGCCTTGCACAAAATATTTCTGTGCGAGAAAAAACTTCCAGAACCAAATACTACATATTATGTAACATGATGGTTTACATACCTATACGCGACGATTATACTCCTACATAAGAACATAAATTCGCATATAGGAGTGGTTGTATGACTAATTCATATCGTAGTGCAAACCTATTAATTGGTCCAGTTCCCAATAAAATTCGCCACATGAAAGTAGCTATTTCACTAGGCGAGTCATATCCCGAATTCGAAGCTAAAATTAGAGACTTAGAAAAATATGCACCTGCCATTCAAAGTTTGTCATCTAGATTTATAGAAACAGAAAATCTCTATAAAGAGGCTTTTGAGGCAATGAGACCAACTTTTGATATGATCGAAGCAACAGCCCTGTCTTATAAGTCCACGATTGAAGGAATGAAGCCAGTCTTAGATAGTATTTCTGAAATGATGGACACTATCAGAAACATGATGCCCAATATGTCATTTATTAGAGAGGTTTTATCTCAGGTCGATTGGGATGAGTTTCAGCGTGAAGCTCGAATAGTACAGGCTTATGAAGAAGAACTTAACGAAGACGATATCATTAGTGACCAAGAGTATGAAGATGCTAAAGAGAATGTCTTTATTCAGCTCCTCGTATTTATGAAGCTTAATTTAGTGGCACATCATCTTAAAAATAAAAATGTCTCTAATGCAATGACAATCCTTGCAAACACTACTTTGATTATTGCAACAGTGTCAAGTTGTGTTTCTAATGCTAATCAGACTACAGTACAACATAATTACTATTTTAATGAATCGGATATCAACAATTTAAGAATATATGAAAACTGCGATAATGGAAGTGGTACAAATATCAATAATACTGACAATGAGATAAAAAAAGAGTTACACAGAAAATTATCAGCCGATCCTTGCATTTAAACTATATCAAGAAGACAGCGTAATTAATAAACGCAAGCTAAGCGGGTTTGCTCTTAGATTCTATTGGGGCGAGACCGTTTAGTCACTTTTGTAACCGTTCTTAATTGTAGAAATACATATAGTCATCAATATCCTGCTTAAGCGACTCGAATTTCTGACCCCCAAAAACGTTTCAATCGGACCATTAGCCTTCCCACTCTAGACATGCTCTGCTGGATGCCAGCAGAGCATGTGAGGCATTTAAATCCAAGAGGTGTGTATTGAAACACTCGGCCACTATGCAGGAGAAGCCCGCTTGCCGGGTTCGCTGGAGTCACCTGCTTGAGGCACGAATCGATTGTTATTGGATGTGTTGAGGTCATACAAATCCAGAATGGCACTTAAGTTCCGGGTATTACAATGTTAATCAATAGTTATAATTTTTATCATAGAGATCTTCGGTTAGGATAGCAGTTAAGTTTTTTTCTTCTTCATATAAGCTGGAACGGTCTCAACGCCTTTAAAGTTGTACAACGGTTTTACTAACGTCACAATGTCCACTGTCTCTTTAATGTTCGCGATAATTTCTTCTTTCGGTTTATAGGCCGCTGGTGCTTCATCAATCGTTGCTCTTGTCACAGATGTTGAGAAGACACCTTCCATCGTTTTTATAAAGTCATCAAAATCAACATTTGCTCTCGCTTTTGTTCGGCTCATGACACGACCAGCGCCATGAGGGGCAGAATAATTCCAGTCGGCATTCCCTTTCCCTTTCACAATCAGGCTGCCATCACGCATATTTAAAGGAATGACGGCAAGTTCACCCTTTTGAGCAGACGTTGCCCCTTTGCGGAGAATCATATGATCCAAGTCAATGTAGTTATGGATGGAATCAAACGTATCTACGATGGCCCATCCCATTGCTTTCACAATTTCTTGCACCATGACAAATCGATTGGCAACGGCAAATTCTTGGGCGATCTTCATATCGTGGAGATAGTCATCCAAGTGTGATCCTTCTAGATACGCTAAATCCTTGTTGATTACTTTAGGTTTAACGTTCTGCAGCTCAATTTGAATATCCTGATAGCGCCCTTCAGCCTTCAATCTGGCAATCAAATCTGCTTTCTCATTTGGATTAAATTCATGGTAGCTAATCGCCTTATTCTGATGATGTTTTGCTACAGCCGAGCCCACCGAACGGCTGCCACTATGGATGGATAAAAACACTTTCCCCTGATTGCCTTCTCCTACTTCAATATAATGATTGCCACTCCCGAGCGTCCCAAGGCTTTTTAAAGCTCGATCTTTACTAAAGCCAGCAATAATAGCGTCTAATTCATTTAATAAAGAATGTGGCGCATAGTCACTGACGGTTTCGCGAATGTCGCTTCCACTTGGTACCTTCTCACGAATCACTTGATCAAGCTCTGCAAAATCAATCTCCTTGCTCCCAACGTTTAGTTCGCAGACGACAATCCCACAACCAATATCCACGCCGACCAGATTAGGAACCACTTTATCTTTAATGGTCATCGTCGTTCCAATGGTGCATCCTTTGCCGGCATGGACATCCGGCATAATTCGAACAGTGCTGCCCTCAGCAAACGATTGGTCACACAACTCTTGGATCTGCCCTAACGCTGTTTTATCGACATTGTCAGTGAAGATTTTTGCTGATGTGAACTTCCCGCTAACCTGTTTCAATTGAATCACTCCTTCGTCTTCTCGTTACCGATTCCTGATTTACATGCTAGTGTACCAGATATAGCTTTTTTATGAACATGCTCTAAATTGGGATGTTATCAACGCAAAAAACGACCAGAAGAGGATCTGATCGTTTCAAGATGATTGTAATGCTCAATTAACTTCAGCTACAACTAACATTCATTAAATCGCGACCTCTAGCGGAACCTTGTCCCCCTTTTTATACTCTATCAGCTTGAAATCATCGGGAGTAAAGGCGTAAAAATCGGTAACGTCTGGGTTGATCCATAATTGTGGAGCCTCAAACATTTCTCGTTGGATCTGCTCTTGGAGAGGTTCAATATGACGATCGTACACGTGGCAATCGCCAATCGTAAAGATGTACTCTCCTAGTTTATACCCGAGCACTTGAGCCATCATTCGTTGCAGCACATTGTATTGAACGACATTAAACGGATTGCCGAGCCCCATATCATTGGAACGACAGCGGACTTCCAAGTGTAGCGTCTGCTGTTTCACATGCCATTGTGTCTCATAAACACAAGGAGTTAACGCCATGTCATCAAGGTCGTCTGGATTCCATAACATCGTGATATGTCTACGGGAGGACGGGCTTTCGTTCAGTGAATGGAGCAGATAATCAACTTGATCGACAAGCTGCCCTTGAAGAAGGCGGTTCTTTTTACCCATTTGATATCCGTATGCCGCCCCAATCGTGCCTTCCCACGGACCTTCTTTGATTTCCCACTGGTCCCAAATGCGCACGTTCATGTCTCGTAAATCTTGAACGCGGTTTGATTTTTGTTGCCATATCCAAAGCAGTTCTTTGACCGCTGTTTTAAATGCGACGCTTTTCGTTGTGAGAATGGGAAGCTCCTCGTTCGTAAAACGCATTTGTTTGCCAATAATGCTTTTCGTATATGCAGGCTCAAGGTCTGACTCCCATTTCGTACGAACATCGGTGCCGTAGTCCCAAACACCATGCTCTATCACTTCCTGAACAAGTTGATTATACTGCCGATCTGCTTCACTCATCTATGTACACTCCTATCTTTAAAGCTCACTCATGCTATTATACATGAGGGAAATTCACATTTCGAATTCGTTTTGTTGGGAAATAGCATTTGATAGAGATCGCATCTATTCTCATCATACAGGTTCATGATAACGAGAGCATTTAGATAGGCACGCCGAACCTTGCTCGTGATCGATAAAAAGAAAAAGAGATAAATGCAAAAAAATGGATGCAAAGAGGGAATCAATTCTGATATACTAACTGAAAAATCAGATTTAGGTAAATAGTACCTTAGAAGATAATAATTGTATCATTACTAAGGGAGGACTGCTAATGATTGAATTTGAACCATGGTCGATCGATGAAGATTATGGAGTGACGCCAAGAACCTATGCAATCGCCACGTATGATCATATAACCTATCAATCGATTGTTTTTGATGAGGACGGGGTGTTCTTACAAAAGAGGACGCCTTTTCAACTGATTAAAGAAGCATGCCTCTATGGTGGCTCCAATTTTAAGGGGCGGCTTGGCTACAGCAAGTTTACCTTCCCAAACAAGAAGAAGCTGCCGATTGCTGTTGATCCTCTCTACAGCATTTTTGCCTATCCGACCATTGGTTTTGAGCTTCGAGACTGCTTCTGGATCTTTGCAAGTGCAAATCCTTACTACGTCAAGATTGACCCTCGGAACACACGATTAATCTTTCCAAACAAGTCACATCTTGATGTGCCTATCAGCCACACCACCTGTTTAAAACAACAAATGATGTTAAGTCAATTGATTGTCACCCACTCGAAGCGTTTCTATGATCAATAATGACACACCTTAAAGATACATAAAACCCTAGATTAGATTAGGCTGCCCATTCTTTATTCGTTCTAGTACCTTGGCGGAGCAACACAAAGGCAACTAGAAAGCTTGCCACTGCCACGTAAAACAATGCCTGCAACGAGAGAAAATCCATAAACAATCCTGCGATAAATGGCGCAACAAGCGACGAAGCCATGGAAAAAAAGTAATACAGTCCTGTAAAGTAGCCGATGTTCTCTTTCCCACCTAAATCAGCTACGAGAGGGTACGCCTGTACGTTCACCAATGCCCAACCAAAGCCTGCGATAAAAAGAATAATTCTTACAGCCGTCACGGAGGTTAAAAAAGGCATCGCAATAAAAAACACAGCAAGGAAGCCTAATCCTAGCAGCATCATTCGTACCTTTCCGAAGCGGTTTCCAAGCAGACCTGCGGGGAGTGCGAAGAGAACAAAGGACAAACTAAAAAATCCAAGGGTCGTGCCGGCAGCGCCTGCGTCCATCCCTAAATGCCCGACAGCATACGTCGTAAACTGAGCTTCAATTCCTGAGTAGCCGATAAAATAACAAAAGATAGCTAACAAGATAAGGAACGGGCCTCGAAGCGATTTCTTCGGCAAATGCTTCAAGCCATCCAACAATGCACTAAGAGGCTTCGTTTCTTCATGCTCCTCTTGAGCATTTGCATAAGGTGGCTTGCGGTTAATTGTTTTCCAAAGCAACGCAAAGGAAAGGAGCATCACACCAGCTGCGATTAGAAAAGGGAACGTCGTGTCCACCGTGTAAAGCCGTGAAAGCCCAAACAATGCCCCCATCGCTCCGATGCCACCCATTAAATTAATCAATCCATTGGCAGACGAGCGTTTGGCTGGCGGCGTTTCATCTGGCATCAATGAAATCACTGGCGCCCGAAAAATAGTCATTGCCAGTAAGAATAGCACGTCAACGCACAGCAACACCCAAAGGGAAGTCTCGGATACGATTGGGATAAGGATAAAAAAGAGAGCTGCTAATGGCATCCCCACGGCAAGAAAAGGAAGTCGCTGCCCGTGCCGTCCATTGATTCGGTCTGACCAGGTTCCGATTACGGGGATTAAAAAAACAGCAATGAGGTTATCCAACCCCATAATGCCCCCTCGTAACGCACTGCTGTCAATATATTCGCTGAGGACCAAAGGCATGTAGGCATTGTAAAAGGTCCAAACAAGCATCATGGCTAAAAATCCTGTGCCTATGGTGGTTATTTTTATTGTCGACATTGCTTTGGCCCTCCTTTTGTACAGCTCTGTTTTCATTGTACAGAGGTTTATATTTCCAGTCCATACAATTCATTTGTTTTTTATCGACCTGAAAGACACTTATACTTTTTTCTTCCATTAAAAGTACGCTAGGATAAAATAGAATGCTTTAATCATTCGTTATTCATTGAATTCCGTCTTCACGACGACTTACAACGAAAAAACCACAGGAGGCTGAATACCCATGGTCGATATTATCAAGCTCGTTGGAGCATTACTTTTCCTTATCACTTTCCTTCGGATATGCTTTTTTGGGCTGGAGAAACACTGGGAGTTTCAAGAAATGAATCCTTTAGAGAATGCAGACGCGCTTAAAATAAAACGCAAAAAAAGCGAGGAAGTGACCAGCGTTTATCACGTCCCTTACCCCTCGTTGTTTTCTAAGGAGGCGAAACAAATCGATTTCTTCCGGCAAGTGCACCTGATACGAGCAACGCCAATGTTGCGCCAACTAAACATATCCATGGCACCATCCAACTGCCTGTTCGTTCATGAAGAACACCAGCCAGCATAGGGCCTGTTGACGCAAGCAGATACCCGATCGATTGAGCCATTCCCGAAAGATCCGCTGCTTCTTCAGACGTCCTTGTCCGTAGTGTAAACAACATCATTGATAGACTAAAAGCACTGCCTCCTCCGCTACCAAAACAGATGACAGCCACGAAGAGCCATGGACCGGACCCCCAATATAAACTAGCCAATCCTCCTAAAAAAAGGAACGCACTCACCACGAGCATAAAGCTCTGACTTTTATAACGCGCTGCGATAAGGGGAATTAAAAAAGTAAATGGAATGAGGACAAATTGTTGTAGTGAGACGAGCACTCCCGCCTCTGCTTCCCCTATCCCCTTTAACATCAGCATATCTGGAAGCCATGTGATGAGCGTGTAATAAAGTCCAGATTGCAATCCCATAAATATCGTTACCTGCCACGCAAGGGAAGACGTAAGCATTCGGCTTGACCTTTGCTTCGGGATGACCTGCTTTTTTATGACATTACGTTGCCCCCTCCATACGGGAAGCCAGAATAAAAGGCTAGTCAACGCCAGCAACGCCCAAAAACCTAAAGAACCTCTCCAGCCTAAAGACGTTTCTGCTAATGGAATGGCCAGTCCTGAGCCAAGTGCTGCGAAAGAGTTCATTACGACAGCATACAGTCCAGTCATAAGCCCAATCCGATTTGAAAAATCACGCTTGATTAAAGCTGGCAACAAAACATTTCCACAAGAGATCGCTAGACCGACAAACAACGTACCGATAAAAAGCAGACCTATTTCTCCAGCAGGTCGAACCAAGAGACCGAACAACAAAACTGCTAGAGCAGAGGTTAATACTTTTTCGATGCCATGGGTTTTAGCCAGCTTTGGAGCAGTAGGTGCGAATAGCGCGAAAGCCATTAACGGAATCGATGTGATGGCGCCCGCCAAACTGGTAGGCAGACCAAGTGCTTCTTGGATGGAATGAAGCAACGGACCGACCGAAGTAATAGGTGTGCGCAAATTAGCGGCCATCAACAAGATCGCAATGAATAGGAACAATTGTGTTTTTGATTGAAAAATATACTTAGGTGACTGTGTCATTACAGAATTCTCCTTCTAGTGCATAGCTTCCTTTAGCTGATCTGCTGAATGTATGCGTCCACTGCTCGAACCGCTTGATCAGGTTGTTTTGTTTCGATCGCCTCTACAAGCTGTTGGTGTTCATCATGGCATAACGGGTGGTCTCCCATGCTTGTTTCTGAAATGGATTTACTGATATGGTTGGCAAGCTGATCATACAGCTCAACAAACAACACATTTCCAGACGCCAGCGTGACTTGTCTATGAAAAGCAAAATCAAAGGCGACAAAGTCTTCATGCTTGTCCGCTTGTCGGCGAAGCCTCAAGAACTTGTAGAGCTCCTGAAGCTGCTCCCCTGTTCGGTGCATCGCTGCGTAGCGGGCGCTTTCACGTTCGAGCATATGCCTGGCAGCAAAGACATCTTTTCTAGGAACCTCTTCAAAACGTTTTTGCAATGCGACGCCCAATACGCTTGTTGCCTTTACATATGTCCCATCGCCTGGTTTGGCTTCGAGCAAACCAGTATGGACAAGGGCACGTACGGCCTCACGCAAAGTGTTTCGACTTATCCCAAGCTCCTGTGAAAGCGTAGATTCTGACGGGATTTTTTCCCCGACTGACCAATGACCTCGTTCAATAAACCGTTCCATTTGCAAAGCTGCCTGCTCTACTAAAGAGATTTTCCTTGTCGGCTGTAATTGCAATTGTCATTCCTCCAAACATCCGATGTTTGATAAAAAAAGCTTACCATACCCCACTTTATTCGTATACTAGTAAATTGATAGATTGGTCATTCTTTGCGATAATAACGACATCTTCTAAAAAATGGAGGGACAGTCACTTTAGTGACGGTATGAAAGGAGCACATATAATTGAACTCTAATCTCTCAGATCGAATTCACTCCATTGATCTCATTCGTGGACTTGCCTTGCTCGGCTTGCCTTTTGTCAATGTACTGTTCCTTTGGTATATGTTCGTACCCATTCCAGAGACCACTTTGGACATCTGGGTGCAACGCGCTTTATATGTATTTGTTGAAGGACGTTTCTTTAGTATTTTTTCATTCTTGTTCGGCTTAGGCATCTACATTTTTCTGTCACGAGCAGAAGCCAAAGAATCATCAAAATACACCTTAATACTGTTACGTCTCTTCATTTTACTAATCATCGGCTTTGTTCATCAGATGTATAATTCTGGCGAGGCATTGTTTATCTACGGGATTGCGGGGCTTCTCTTTTGTTGGTTTTATCATCTCCCAAAGCAATTGAATCTTTGGCTTGGCATTACTGGCTTCATCGGTGCAGGTATTCTAGGCATTAAGATCTTAATGGTCTTCCCTCTATTTTTGCTCGGGATTGCCGTCGGTCAATATCGTGTGTTTGAACGGTTGCAAGAGCTTAGGAAACCGATTGTGTATCTTTGGCTTGGAAGTACAGTAGCCTCTATTGTGGTCATCGTCGTTTTGCTTATTCAAGCCCCTTCACAAGGGTTTCCAGCCATGTCGATTTCCAGCGAAAACATAGGGGTGAACCAAACCGCTGCGAACGCATTTATCCACCACGCGCTCTTGTATGGACAAGCCATTACTCTATTTTATGTGACGACAATGATCCTGCTTGCACAAAAAACAACACTACTTCGTCCTTTACAAGCGTTCGGTCGAATGGCGTTAACCAACTATGTCGGACAAACCGTCATATTGTTATTTATCTCCACGTTTTTCTCAGACACCACCGTTATTCAGTACAGCCACACCGTTTGGATTTGTGTGCTTGTCGTCCTCGTTCAAATTGTTGTCAGCAATCTCTGGCTGCGGGTTTTCCGCTACGGACCTCTCGAATGGCTGTGGCGTTGTGGAACTTACTGGCAGACAGTCCCACTGCTCAAACGACGTGAAGGGTAGTGGAGGGATCTAAACAGCTAACATGATGAAACAGGACTGCCCAAAGAAACTGGGCAGTCTTCCTTTTTGTTTTGATGGCATTTGTGAAAAGAGCAATCACTTCTATTCGTCTCGACTCATTTTCAACCACAGACAAAAAGACAGCCAGGAACGGAATCCCTGACTGCCCAAATTTATTTCTTCGATTGGATTTCTGCTTGAGTGCGCAGTGGCAATCGTACTTTCTCTGCTTTTTCGATTTGTGTAATCTGTCCATCGTGTAGTGTAATTTGCACGGTTCCGTAGTCGATCTGGTGAATGGCTTTTAAAATATGCTCAATCCACTCCTGGTCAATTGCTTTGTTGGCCATTGTGACATCCGCCTCCCTTACACAGTTTAGTAATCTGTAGAGGATGCGCCTGACACGTTCACCTGGCGCATCCTACATACATCGATTTCTCCACACTATTTCTCCACTTATTCCGATTAAAAAAGTGAGGTTATTGCGCAACAGAAAACACCCGACACTGCTCAGGATACAAATAAATCGTATCACCAACGCTCAAATGGAGCGATTTACTTTGCAGCTCCGTCAATTCAACCTGTACGTAGTCGCTTGCAACGTCCAAACGGTTTATTTCTATTGAAACAAGTGGGCCTGCCCGATGCAATCGATGAATGATGCCCGGAATACTCTTGTCACGAGACTCTTTTGTAACGGTAAAATGATGCGGCCGAACATAAGCAATCCCTCTTTGTCCTTCTCCTATTCCAGACTCTTCATCTCGGAAAACAAAGCTTCCATGTTCGACACCACGGTCGGAAATTGGTCCGGAAAATGTATTAACCCGCCCTAAAAAATCGAACACAAACGGGGAATTCGGAGAATGGTACACTTCATCGGGTCGGCCGAGTTGAATAATTCGTCCTTCATTCATAATAGCGACACGGTCCGCAACATCAAAAGCTTCCTCTTGATCATGAGTGACGAACACACTCGTCGTGTTAAATTCTTGATGCAAATTACGAAGCCAAAGCCGAAGCTCTTTACGTACCTTGGCATCCAAAGCGCCAAAAGGTTCATCTAGCAACAAAACAGACGGCTCCACGGCAAGCGCTCTTGCCAACGCGACACGCTGTCGTTGTCCACCCGACAGTTGGGCAGGATAGCGATCGGCGTAGCCTTCCAGCTTAATGAGGGCCAACAGTTCATCCACCTTTTCCTTAATTGCATTTTTCGATGGACGCTGTTTTTTCGGGCGCACCTTCAAGCCATAGGCGACATTCTCGGCAACCGTCATATGGCGGAAAAGAGCATAGTGCTGAAACACAAAACCGACATTTCGAGCACTAACATGTGTATTCGTCTGCTCTTGACCATGAAACGAAATGCTGCCTTGATCACTATGCTCCAAGCCAGCAATGATGCGAAGCAATGAAGTCTTTCCCGAACCAGAAGGACCAAGCAAGGCGAGCAATTCGCCTTCCTGAACGGTCAAATCAACGCCGTGAAGTGCTTGAAATGAGCCGAATGATTTGGAAATCTTTTCGACAGTAATGCTCATTTTGTCCTCCTCTATTTTTAGGCGGATGAGAAACGCTCGCTTTCTTTGTTGCTTTGTCTTGTCCGGTGCTCATTGCCCTTATGGCAACTCTGCGCCTCCCAAGACTTTGCGCCTCGAAAGACAAGCGTTTTCATTCCGCCTAAATTTCTTGATGAGAAACGCTAGGCTAGCTTTTTTCGTTGTTTTGCTTTGTCCGGTGCTCATTGCCCTTATGGCAACTCCGCTCCTCTCAAAGCTTCACGCCTTAAAAGACAAGCGTTTTCATTCCGCCTAAATTTCTTGATGAGAAACGCTCGCTTTTTTCGTTGTTTTGCTTTGTCCGGTGCTCATTGCCTTTATGGCAACTCCGCCCCTCTCAAAGCTTCACGCTTAGATAAGACAAACGTTTTCATTCCGCCTGCGTTTTTCAGTGCATTTTAAATTCCAGGAGTGAGACCAGCTTTATATTCAATCAATTTTTTGATCACCAGCGTAATAATGGCCAACAATGACATTAGAGAGGCCACGGCAAACGCTGCGGCAAATTGGTACTCGTTGTACAAAATGTCGATATGCAGTGGCATCGTGTTCGTCATGCCTCGAATTTTCCCTGATACTACAGCGACGGCGCCAAATTCACCCATCGCTCTGGCATTACACAAAATGACGCTGTACAGAAGACCCCATTTAATATTCGGTAGAGTCACATACCAAAAGGTTTTCCAGCCTTTCGCGCCTAAAACGAGCGATGCTTCTTCTTCCGATGTCCCCAAACTCTGCATGACCGGTATTAACTCACGGGCCACAAACGGAAAGGTAATAAACAAGGTGGCGATGACAATTCCCGGAATCGCGAAGATAATTTGTATATCGTATGCTTCCAAGAACGGTCCCATGACGCCATTGACTCCAAACAAAAGCACGAAGATTAGTCCCGCAATGACTGGAGATACGGCGAACGGCAAATCAATTAATGTAAGCAAAAGCTGCTTCCCTTTGAACGAAAATTTTGTAATCGCCCAGGCTGCGACAACACCAAACAGGGTGTTTAACGGAACGGTAATTAGGGCCACTGTCAGCGTTAATTGAATGGCTGACAAAGCATCAGGTTCTGTCACTGCAGCGAGATAAACGTCCCACCCCTTCGAAAATGCCTGTAAAAAGATTGTGAGCAACGGCAATAACAAAAAGAGGGAGAGAAATATACCCGAAATGCCAATCAGCGTCCACTTCAACCAGGACGGTTCTGAGGTTGATTTTCGTAGCATTTTAGCGGGCGCTACTTGTGGAAACACGGGCTGTGCCATTGTTCCACCCCCTATACTGCTGCATGGCGGCGCGTCCACCATTGCAGCACGTTAATGAATAATAAAATGACAAACGACAACATAAGCATGACTGCGGCAACAGCCGTTGCGCCCGCATAATCGTATTGTTCCAGCTTTGTCATGATCACCAACGGAGAAATCTCCGTTTCAAATGGCATGTTTCCTGCGATAAAAATAACCGATCCGTATTCGCCGACTCCTCTGGCAAACGCGAGGGCAAACCCTGTGAGTATGGCTGGCGTCAGCTCTGGCAAAATAATTTTTCGAAAGGTTTGCCATCGGCTTGCCCCCAAGCTCGCTGAGGCTTCCTCAACCTCCTGATCAAAGGCCTGCAGCACAGGTTGCACGGAACGTACGATAAACGGAAGTCCGATAAACAATAACGCAATCGTAATCCCGATTGGAGAATAGGCAATGCGAAACGGAAAAAATTGCCCAATCCAGCCCTCTGGCATATATAACGTGGCAAGCGCAATGCCTGCCACCGCGGTTGGTAAAGCAAACGGCAAATCAACCAAAGCATCGATGAGGCGTCTCCCTGGAAATGAATAACGCACCAACACCCAAGCAATGAGAACGCCAAAGAAAATGTTGATCAGACCTGCAATGAGTGCCGTACTGAAGCTAAGACGGTAGGAGGCGAGCACGCGCGGCTCTGTCACAGCCGCCCAAAAGTCTGCCCACCCCATTGTTGAGCTTAATAAAAACACCATAGATAGCGGGATTAGCACGACGACACTTAAATAAAAGATCGTGTATCCAAGTGTTAAACCATACCCGGGAAGTAAACGTTTTTGCCTAGCTGCTGTTGCCATTGTGTCGTACACCTTCTTTCTTGCAAAACGTCGCTTTTACTTCGGTTGGAAGATTTCGTCGTAAATGCCCCCGTCATTAAAATGGTTTTCCTGCGCCTTTTGCCAGCCACCAAACTCCTCATCGACTGTAATCAAATCGATCTCAGGAAACACATCCGCATACTCTTTAAGAATCTCTTCATCTCTAGGACGGTAGAAATTTTCGGCTGCCAAACGTTGACCTGTTTCCGTATATAAATATTCTAAATAGGCTGTTGCCACTTCTGTTGTGCCATTTTCTTCAGCATTTTTGTCTACGACCGCCACAGGAGGCTCTGCAAGAATGCTGATGGATGGGACGACGATGTCAAACTGGTCATCTCCTAGTTCTTTTAAAGTAAGAAAGGCTTCGTTTTCCCATGCGAGCAACACATCCCCAATGCCACGTTCAACAAAGGTGGTCGTTGACCCACGTGCACCTGAATCCAATACCTCAACATTTTGGTACAAGCTAGAAATATACTCCTTAACCTTCGCTTCATCGCCATCGAATGCACGCGTCGCATACGCCCAAGCCGCTAGATAGTTCCATCTTGCCCCACCAGACGTTTTTGGGTTTGGCGTAATAATACCAACATCTTCTTTAAGAAGGTCATCCCAATCGTTAATGCCTTTCGGATTTCCTTCACGGACGAGGAAAACGATGGTTGATGTATAAGGCGTTGAATTGTTTGGCAACTCTGATTGCCAATCTTCGCTCATAATACCCGTTTCTGCAACCGCGTCTATATCATATGCAAGAGCCAGTGTGACAACATCTGCCTTCAAACCATCCCGTACGGAACGGCCTTGTGAACCAGACCCTCCATGCGACTGATTAATTTCCACTTCCTGCCCTTGCTCTTCTAACCAATAGGTCTGAAATTCTTTATTAAATTGATCATATAATTCTCTCGTCGGATCGTAAGACACATTAAGTAGAGACACCTTTTCCTTCTGTTCAGTATCTGCACTTGCTTCTTCACCGCTAGCTTCAGCTTCATTACTGTTACTGCTAGCCCCCGTGCTAGTGGACCCGCTTGATCCAGCTCCACATCCGACTAAAAGAAGAGATAACAAAAATACACTCCATGTAACGAAAAACGGTTGCTTCAACTTCAAAGTACTTCCCCCTTAGTTATGTTCTCTGTGTAGGATCAAGGAAAATCTCCCTTGGGTCCTCGAATTAAGGTGTACCTTCAGTTGACTGATCAGTACATAGACGTGTATTCATTTTAAAACCAACTATTTCTATAAGGATTATCATATACACCTTTAACGAATTCGTCAACCTTTTTTCTTACTTATTTTTCGATGAATTTTGCAATTTCCCTATACTCCGATCATTTGACTCAGGTATGGGCGAAGTCACAGAAAAAATCTGCTGAAAGATAGTGAGTCTATGCGAGTCTTTCTCTTCAAAGCGAGCCAATAGATCGGAAAAGCGAGTCCATTTTGCCTTGAAGCGAGACTCTATCACCTAAAAGCGAGCCTGTAGCCTTGGTAAGCGAGACCTTCTCTTCAAAGCGAGCCTGTTATTTGGGAAAGTGAGTCTTTTTTCCCCTATCACCTTTATGCGAGCCTATAACCTTGGTAAATGAGCCATAAAACGACGAAGCCTGTCTTACTTTTATCCTTCAAAATAAAAAGAAGCATTCCCCAAAGTCGTTTTCATGACTTTGTGAAAATGCCTCTTTAGCATTACCTTTAATTTTTTATAGGTTTTTTCAGTAGCCCGACCATTAGAGCTGAAACTACAGCACCTATGGCAATGGCTAAAAGATAGAGCCAAGCACTTCCTATGACCACTGGGAAGACAAAAACGCCTCCGTGCGGTGCGGGTAATCCTATACCGAACAACATCGTCAACGCACCAGCAATTCCCGAGCCGACAACGATTGACGGTATGATACGTGCAGGGTCTGCGGCTGCGATTGGAATCGCCCCTTCGGTGATAAAGAATGCGCCTAGCACATAGCTCGTTTTGCCCGCATCACGTTCAACTTTCGTAAATTTGTTGCGGAACAAGGTCGTCGCTAACGCAAGACCAAGCGGTGGCACCATTCCGCCTGCCATAATCGCAGCGTGTGGAGCAAAATTGCCTGCATCAATCATGGCAATGCCAAAGGTAAAGGCAGTTTTATTCAATGGTCCACCCATATCCACGGCCATCATGCCACCTAAAATCAGACCAAGAATTATAATGTTGCCTGTCGACATGCCATTTAGCCAATCGGCAAGATTTGTATTCAACCAGCTGACTGGTCCTGCAACGACAAACCACATGATCATGCCAGTGGCAAAAATGCTAAGCACAGGATAAAACAAAATCGTTTTGATGCCGTCCAACGTTTTGGGAAGTCCTGCGAGCAGCTGCTTTAAACCAAGCACGATATACCCTGCAAGGAACCCGGCAATTAATCCACCAAGAAAGCCTGCATCGGTTGTTGTCGCTATAAATCCACCGATCATCCCCGGCGCGAAACCAGGGCGTTCGGCAATGCTCATGGCAATGAACCCAGCTAGAACGGCAATCATCAGTCCAAAGGCATGATCGCCTCCAATGACCTTCAACGCTTCCGCAAACTGATTGTATGTCGGATCAGTAGGATCGGCAGAATTGATGCCAAAGAAAAAGGAAATCGCCATTAAGACACCGCCACCGACGACAAACGGCAGCATGTTGGAGACGCCATTCATAAGATGCTTGTAAAAGCCTCCAGCGCCACGTCCTGTGCCTGTAGCTGCTTCGGAACCACGCTGCCCCTCCGCTTTGTAAACAGGAGCATCTTTGGCAGCAGCTTTTCTAATGAGCTCCTCCGGCTTACGGATGCCATCCGTCACACCTGTGATAATGACCGGTTTGCCATCAAAACGCGCCAGCTCCACCTTCGTATCGGCAGCGACAATAATACCATCCGCATTGGCAATCTCTTCATCTGTCAGGCGGTTTCGTACCCCGTCCGAACCGTTCGTTTCCACCTTGATGGAGATATTGAGTCCCTTTGCTTTATCCTTCAAAGCATCCGCTGCCATATACGTATGAGCGATGCCCGTAGGACATGCGGTTACTGCTAGCACACGAGGACCTCCATCTGTTGAGGCTGCTTCTGCTTCCGGCGGCTCGTCCTCTTTCGCAAGCTTATCCGCTTCTGCGGCATTGACAGCATGAAGTACGTCTTCTGTGCTTTTTGCGTCAAGCAGCTGTTGGCGAAACGACTCATCCATGAGCAATGTCGAAAGCCTCGATAACGTTTGGAGATGATCGTTGTTGGCTCCTTCGCTAGCCGCAATCATAAAGAACAAGTGCGCAGGCTGCTGGTCTAGCGAGTCAAAATCAAGCCCTGCTTTAGAACGTCCAAAGGCAATGGCTGGTGTTTTCACAGCCGCTGATTTGGCGTGTGGAATCGCAATGCCTTCACCAATGCCTGTTGATGTTTGCTCCTCACGAGCTTGAATAGCGTCACGATATGCGTTGTAATCGTTAAGACGACCCGCATCAGCTAAGGTCATAGCTAACTCATCCAATGCTTCTGCTTTTGACGTGGCATTGAGATCTAAACGAATCGTATCTGCCTTTAAGAGCTCAGTTATTTTCATGATATCCCCTCCTCATTTAACCCTTGCAATTCAATTGTTGGCACAAGGGCTTCAACTGTTTCTCTATCACAAAGACCCGCTGAAAAAGCCGTTGCGCTCCCCGTTGAAATCGCCAATTTCAAGGCGTCTTCAACGGTGTCATGTTTCTTAAATTGATGAATGAACCCAGCTGTAAATGAATCGCCGGCACCAACGGAATTGATGACCGTCCCCTTTGGCGCATGTGCGTGAATGACTTTTTTTCCACTGACATACAAAGCACCGTCTCCTGCCATGGAGATCAAGATATGCGTCACGCCAAAGTCCGTTTGGATCCGTTTGGCTAGTCGCACCGCATCAGAAATCGAATCCACCGACGTATCGTACAACTCCCCAAGCTCTTGATGATTGGGTTTAATAAAATCTGGGGCTGCCTTTAACCCTTCACGCAGGCCGGCGCCACTCGTGTCCAAAAACACATGTGCACCACGATTGTGAATGAGTTTTGTGAGCGTCGCATACACCGTCTCGGGCAACGTTGCGGGGACAGATCCTGCAAGGACAACGGTGTCGTTTTCATTGATTTGTTCAAGCTTCTTTTGAAAGTTTGTAAAATTCGCGTCCGTAATGTCTGGTGAAACACCGTTAATTTCCGTTTCCTGTCCACTTTTCAGCTTCACGTTAATGCGAGTTTCTCCTTCGAGCTGTTCAAAGTCCGCCTCAATTTGTTCCTTTGCCATCGCATCAACGATCGCTTTACCCGTAAAGCCACCAACAAAGCCAAGCGCTTTCGAGGGCGAACCCAACGTCTTTAGCACGCGTGAGACGTTAATGCCCTTACCTCCCGCTGATGTGTAGCTGTTTGTGCTTTTGATCACACTTCCTTCATTAAAGGAATCAATATGGACGACATAGTCCAAAGCCGGATTTAACGTGACGGTATAGATCAAAGCTGCACCACCTTTACTTCTGTCTTTTGCATAAGTGCTTCTTTCTTTTCAGGATCGAGCAGGGAAGACGTCACAAATGTAGCCTCGTTTAGATGCCCGACACTGGCAAACGATGCTTCCCCCACCTTCGAATGGTCCGCCAAAACGAATCGTCTTGCGGTCAATGAAAGCGCTGTTTTTTTAACAAACGCCTCATCTGGATCAGGTGTTGTGTATCCTTGGAAGGGATCGACACCGTTCATGCCAAGAAATGCACAGTCAAACCGATAGGCCTGCAACGCTTCTGCTGCTCTTGGTCCGACCAAAGCGGCTGTACCTGCCTTTGTGCGACCACCAATGACATAAGTTGAAATGCCATATTCCATTAATCTCGTCACGTGCGGAATTCCGTTGGTCACAACGACGACCTGCTTATCCTGTAAAAAAGGAATCATTTCAAAGGTTGTCGTTCCAGCGTCAAGGTAAATGCAAGCACCTTGTTGGACTTCCTTAGCTGCTTCTCTTGCAATATGTTTTTTTTCATTTTGATGACGTGATGTTTTTTCAGCGACCGTTAGCTCCTCGCTCCGCTTTTTGCGAAGAGATGCACCACCGTGAACGCGTTTAATGTATTGATCATTTTCAAGCTCTGTCAGATCCCGGCGAATGGTCGACTCCGAAGCACTCGTTTCCTTCACTAGCTCCTGAACTGACACAACATCTTGCTTATTTAGCAAAGCCAATATTAAGTCTCGACGTTCAATGGTAAGCATACGTGCACCTCACTTATTGAATTCGGTTGCATAAATGAGAATAACGCCAAAAACGATCATTGTCAATCACAAACGATCAATAACGATTACAAACAATCATTAGTAGTTGGATAAAAAGGAAGGATTAAACAAAAGTAGATGGGAGAGTGATGTGGGGGATTGGAGATCCGTTGAAGAGCTACGTTTAAAAACCAAAAGGGAAAGCACCTTTATCGGTACTTTCCCCAAACGTCCTATGATTTATTTTTGACTAGCGCGTTCAAATGCATCCCAAAGACCCCAGAGGTACATGATGCCGAGGGCGCGGTCGTAAAGTCCGTACCCTGGACGGCATTTTTCTCCCCAAATGTGGCGCCCATGGTCAGGACGGGCATAGCCGTTAAAACCACTGTCGTGATAGGCTTTGACCACGCCAGTGATGTCGACGGATCCGTCCTCTGTCCGATGAGATGTTTCAATAAAATCACCATTAGGAAAAACCTTCACGTTACGAATATGAGCAAACGGAATATGGTCTGCAAATTCAGTGACGAGAGAGGGAATGTCATTGGCAGGATTAGCGCCAAGAGAACCACTGCATAGTGTTAATCCATTGCTTGGTGAATCGACAAGTCCCACAAGACGTTTCAAACTGTCGCGATTGGTCATGATTCTTGGCAGACCGAACACGGAAAACGGTGGATCATCGGGATGAATCGCCATCTTAATGCCTGCTTCCTCAGCGACTGGAATGATGGCTTCAAGAAAATACTGCAGATTGTTCCAAAGGTCTTCTTCTGTGACGTTTTCATACGCTTTGAAGACATCCTCTAAGTGCTCAAGTCGCTCCGGCTCCCACCCTGGCATTGTGAATTCAGTTTGCGTCACCGTTTTCACAAGCTCAAGCGGATCAATGCCTTCCACCTTCGCATTTTCAAAAAACAACGCTGTAGACCCGTCTTCCATTTCCTTAAACAAGTCTGTGCGCGTCCAGTCAAACACCGGCATAAAGTTGTAGCAAATGACCTTAACGCCAGCTTTGCCTAAACGACGAATGGTTTCTTTGTAATTGTCAATGTATGTATCTCTCGTCGGAAGACCGAGTTTAATGTCTTCATGCACATTGACGCTTTCCACGACATCGATGTGAAATCCGTTCTTTTCTGAGAGCGCCTTCATTTCTTCGATTCGTTCGACTGGCCAAAGAACTCCAGCAGGGAGATCATGCAAGCTCCAAACCAAGCCTGTCACCTGAGGAATTTGCCGAATCTGCTCAAGCGTTACCGAATCATTGCCTTCGCCATACCATCTAAAAACCATTTGCATGCTGTCTTCCTCCTCTATCGTTTGCATATGTCTAGTATAGCAGAGGGAGAATTACAATGGGTATGGGCAGATTTAAGGTTTTATCTGTTTATGGTAGGCAATTTAGTAGTGATATGAGTGGATCTATCAAATGAAAATTTCTTTTCGAGCACGAGTCCATGATTTTCGCGCGCTCATCCGGTTTTTTCGCGCGCACTGCCTTCGATATTTCGCGCACAAATTGCTGATTTTCGCGCACTATTTCCTTTTTCGAGCACGAACTCTTGATTTTCGCGCACTCATCCACTGATTTCGCGCACCTCTTTCGATTTTTCGCGCACAAATTGCTGATTTTCGCGCACTATTTCCTTTTCGAGCACGAACTCTTGATTTTCGCGCAATCATCCACTGATTTCGCGCACCACTTTCGATTTTTCGCGCACAAATTGCTGATTTTCGCGCGCTATTTCTTTTTCGAGCACGACCCATTGATTTCCGCGCGCTCATCCGGTTTTTTCGCGCACCACTTTCGATTTTTCGCGCACACATTACGGATTTTCGCGCACTATTTCCTTTTCGAGCACGAACCCTTGATTTTCGCGCAATCATCCACTGATTTCGCGCACCACTTTCGATTTTTCGCGCACAAATTGCTGATTTTCGCGCGCTATTTCTTTTTCGAGCACGACCCATTGATTTCCGCGCGCTCATCCGGTTTTTTCGCGCACCACTTTCGATTTTTCGCGCACACATTACGGATTTTCGCGCACTATTTCCTTTTCGAGCACGAACTCTTGATTTTCGCGCAATCATCCACTGATTTCGCGCACCACTTTCGATTTTTCGCGCACACATTACGGATTTTCGCGCACTATTTCCATTTTCGAGCACGAATCCTGCAAAAAGAACGTGCCCCCTCAGCACGTTCTACGTCTTTCAAAGCTTCTACATCTTCATATCCCGTTGCTCGAACTGATGTGCTTGGCGGTACTTTCCTGGGGTCATGCCCTCCATCTTTCGGAAGTACCGGATAAAGGATGCGGAACTGCTATAGCGAAGCTGCTCAGCAATATCGGCCACCTTTAGGTTGGAGTCACGGAGCCAGGCCTTCGCGAGCGTGAGGCGATGTTTCATCAAATACTCGCTAAAGGACATGCCCATATCCTTTTTGAACACGCGACTAAGGTACGTGGCGTGAAAATGCAGTGTGGACGCACAATACTCTAGTGTTAAATCGGTATCAGCCTTTTCTTCAATCATCTGTAGCATCTGCTTTGTAATGTCTGCGCGTTCTGAAGGCTGCTGTTTTTCAAACTCCGCTGCAAGTGGGTACAACACGGTGTCTCTGAGCCATTCTTCGTAGGCATCTAACGATGGAAGGGCAAGCAATTCGCCAAACACATCCCGTTCTCGTAAAAATGTACTGGAGCCAATGCCCTGTTCTTGGGCGAGGCATATTGCTTTAAGAAAGAGACGCACCATTGTCAACTGATTTTCATAGAAGGAGGCGTTTTTCTGTTTTAGCTCATGGACAAACTGATGCAACTGCTCGGAGATCTCCTCTCTTCGCATACTTTTGACTGCTGCCACGACTTCCTGAATGCTTTCCTCAGGATAAAATTTTTCAAGTGAATCTGGCTTCACATCGGCAATGGACAAGACGACGCCATGCCCAAGCTGAATTCGACTGACTAAAGCTTCGCGACTTTCTTCACAGGCTTTGTGAATGCCTTTAAGCTCTATAAACGAGCGGCTCATGCCGATGCTAATTTCCATATGAAGATACTCTTGAACGGCTTGTTTGATTCGCTCAGCAAACGCAGCGATACTCTCCTTTTCGTCTTTGTCGTGCGATACAAGCAAATAAATGACCGCATTTTTCATCACTGGCGGAAAGGATGCTTGATTCATCTGAAGGTCTTGAATGATGTTTTGAATGCCAAAAACAAACAAGTCTTGGTCTTGAAGCGTATAAGGAGAAGACGGTTTGACATCCATTTGAATCGCTAAGACATACAGTGTGGACCATGAGGTTGGAAGGCTGTAATAGGCAAATTTCCGTTCCGCCTCCTTAGTCGTCATTTGACCAGACAACAACCGCAGCATAAACCATTCCCTCATCTGCCCAAGCTGCTCCCGGAGCTGGTTCCCTAAACGGGTTTCTGATCTCACAAGTGTGTTCAAACGTTCTTCAATTGATCCAAATTCATCCTTCCTTTTCTCATGAAGGCCACTTCTCTGATGCAGCCTTCGAATCGGTCGATACATTCGTCTCGATCCATGCACCGCTAAGACACTCGTCGCAATAAAAATGACGATACAAGACACAAACGTAAACCAGCCAATGGCTCGTGAATCCGCATGTAATGTGTCCATTGAGGCAAGGGACACATACAGCCACCCGTTGTACGAGGACACCCGATACATGACCATCCACGACTCTTGCTGAATGGTCGTTAAAAAATGACCCGCTTGCGTCTCATTCTCCCTTACATGGCGAGAAAGTCGTTCCTTTAATTCATTCGGTTGAAACTGAGCTGGATAGTTTCCTGAAACCACCTCTGCCTCGTCATTTAAGATCAACATCTGATTGACCGATGTATCCTCGGGGATCAGAGGCTCAAGGCTATCTTTTTTAAATGTCACAATCACCAGCCCGAGTGGTTCCATCGAGTCGTCTAGGATCGGCCACTTTTTCACTAAGCTAATATAAGGTTCTTCGTTGGTGAACATGCCTGATCCGTGCGAAACCCATGTAGAGGTTTGGCTTTGCCGGGCAAGTCCTTGATAGAAGGCATGTGTAGGTAATTGCGACAATACCTCCAACCCATTCTTGCTGACGAGCCAATCCTGCTGCAAATTGACGAGTGTTGTGTTTGCGACCTCTATGCCATTGGGCTCCAACGTTTGAAGTCCATTTGAGAGCTCTCTGTACTGTAAAAAATCCTTCGGCGACAGAGGCTTGTCCATTGCATACATCATGGGTCGTGAATTCATCCATTGAATCGTGGAATAATCCGCTTCTTCAAGAACTCGTTCAACTGTCAACTGGTTTTGGTAGAGGAGTTGCCTTGAGCTCTCCTCTACCTTTTCCTGAATCGTACTTGCGGCGCGATGGTACGAAAACACCCCCAGCACGATGACTGGAATAGCTCCAAAGCAGAGACTAAACATCAACAAGCGTTTGAAATATTTAGGCATTGGCACTCCTCTTTTTTATCGCCGGAGAAAACATTGTATTCAGAGTGAAACGAATTGCCTCTATTTAACGTTTGCTTATTGCAACTCTGCAAACGATTCGCCATATTCCTTGGCTACCTGTTCTCCTCCGCTTTTTCTCCATTTTTCAATTTCTGCCTGCCACTCTTCCTCATTGATCTCACCCATCACAAATTTGGTGTTTGCATCATCAATGATCGTACTTAACTGGCCGCCTTTTTCAGCCGAGGTTTGTGATGTGAGTGACATTGTTGGGTTGTGAACAGCGGCTTCTAAATTTTCCTCCAATGTTTCGGCAACATCCTTTTGCAAAGGGGTCAGTTCGTTCTCAATGGCATTCACCTCAGCGGGTACGATACCCATTGGCAAACGATACGGCAAATGAATGTCATTCTGGAAGTCTCCACCGTCTAACTTCTCAACCCCATCGTCCGTTTTCTCATAATGGACGCCTTCAATGCCCCATTTAAACAGGTTTGCCATCGGCTCTTCGGCCAGCTTTTCATAAAACCCAAGAATTTGCTTCAGTTCTTCTTCTGATTTCACCGCGGGTTTTGGGAAGAGAAAGACGCCATTTGCGCCAGAACCAGCCGCAACGCGAAGCTCACCGCCTTCCTCAGGGGCCAGACCAGCGAACACGCGAACGGATGAATCAGGATACGTTTGCGCAATGCGAGTTTCCATCGTTTCTGCGATGATACTCACATCTGGCCAAATACCTGCTGTTCCACCGGCAAACTCCTCTTCCCATTGTGAACGCTCAATCACGGCAAAATTACGATTGATCAGTTCTTCATCATACAGCTTTTTAATAAACTTCAGTGCCTCCATGTAGCCGTCTGTGGAGGTGGCATGAGTGAATACGCCATCTTCCTCCTTCCAGGTATTCGGTGCCCCCATCATAGGTGCAATGCGATACATAGCGGATCCAATACCAGAAATTGACATTCCATACGTATCATCTTCGCCATTCTGATCAGGATCCTCAGTTGTGAATGCTTTCATCACGTTATAAAAATCGTCAATCGTCTCTGGCTCCTCAAGTCCGACGTTTTCAAGCCAGTCATGACGGTATATAAACACATCACGCGCGATTTCACGAACCTTCGGCAATCCATAGATCTTGCCTTTAAACGACGTGTTCTTATAGATAATATCATCAATTGATGACAAATTCGGGTAATCTTCCAGATAAGGACCGATCTCCCAAAAGACCCCGTTTTGCAGGGCATTTTCCATGTACGCCCCGTCCATATTCGTATATACGGCTTTTGGCAGATCACCAGAAGCGACCATGACAGGAAGTTTTTCACCGTAGGTCGCTGACGGATAGGCTTGAATTGACAAATCTACGCCCGTATAGTCCTCTATGATCCGTTCAATCTCATTGTCTGCTTGTGGAAATTCAACGCCGTCAAAGTTCATCCCGACAGTAAGGTTTAGCCGACCATCCTCAGATCCTTCGTTTGCGTCACTCGCTTGATCAGCGGAACAGCCCGCGATGACGAGAACGAAGCAGGTGCTTGCCAGAAGCATTTTCAATGTAAGCGATTTCACTTTTGAACACAACTCCTTTTCATTGATAAAATCATCGTTAGCCTTTGACTGAGCCTAAAAGAACGCCCTTTGCAAAGTGCTTTTGTAAAAAGGGATAGACAAGCATAATCGGCACAATCGATACAACGATAACCGCCATTTTGATGCCTTGGGAAAGCATCACTGAATCGCTTGCTACTTCGCCTCCTGATTCCCCTACAGCTCCTTGCGACAAGATGACAACCTGCCTCAACAGAACCTGAACCGGCCACTTCGACGAATCGTTAATGTATAAAATGGCATTGAAATACTGATTCCATAAGCCTACCGCATGGAACAGACCGAGCGCAGCCAAAGCCGGCAGCGACAACGGCAGCACAATTTGTGTCAGCACTCTAATTTCATGCGCTCCATCCATTTTTGCCGATTCCTTTAATTCGTTTGGAATGCTTTGAAAAAAGCTTTTTAAGATGATCAAGTTGAACGCACTCAGTGCATTCGGAATCATGAGCGCCCATAACGTGTCCGTTAGTCCAACACCTTCGACGACAAAATAAGTTGGGATCATCCCGCCATTAAAAATCATCGTGAACACAACAAGCAGCATGATGATGCTCCTGCCTGGCAGGGCCGTGTGCGACAATGCGTACGCCATGAGCGAGGCAAGCACGAGATGAATCGCAGTTCCAACAATCGTAATATAGACCGACACGAGCATGCTTCGCGGAAACGTCGCCGTCGAAAAGATATAGGCGTAGGCATCAAAAGAAAAGCTCGTTGGAATCAAATCCGTTGAATTTGAAAAAGAGGAAACGACGACATAAACAAACGGCAGCAATGTCGCTATCCCTAACAATGTCAAAAACACATAATTGCAACCATCAAAGAGCCGTCCTAAAAAACTATTATTCGTCACGTCAAGCCTCCTTCCTTTGCTTAATACAAGCCTTCTTCACCAAATTTTTTCGCTAATTGATTGGCCCCCATCACAAGCACGAGCCCGACAAGCGACTTAAATAGCCCTACAGCTGCACTGTAGCTGAATTGTCCTTGCCGCATCCCAACAACATACACATACGTATCGAATACCTCACCGACTTCTCGGTTCAACGCATTCAGCATAAGGAAAATTTGTTCAAAGCCGAGATCGAGAAAATTGCCGAGTCGCAGAATAAGTAAAATGACAATTACACTTTTAATTGAAGGGAGCGTAATATGCCAAAGCTGGCGAAAACGGTTGGCGCCGTCCATTTTTGCTGACTCATACAATACCGGGCTGACACCAGACAAGGCAGCGAGGAAAATAATCGTTCCCCAACCCGCGTCCTTCCAAATCATTTGCATAATAATGAGCGGACGAAACCAGTCTTCACTCGTCAGAAATGCCACGGGTTCCCTACCGAGTGATGTCAGCAATACGTTGATCACACCATTTTCCCCTTCAAGAAACAAATACGTAATCCCGACGACGACCACCCAGGACAGAAAATGTGGCACGTACACAAACGTCTGAATAGAACGCTTAAACCACTCCCGTCGCACCTCATTTAACAACATCGACAGGACAATCGTCAGCGGGAAAAACACAAGCACATCTAGAAAGGCAATATAAAGCGTGTTGCGTAACAGCATCCAAAACTGTGGTTCACCGAAAAAACGTTCAAAATGAGCAAAGCCGACCCATTCGCTTTGTAGAAACCCTAAGTACGGCTGATAGTTTTGAAACGCCATCGCCACACCGCCCATTGGCAAATACTTAAAGATGGCGAAGTACAAGACACCTGGCAATAGAAACAGGTACAGCCAGCGCTCTTTCCACATACGTAGCCAAAGGGGCTTTTTTTCCATCGCAAAGGGCAGCGCTTGTCGCTCCGTTTGCATCACTTCTTTTTTCATGAATTTCACCCCCTTCTTCAAAGACGTCAATCCCTTCATACACAAGGAAGGTACCGCTTACATTAAAGCGAATGGAAGCATGTGTATATATCCATTTGACAACTTCGGGCAAAGACCACGTGTAGCAAGGGGTTTGGAAAGAAATGTACATTTTATAGACAGGAGGAAGGATGGGGGGTTTATTTGCGTTAAACCTGAGCCACTTGCCGCCCATTCGAGCACTTTCGCACCGTATCCGAGCAGTTGGTACCGTTATCCGCGCACCTTCTCTTCCTATCCGAACAGATAGAGGGGCTACCCGCGCACTTGCTGCCATTTCGAGCACTTTTGTCCCGTATCCGAGCAGTTTCTGCCGTTATCCGCGCACTTTCTTCTCCTATCCGAGCAGTTGGAGGTGCTATTCGCGCAGTTTCAATTCCCTTTAACTTGTGTACTTTGCACGTCACAAGACAATCAAAACCACCAGCGTGAACTGGTGGTTTTGATTGTCTTTGTTACCGGCCTAGGTCTTAAAGGCCCGCTGAATGGGTTTCTCTCTTGCACCACATTCACTCACCAATGCTAAAGGGGTTTGCAAAAGACCCATTCGACTAAGGTATCGAATTACTCATATACATGATGCGAATGGCATAACATCAACAAAGCGATCAAAAGTTCATTGGGGCTTGATCAAAAGATTTTTGGGTATTATACTAAGTGTACACACTACACGAGACCTATCATAAAATGATTGGCGACACCTAATGAAAAATCAACACGGTGAATCGTCCAATCATGATAGGGATAACACATGATTTTTTTAAAGAAGCACTGGTGAAAAAGCCTGTGCTTCTTTACTTTTGTAGACAGAGCACATTGATTGGCTCACTTTTCCTTAAGTTCGAAAGAATTAATAGTGGAATTCAAATTTTTTTCACACCATACTTATTTAAGAACCTTTGCTTTCGGCCTCAATTGCACCTTCTTTGCTTTTGGTCCAGGCCTACTTTTAGAGGAAAGCCCTGCATCACGTCGTTCATGAAAGTTTGACTACCCGAGTTCTCGGATCCTTGATAAGACACTCAGCCCCTAAATCGAAAAAATATTTTCTGAAATTATTAAGCGAGGCAAAGCACCGTAGTAGCTTCTTTTGAATTATTCTTCAATACCTGAATGGACGAACACCTATCAACCCTATAAAGAACGTGCCCCACGACACGCTCTTGTAACACTCATCAAGACCTAAAAAACGACAAGCCTCGGCTCGTCGCAGCTTTATTCCGTTGGTTTTAGCGATTCTCCACCCAAGCGGTACTTTCTTCCTGGGCCTTTTGCAATGCTTCGTCAGCGTTACGTTGCCCGGTGAGTGCGGCTTCAATCTCGGATGTCAGGATAAAGCGTGGCTGTGAGGAGCCCCATGGATACCTTGGTGTCCACGGGGAGCTGATGGCCTCAAAGACTGGCTCCATCAAATTGCTGTACTCCTTCGTGCTTTCCCACTCTTTTGCGGCTTCGATTGCTGGCATCGCGTTCGCTTCTTCAAAGATGTATTTCTGTGTAAATTCACTGACGGAAAACTTGATCCATTCCCAAGCCAACTCCTTATTGTCGCTGTCTTTCGCAATCGTTGTTGGGCTGCCAGCGAATAATCCACCAACACCTTCATCGTTTTTAAACTCCTGAGCAATGCCAAGGCGCTCCCCTAAGCCCTGCGCGTATGCAGGCACAACGGTGTCTCCTGGTCCCTGATTCATCATAATCGCTATGTTGTTTTCTTTGGTCAGCCATTTCTCATTGCCTTGATTACTCACTATGCCTTCTGGAGCGTATTCACTCATTTCGAGCAACCAGTTCAAACCATTATTCATTTCCTCGGAGTCAAACGCAAATTCGACTTCGTCCCAAGCAAAACCTGTGCCCCATTGACCGTTTTGCCCTTCAGCTAAATTGATCAGCGTAAAGGCTGACGACCAATCGCCACGAAAAAAGATGCCATAGTTCTGCTCCCCGGTTTCCGGATTTTCCCCTGTCATTTGCTTTGCCTTTTCAGCAACCTCTTCCATCGTTGGATAATCTGATAAATACTCGACGCCCCACTGATCAAATAACGTTTTGTCATAGGTGATAAAACGGGCATCGGCAAGAAACGGCATGCCATAAATCTCAAGCTCCTCACTCTCCGGCCCGATCACTTTCCAGCCTTCGATCTGCTTCTCAATAAAGACATCCAAACTAAACTCTGGATCATTGTCGATAAACGGCTGTAACGGCTCAAGCACACCTTTTGGCGCAAAATCGGCAATGCCCGGCATCTGATAGACGTCAGCTTCCCCAGAGGTCAGCATTGCCTGCGTTTTTTCGGTATACCCCTCCCACGGCATAATGATAAAGTTGACGGTTGCCCCTGGGTGTTGTTTTTCAAATTCTTCCTTGAGCACAGACACTCCCTTAGTACGTTCCCCAGTGATCGGATTCGTCGTTTCTTCCTCAGCAAAGTCACCGATGAGCTGAACCGTAATTTCCTGCCCTGCCCATTCTCCAGTCGTTTTGTCTGTCTCTGCGGCCCCATCCGTTTCGTTCGACGAGCAGCCTGCCACAAGTAGGAACATCGCAAATAAACATCCAATCATCATTTTTTTCATCGTGGTTTCCTCCATTTTCTCTTGTTACTCACCCTTTAATCCACTAAGCGCAATGCTTTGAATGATGTAGCGCTGCAAAAAGAGATACAGGACAACAATCGGGAGAATACTGACCGTTGCCAACGCCATTGTTAGCCCACCAAGACTCGTGCCATTTTCAAGCGAAAAGCTTGCCAAATACAGCGGCACCGTATGCAAGTCTTGATTATTTAACACTACAAGCGGCCACATAAAATCGTTCCAGCTCCAAATAAACGCCAATATGATCATCGTCGCTGAGATTGGTCCAGCCAATGGCATGAACACACGAAAAAAGGTTTTAAACTCTCCTGCCCCATCGATCTGCGCCGCTTCTCGTAACGTGTTTGGCAGTTGATCAAAGTACTGTTTTGATAAAAAGATCAGCATACCGTTCACGAGCGGCGGCAAGATGAGCGGCCAAAATGTATTTAGCAATCCAAAGGTATTGAACAGCTGATAAAGCGGGATCAGGCGCGGCTCCATCGGAATCATTAATGTGCCAAGGACGATGATAAAGAGAATCTTTTTCCCTTTGAATTGGCCTTTTGAAAAAGCATACCCCGCTAAAAGTGAGGAGGTGACGGTAATGCACACCGAGCTGACCGTCACGATGGCGGAGTTCAGATACGACTGCAAAAGTCGCCCGTTTTCAAAGACAATATTGAAGTTAAACGGAGACGGCTCGTCAGGGATGAGCTTTGGTGGAAACGGCATCGTAATATTTGCCGTGCGATCAAAGCCGACGCTAACCATCCACGCAAACGGCGCCATCAGGAGGCAGCCAAACAAAAGCAGCACACCAAATTTCACAGTATCTAGTGGCTTGAACTTTTTTTTCGTTTTCGTTGCTTGGTTCATCGCTCGTTCCCCCTTTCTAAAGTTTCATGTTCGACACTCTGAGGTTCACAAAGGTGAACACGAGAATAATCATAAACATAATGTACGTTGCCGCCGAGGCAATGCCGAACTCAAAGCCAGTAAAGCCCCGTTCGTAGATAAAGGCGCCCATCGTTTGAATCGAACGCGCGGGGCTTCCACTCGGGCCACCAAGCACGTACACTTCGTTAAATCGCTGCAGGGCTCCAATCCAGCCAGTAATTAAAAGGAAGGCAAACGTTGACGACATGTTTGGGATGGTGATGAATAGCCATTGCTGCAGGTCGCTGGCACCATCAATCCGTGCAGCTTCATACATTTCCGCGGAAATGGCTTGTAGGTTGGCAAGGCAAATGATGATGACAAAGCCTATCCAATGCCACACCGCCAGCATAATGACGCCCCATTTGGATGTCGATGGATCCGATAGCCAGCCTGGCGTAGGGAGTCCCAAAAATTCTAGCGAGTAGTTTACAATCCCCATCTGTGGATGCAGCACAAAGGCAAAGATCATCGCTGCCGCAACGATGGACGTGACATTCGGCAGGAAATAAACGACTTTGAAAAAGTTTTGCCCTCGCGATACAGAATTGATGAGTGAAGCGAACACAAAACCAAGCGGCACAGTGATCGCGATCTGAAAAAAGCCGATAAAAAAAGTATTCCATACGGAGTTCCAAAACGGACCGGATGTGAGCACGGTCTGAAAATTTGCGAGCCCGATAAATTGCTCGGCCGCTCCAGTCGTTTGGAAAAAGCTGAGCCGAAGTGACTCAAGAATGGGGTACACCATGAAGAGAAGAATGCCGAGCAGACTCGGCAATAAAAACAAATACCAGACGCGACTTGAATGGGGCAGACGTGATTTTCCCCGAAGACTGATTGTTTGAGGCGATTGCTCTGTTTGAGCCTCAAGCTTTGATGGACGCATTACAAGACACTCCTTTCGTTTATGACAGCGCTATCATTTTCTAAGTAAGCAACAATTGTTGGTTTAATGTATCTTTTTCACTTTATCATTTATCATAATTATTAGATTATAAATTCTTGTTGGATTTGCGCGACTACTTAGCAGATCTTGCTATGTGAATTGAGGGACACGTTCGTGGGAGTGCGAAGTGGTATTTAAGCTTTCTCGTCGAGATTCAAGCGACTGGATTTCCTTGTTCCTCTTAAACATGGCAGATAAAAGAAAAACCAAGGCTATCCCTAAAGTCATAACGATGAACTTTGGGACCACCTTGGTTTCAAAATTTCTAGCTCACTTACGCGGATATAAGCAACTCACTTTGACTATTTAGGGGCTAAGCTTTCATAGCAAATGTGTTTGATTGCCTATTCTTTTGATGGCCACGTCTCATCAAGATGCTGCGCGTAAAAAGAAATCCCACGTTTAAAGTATTGAAGCGTCTCATCATCAGTTGTTTCCATTAGATTATTTAAGACGAGTTCCATCGCTTTTTTATGCTCCCCTATATTGTAAAGGGCCATCGCATAAAAAATTTGCAATCCTCGATGATCAGGAAATTCTGTCACTCCTCGTCGAAGTGTCTCAACAGCATGATGATATTGTCCTAAAAGTCGGTACGTGCTTCCTAAACCAAGGAGACATCGCGCTAGACTTGATTGAGATAGCCCTTGATCAATCGCTTTGACGTAATACGGAATCGCCTTATCGCTTAATCCAGCATTATCATAGGAAATCCCAATTTGATACGTAATTTCTGCGTTTTCCGGATTTTGTTCCAGCAATTCTAATAGGAGGTTACGCGCCTCGGACAAAATCACTTTGTCCTGTTTTGCACGTCCATATTCCCTTAACTCAATTGCTTTGGCTAGCCTTTCATGCGCTTCATTGTTTTCAGTCATTGTCTCCACTTCATTTTCATCAGCCATGTTTTTGCTTTGTGCGATGCTACTCTTGGTTAAAGTTGAATGAATAAAATCATTCTACTTGGGCCTCCTTAATTACTTGCTCATCCAAGCTCTCCTATACCTTAATTTTTCAAACGGGTACCGTCAATCCTGTAATGAACTCAGGTCTAAAATTCTAGAATTTTTCAAGGTTGCTTTAAGTCTTCGAATCGTTTTATATGAACGGCATGCTTTACAGGACACGTGTTATCACCACATTAAAAAATCCACAACGTTTTGGCTGTGAATGCGTTTAGGGTTGCATGGTATCTGGGTGGCGTTGATGCTTTTTTTCCTTTCTATATTTGGATGGGGGCTGATGAACTTGTTTGCGGAAGATGCGACTGAAGTGTGAGGCTGTGTCGAACCCGGTTTCAAGGGCGATGTCAGAGATGGTTTTTTCGTTATCCACTTCAAGCAAATATTTGGCCCGCTGCAAACGAACGTGCGTTAAGTATTGCATCACCGTCAAGCCTGTCATTTCTTTAAATACGCGGCACATGTGGTATTTGCTGAGATTTAGTCGCTCGGCGATATCGTCAAGCGACAAACGTTGTTGAAAGGCTGATTGAATGTAGATAACGATCTCATCCACGTAGCGGCTTTTTTCAGATTCCTGTGGCGGTAGCTGTTGGAGACGGGAACGACTAATCTGATATAGCTTCATCAGCATGCGCAGGATGAATGAAAACAATTCCCCTTCCTGAAGACGAAGGTTAAATGAAGCGGCTTCATCAGTCACATGAACACCTTTGCCTTCGTGCCGAATCATCGCAATCTGCCGAAGCAGTTCATCCATCTCCTCTAAATCGGCGGTTGAGAGACCGCGAAAGAGAAAGTGATTTAATTTGTAGAACGGCAACAGCAATGCCGACAGCTGCAGCTCATCTAGCATCGGACCGATCCACTCTGACGAAAACTCAAGCACAGACCGTCGATACGGCTCCGTCGCAACTGGTCTGGCACCATGAAGTGTCAGCCCATTCATAATGATGACGTCCCCTGGCTGAAGTGAATAAATACGGTCCCCAATCAAATACTGGCAGTTCCCACTATGAAAACAATAAATTTCAAACAGGTCATGCGAATGCTTTTGGAACTTCTCCTCTGACCATTGCTCATCCACTATCCGATACGCTGCACCAATCTTGTCCGTTTTCAATGTGTGTGCACCCCTTTTTGAATTGCGTTTTGAAACAGAACGTATTGTTTAACAGTATACACACGGGATGAAATCGTCCAAGGGAAATGTCTAGGCGAATCACTAGTAGATGAAAAAGGACATAAAAAAAGCGAAGAACCGAAGTCCTCGCGTAGAAATGTAAAGGTCGAATAATAGAAAGAGCTTAAATCAGCAATGATGCCGTTATCCCTTTAAATCAATGTTCCCGCCAAGGTTTGGTTGGGCTGCACGTTGCATAGCGGAAATATCGGCAGAATTCATCAATTCACTGAGCGCAGAACTCTGCTGGGATCCAGTCCCCATCGCCATTTTCATTACGGCAAGGGAGACCTGTTGCTTTAGCTGCCCTTGATTCATTGCAATCGACACTGCGGCAATATCCATTCGAATGCCTCCTTCCCTAGTGAATGACCGTATGTAACTGTTGCTCCAACAAATGAACTTCCTCTTTGAGCGTCTGAAACTGTTCGTTTACTAAATCTGTTTCGTCTGCCGAGAGGTCTCCTTCATGCACAAGAGCTGCCAAATCTCTCATGGCGTAAAGCTTTTGCTCGATCTGGGCAAGGAGGTTGTCCCGTTTCTGTAGTTCATCGATTTGTGTTTCCAAGAAGGTTTTTTCCTCGAGATTGATAGTCAAACCAACCCCTCCTATCAAAAATACGTTGGACTAGCTTAGGAGAGTACTGTGGCAAGAACGGTTTTCCACGTACGAAAACATTCGTAATGTAAGAAAAACGCGGAAGACCGAAGTCCCCCGCGAAGATTTGTTGCAATTAAAGATGTGTAGAAATTAACGAAGCAACTGAAGTACGCCTTGTGGCTGTTGGTTCGCTTGAGCAAGCATTGCTTGAGCTGCTTGGGAAAGGATGTTATTCTTCGTGAACTCCATCATTTCTTTCGCCATGTCAACGTCACGGATACGAGATTCTGCAGCAGTCAAGTTCTCAGCAGAAGTACCGAGGTTGTTGATTGTGTGCTCTAGACGATTTTGGTTAGCCCCAAGCTTAGAACGCTCAGCAGATACTTGATCAATTGCACTTTGGATCACAGTTACAGCATTCGCTGCACTTTCGTGAGTTGTAACGTCAAGAGCGAATTCTACGTTTGTGCTATTCGTTCCATCCGTTACATTAAGAGCATTAGAGAAACCTTCTTCACCAGCTGAACCAGTGATGCCTAATGCCTCAGCTCTCATATCAGAAATATCAAGACTCAAGCTTTGGTTTTCATTAGCACCAATTTGGAATTGTACATCCTTACCCTCATATGCTATTTGAGGTGCTGTAGCAGATTCTTCACCAGCTACTTGTGTAAGTGTGAAAGTACCATCTGTTTGGTTCACAGTGAATTTATCAGTGAGGGCGGTTGAATTACCAATAAGAGTCTCTAATGTAGCAGCATCTTTAAATGATGAAGTTCCATCACCTTCTGCATCATAAGTTAACTCGACACCATTAATTGTGATATTACCTTCACCAGCTGGTAAATCAAAGGTGAATTCACCCTGAACAGCTGTAACTCCTACTACTTCTTCAATTCCAGCAGTATCTTCAGTAAATACAAGGTCACCAGTTGGTCCCGTAGCGGACTCTGCACCTGCATTTTGGGTTAATTCTATTTCTCCACCATTAACAGTAGCAGTATACTTCGTGCTAAGTGTCGCATCAGCATTAATGGCAGCTGCCAATGCATTCACATCTGCCCCACTATTAACTGTTACTCCATCTATCGATATATCAGAGTTTGCTGCAGGAGCAGTTGCAGTATATACTCCTGACTGAGCTGCTACCGCTGTTACAGCTTCAACACCTTCAGTAACTGTTGCAACTGTTACATTAGATCCACCAACACTATCTTTTGTTCCATCCAAAAGTTTTTGCGTATTGAATTCTGTTGTGTTACCAATACGGTTTACCTCAGAAGTAAGCGAGTTAATCTCTTTTTGAATTTCCTCACGGTCTGAAGTTGTATTAGTTCCGTTGGACGCTTGAACAGCCAATTCACGCATACGTTGAAGTATACTTTGAGTTTCATTTAGAGCGCCTTCAGCTGTCTGAATCAATGAAATCGAATCTTGAGCGTTACGAGAAGCTTGCTCCAAACCACGGATCTGACCGCGCATTTTTTCAGAAATAGCTAGACCAGCAGCGTCATCGCCAGCTTTGTTGATACGAAGACCAGAAGACAATTTCTCCATGTTTCCTTGGCTTTGTGCGCTGTTGAACTGTAATTGACGGTGCGTGTTTAAAGCTGGTAGGTTGTGATTAATAATCATTTCGTTTTCACTCTCCATGTGTAGTTTTGAGGCACGTCCTTGTGCCTTTTTATGGTGAACTCTCGGTATGAGAGGTTCTCCCGAATGGGTGTCCAAGAGCAACCTGTGCTTCGGGCCCAAAGCCATGATTGCCTTGTTATCTTATATATCGGACTCGGAGGGATAGTGTTTAATAGTTTTGATTAAATTTTGGACGGAATTTTTCTACACCTTCTTTTAGCTTCTGTCACAATTGGAAAATTAACTTAGCGAATGAGAAGAAAAGGATCGGTGGAGGCAAATGAACGGTAACTTCGTGAATATCGTAGGCTATCAATTTGAAAAGGTGCATACTGGGGTTATTTGCTTGCTCTTAGATACAACAAATACATTTGTTCCATTAAATGATAAATATAAGGTCGTAAGTAAACTATACGATGCTTGTGGTGTGCCTGTTCCATTCTCACAAAAAGAATTAGTATCCATTTCATGTAAGCCAGAGTATTCGTTTGGTCGCAGACGGAAAATTGATCTTGTGATTGAATTAGCGTTAGTGAACCGACCAACGAAATACTTTGTCATTGAAATGAAAGTAGATTCCATCCCCTACAGCAAGCAGTTAGAAGGTACTCGCCATGATTTCATTGAGAAGAAATGCGATAAGAAGAACGTTCAATTCCTTTTGTTTTTATTCGGTTCCTCACAAGTATGTAAAGTGCCTCCCCTCCATTCCTTTACCGTTTTTCGTTTGCCAGACATACTTGACTCCTTTTCATGTTTGTCAATTGACCATTACATCTATAAAGACTGGCTCCGCGCGTTAAAGCAAGAAAACGACTGCAAAGACAACATTTCGCATGCATTGGACCAAGCGCCTGGCATCTGGAATGCATCGTATTGGAGAGAACGCAACTAACGTCCTTTCTTCCCTCTCTTCTATTATATGTACGACGATTTAAAAAACGCATCTCCACAGAAAGAGGATTGGACCATTTACAGCGGGAGCAACAACCCTGTGATGAATTGGTCGAAGGGATGGCTGGATCAAGAGATCCTCGGGCATCCTGTGCAATTCTATTGGGAATTTAATGAGCAAGACTTCATATTGAAAGTGCGCTTGTTTCAGGATAACCAATTGGCGAAAACTGACCTCAAGCAGCTGAGAACCGACATTTCCTCTCTATGTGACGGTGTTACTGATAGTAAAGGGAAACCAACTCGGCATACATATGGCTTGTATAATTCACTCTACAAATGGTCCTTTGATTTTAAAGAGTGTGAGTTCAAAGACATCATGAATAACGTCCAAAGCATTACGGATACGATTCACCCTCTTTTAGAGCAATATGGTACAGAATCAAGGGAAAACGACTAACGAGAACTTCCGGTAAGTTTGCTTGACGGAAAATACCTCACATTTTTTTGAGGAACCATTGTTTTTAATCACCTAAGGCTTCTTTAAGAAGTAAGGAGTTTTTTGCACTCACGTTAATTTCATCCACATACACTGCATTTAATAAAAAATAATCATACTAAAAGAGCCCCCGCCAAGGAGCTCTTTATTCGTGATCGATATATTTTCTCTCTATTCTAACCATTCAAAAATTATGATAGAATTGCCTAAGCAGGTGCCGTTCGGCTTTTATGGGTTGGCTCGCTTTCCCTCACGCGTATTCTTCCGCAGAGAGGAGGTGAAGCCGATGGAGTTTCTTATCATTTTCTTATTCATTGAAATCGCAAGAGCCTTGATCAGGGAAGGTTGTGCCTTCCTATTTCAGTGGCTCAAGCGTCTTTTGAAGAAAAGAAGGCATAAGAAAAACCGCCCTCTACGCCCTAGGAAGCTGAAAGGCGGTTCCAAAACCAAGCTTTAAATGAGCGAGCCGCCTTTAAAGACTGGCACCTGCGATTCGAGACGATGTTAGCGCATCGTCTCTTATTCACTGTACCCGTTCGCACAGCAAATGATGCATGATCAATGTTTATTTTTGATATCTACAGCATAACGCAAGATGGCAAAACCGTAAAGCGATAATTTTCTGATCATTTGATGATTGTGCATGACCTTAAATTTCTATCCATATAATTTAAAAGGCGTAACTCAAAAGAACCCCATCATGGAGCACATTATCATACACCGATATATTTTCTCTCTATTCTAACCATTCGAAAATTATGATAGACTTGCCTAAGCAGGTGCCGTTCGGCTTTTATGGGTTGGCTCGCTTTCTCTCACGCGGACTCTTCCGCAGAGAGGAGGTGAAGCTTATGGAATTTCTTATCCTTTTCTTATTCATTGAAATCGCAAGAGCCTTGATTAGGGAAGGTTGTTCCTCCCTCATTCAGTGGCTCAAGCGTTCCTTCTTGAAAAGAAACATAAGAAAAACCGCCCTCTACGCCGTGACAAGCTGAAGGGCGGTTCCAATACGATGCTCTAAATGAGCGAGCCGCCTTTAAAGGCTGGCACCTGCTACTTGAGACGATGTATCTGCATCGTCTCTTGTTTCACTGTACCCATTCGCACAGCAAATCATGCATTTACTTTATTATTTTTTATATTAACTCAAAATTGCCACTCCGTAAAGCGATAATTTTCTGATCATTTGACGAATGACCTTTTTCTTGTGCTTATGAGACGAGGATATTCGTCCTTACTAGAGCCAGACCATAATTACTGGGCATACACCCTATAATAAAGGCCTCGTAGTTTCCCCTTTAAGGTGGCACTCTTTTGCACTCACGTTATTTTAATGCGCATACACTGCTTCAGATATAAAAATGAACCACACAAAAAGAGCTCTTTATACATACACCGATATATTTTCTCTCTATTCAAACCATTCTCAACTTATGATAAACTAGCCTAAGTAGGTGCTGTTCGGCTTTTATGGGTTGGCTCGCTTTTCTCTCCTTAGGATGCATCCTAGGATTGGAGGTGAGAATTATGGAGTTTCTTATCATTTTCTTAATCATTGAAATTGCCAGAGCCCTGATTAGGGAAGGTTGTTCCTACCTTATTCAGTGGCTCAAGCGTTTTATGAAGAAAAGAAAGCATAAGAAATACCGCCCTTACTGCCGTGGTAAGCTGAAGGGCGGCCCCAAGAAATAACTCATAAGTTTTGCGTGCCGTCCAAAAAGCTGGCACCTGCGATTCGAGACGATGTAAGCGCATCGTCTCTTATTCACTGTACCCGTTCGCACAGCAAATGATGCATGTTTTGTAAATTATATTTTACAAATCTCTAGTTTTAACCTACCATACAATTACTAAACCGTAAAGCGATAATTTTCTGACCATTTGACGATTTTGCTTCACCTATGTTTTATACTTATAACACGAGGAGATTCGCCCCGGCTTGAGACAAGTTTTATTCACTTGGCGTATTTAGGGTCACATAGTTTTCCTGAATACGGAGGAATTTTTTTGAACTCCACGTTATATTCATCCATACATACTGCTTTAAATATAAAAATCAAACACACAAAAAGAGGACTTAATTCATTCACCGATATATTTTCTCTCTATTCTAACCATTCAATAATTATGATAGACTAGCCTAAGCAGGTGCCGCTCGGCTTTTATGGGTTGGCTCGCTTTCTCTCACGCGGACTCTTCGCAGAGAGGAGGTGAAGCTTATGGAATTTCTTATCATTTTCTTATTCATTGAAATCGCAAGAGCCTTGATCAGGGAAGGTTGTGCCTTCCTCGTTCAGTGGCTCAAGCGTCTTTTGAAGAAAAGAAGGCATAAGAAAAACCGCCCTCAAGGCCATGACAAGCTGAAGGGCGGTTCCCGAAAAAAATAAAATAGAGAGCCGCCTTTAAGGGCTGGCACCTGCTACTTGAGACGATGTTGTTGCATCGTCTCTTGTTTCACTGTACCCATTCGCACAGAAAATCATGCATTTGCTTTTATAATTTATATAGTAACGCAAAATAGCTTCTCCGTAAAGCGATAATTTTCTGATCATTCAAGCGAATAACGGTTCATATCCTTATTACAGGACGGGAGTTGATCAATATGAATAATGAAGATGTGCTTACTCTGCTGCGACGCTACCCTGTTAAGAATCCTAAAGTCACTTTTCTCCGACACAATGAAAACCGTACCTACCGTGTGGATGATGAGGTTGGTAACCGATTTTTACTGAGAGTTCATGAGCCTTTTAGGGAAGGTATGCGAGGGCTGCAGCATTCAGCTAAAGGGCTTTTCGAGGAGTTAACGATGCTTGAGGCGCTTCAAAATCAAGGAACCGTCCTAGCGCAAAAGCCTCTTCGAAACAACGCTGGCGAATTGATTACGACGATAGAGGAAAATGACAAGCAGAACCATTGCTCTCTCCTAACATGGCTTGAAGGCCGAGATGTTCTAAATGAGGACCTGGACAAGCCTGAGCTTGCAAAAACGCTTGGGCATGAGTTAGCGAACCTGCATGCGTTTTTTCGAACTTATCCGCACAGCGGCATGGCTCATCGACCGAGTCAGGGTTTGACACACAATCTAGATTTGGTGTCATCGATCCAGGTTGGTCATAGATTAGGATTGTTCACTGATGACACTGTTGAAACAGTGGATCAAACGATTCGCTTGATTAATTCACGCCTCGAAGCCATCAAAGATGACCCGACTTACTGGGGGCTCATTCATGGCGACCTCGTCCAAGGCAATATTCTTCTTTCGCCTGAAGGCAAATTGAGTTTCATTGACTATGGTTTTTGGGGATCTGGCTTTTACCTAACGGATGTGGCAATGGGTGCACTGCTCCTTCCTTTTGAGCTAAGGGACATGTTTGTGCAAAGCTATTTAGGCCAATCGCATGTAACCGAGGAGATTCTTTTGCACATCGAAGGACTCATGATTTGTGCTATTATTGGTTTTTACACCTTTCAAATGGATAACGAAAACGTTCATGCTGGAATGAAGGAAAAGTTGCCAAGACAATGCCGTGAATTGTTTGTGCCTTTTTTACAAGGGGAGCGAATTTTTTATCACATATAGAGTGCTAGGGTGGCAGGAAAAATCAAAAACAATCTTTTTCAATCCATGTTGTATTTTCATCCATGAACACTTCTTTCTATAATATAGACAAAAAACACACGCAAAAGAGCCCCCTTCCAGGAGCTCTTTTTTCATATACACCGATATATTTTCTCTCTATTCTAACCATTCTAAAATTGTGATAGACTTGCCTAAGCAGGTGCCATTCGGCTTTTAAGGGCAGGCTCACTTTACTTTCTATCGGAGGTCTCCGATGAAAGGAGGTGAGAACCATGGAATTTCTTATTATTTTCTTATTCATTGAAATCGCCAGAGCGTTGATCAGGGAAGGCTGTTCCTTCCTTATTCAGTGGCTCAAGCGTTTTTTGAAGAAAAGAAGGCATAAGGAAAACCGCCCTCATAGCCGACGAAAGCTGAATGGCGGTTCCTACAGAAAGAAGTAATTTAACGAGCCGCCTTTAAAGGCTGACACTTGCTGATTGAGACGATGTTACCAGCATCGTCTCTTTTTCACTGTACCCATTTGCACAGTAGAAAATGCATGTTTTGTCGTTTAATTTATATCTTATCTCTATATAAAACGTACCATACTACTGCTAAATCGTAAAGAGATAATTTTCTGACCATTTGATTTGAAAACTATCTTATACAATGGTATCGCTTCGGTGGACTATTGCTTTGCTAATTGAATTTCTGTCGTATTAGAAGCTAAGCCAACACTCGCATCATGAAAATGAACCCCCATACAATTTCTCATGGAGCTCCTTCAAGTGATTGTTAATGACATCCCTTATCCTGCTCTTATTGTCATTAAACCCAACCCTGAAGTATAACGACTTGAGAAAGTTTGTTACATTGAACCTCGTGCGGAAATAGGTATTCGAAAAGCCTTCTTTGGTAAATATCAACTCAAGATCATGAAAAATTTGACTGACCCATTGTACCAAAGTCTCTTCGTCTAGCTTTTTTTCCATAACTGTCAGACCGACTTAAATCGGATGCCCTTTTGGATGGCTTAAACGACCGAGTGATGGGGGCACTCGTTATACAACGTCCAAACTATGCAATTTATATTTCACCTATGAGTTGTCGCGGCGCGTCAACATGGCACGTCTCGGAATCGTCGTCACGGCGTTTAATCCTGGGATGATGCCAGGCAAGGGCTCTTCGCTTACCCGTGATTACCCTCCGGTTATGCAGTTTTTATGGCGGCATGTACTGCCGGTTATGCGGGTATTCATCCCGGAGTCCGTAGCACAAAGCAGTCAGGAGCCGACCTTGCTCACCTTATCTCTTATCCACAACTCAAAAATGCTACTTACTGGGACGGCCTCCGTGAAATTCGTTCATCGGATGAATCCTATGATGTGGAACGTGCAAAGAAACTTTGGGAGTGGAGTACTGAGAGGTGGGGAATTGCAAAGGACATTTAATCCTTCATAACAAGTAGGTTGCCGTCTTTTGCTTTTTTAAAGAGCAAGAAAACTTTATTTGCAATCAATGTTGTTTTTTATCTTCGAATACTTCTTTCTATACTATAAGTAAAAAATGCTCTTAAAGAGCCTCTTACCAGAGGCTCTTGATCTAATATACCGATTTTTTTCTATCTGTTCTAACCACTCTAAACCTACTAGTGCCCTTTCAACTAACTTAGTTGGTCATGGTCGAAATTGAATCAACAAGGTCGATCTTTTTTTACAATACCCAAAAGCGGTACCTAGTGAGACTCCAACAGCAAAGAAAACACGACGAGGTCTTTTTGAGTTGAAGATGCGCTAGGGTGCACGGGAATGACGACGACCGCTCCGTCAAAATACTTCGCTTTCTGTGGGGCACGGCTTCAGCTTCCTCGAAAAAGCAGGCTTTTTCGAGGGGATCTTCAGCTCGCGCTGATCCCACTAGAGTCTACGTATGTTGCCTACGCTGATGTTTGTTTCTGCGTACATTGTTTATTGTGGCTCGGTCTCGTATAGAGGGTAAAAAGCCGTGTGGCAACCAAATAAGGCGAGTAAGTGCACTGTTTCAAGGTAGATCACCTGGTGCCTTTTACACGAATGTTGTTTGGTAAAGGAATGAAGTGAACCATAAAAGGTCTATCTCATTTCATTCGTTCTTTACATTAACCAAAAACGGTCACTAGTGAGACTCTAGTAGTAAAGAAAACATGACGAGGTCTTCTCGAGTCGATGTTGCACTTGTGCCCTTTAGGGTGAAAGCGAACGTATAGCCGTTTGCCTATAGAAAATGTCTTCAAAATGGGCATTTGTAAGAGAACACGCACATCTTTTTTTCTAAATAGAATAAGATCTCCATTACCTGATGGGGCACTAGCATCAAAAACTATAGAACAAACAGTTACTTCCATTCATGACGCAAAACACTGAACAGCATTGAATCTCTCCAGCCATCAGAGATCAGAATGGTTTCCCGCATCTGCCCTTCTTTCTGCATGCCAACTTTCCTGAGAACACGTTCTGACCCAGTGTTGCGTGGATCACACGTCGCATAAATGCGATGCATCCCAAGGCCCTTAAAGCCATAGTCAATAAGCAGGCGGGCAACATCGGTTGCGATGCCTTGTCCCCAATATGCGGGATGAATAATGTAGCCGATCTCTGCCGTCTGATTTGTCACACTGTGGATGTTCAACTCTCCTCCCCCAACCAATTGGTCGTTCGTTTTTAATGTAACGGCAAATCCATATCGTTTCCGCGGAAGTGCTGCAGCATCACTAATGATCTCCTGCACAAACACCTGTGACTCTGCTTCGGTGTTTGGTCCCCACGATTGATAACGGCAGACCTCTCCCCGTGAGGCATAGCTGTGAACACCTTCCCAATCGGATTCCCTGAATTCTCTTAATGCAATTCTTTCGTTGGCGAGCAGCGCTTCCACTTTAATCACCCTTTCATCTACGGCTCTATTTCGTTCAGTATAAATCAAACACATGATTTCTATATGTCACTATCTAAATTATTTAAACAATAAATCATTTCTGTTAATATAGATACACTACATACACTGAGGTGATGATAATGAAAACAAATCCTTCTTCCATGATGAAGATGATCCAGAAACAGAGAAAAAAACGAAAGAGAGAGTGAATTTGTTGGCAGATGCCTATTTTGAAAACCAACGACTTGCAGACCTTTATGATGAAATGAATTTGCCAGAGCGTCCTGATCTTGACCTGTATCTTCAGATGGCGGAGAAATTCGAGACGGATACCGTCATTGACCTTGGGTGCGGCACAGGCGCCCTTGCATGCAAACTTGCTGCCCAAGAGGTGGATGTCATCGGAGTCGATCCTGCCGCTGCCTCACTTGCTGTCGCTAAGCGTAAAACATATGCTGACAAAGTGAACTGGTTTCATGGCACGATTGACACACTCCCTGATGCACAAGCTGACCTAGTGACAATGACCGGAAATGTCGCTCAAGTCTTTGTCACTGATGAAGAGTGGATGGCAACATTAATCGCCTGCAAAAAGCAATTGCGTCCAGGCGGCAGGCTCATGTTTGAAGTTCGCAATCCTGCGAAAGAAGCATGGAAAAACTGGACACAGGAAGAAACGTTTGAGGAGCTTGATATTCCATCCATCGGAAAAGTCGAGACGTGGACAGACCTGCTTAGCATTCAGTTGCCTCTCGTTACATTTCGCCATACCTTTCGATTTCACCAGGATGACAAGATTCTTACGTCTGAGTCGACATTGAGGTTCCGAAGTAAGCATGAGGTCCTTCGTTCCCTAGAAAAGTCAGGTCTGGACGTCGAGGATATTCTCGATGCACCCGATCGACGTGGTCTGGAATACATCTTTATCGCAAGAAAGCCAAGCTTGAACGATTAGATGAGCTAAATGAGCTTCTAACGACTTATTGGAAACACAAAATGAAAACAGGTCTCGATCAATTGAGGCCTGTTTATCAGGTGTTCATACAGGCAGACAGTTCGCTTCGTAAAACTTTTTCACCTCATGCGCTTTGAACAATCACCTGCATTAGGAATTGTCGTTCAAAGCGATATCCTTCATTATTTTTCAAAATAGTTGAATAAGATGTGCTCTTATGTCAATCCTTAACATAGGATGTATCAACATCGTATTAACATTGTAATCAGGAGATGATATAATGAGATATCATACAAAAGAAGGAGGAGACCCTATGTCTGTCACCTTAAAGCAATGGGGAAATAGTTTAAGCATCCGCATTCCTCGCACAATTACGAACACATTGGCATTATCTGAAGGTAGTGAACTTACCCTTGAAATAATGGACAACGCGATTGTTTTGAAACCAAAACAAAAAAAGCATACTTTGGCCGAAGCTGTGGAAATCATGAAAACCCAAAAAGCACCTGGTGCATACTTTGACGATAGTATGGAAGGAGAGGAGCTTATTTAATGCCCTTCTCACTTGGAAGAGGAGATATTATTAAAGTTCATTTTTCGCCACAGAAAGGTTTTGAACAAAGTGGATGGCGTCCTGCCATGGTCCTTTCTCCTCTCGCCTATAATCAACTTTCGAATTTTGTCCTCCTCTGTCCCATTTCCAACACAGAGAATCAATGGTTTTATTTTGTAGACATTCCTAATAACAAGAACGTGAAGACAACCGGAAAAATTATTACAGACCAGATAAAAAGCTTTGACCTTTCAGCCAGACGTTTCCAGCATGTAGAAACATTGCCAGATGAAGTAATTATTGATGTGTTAAGCAAAGTGACAACATTGTTTGAGCATTAGAATGCTGTGTGTCTTCTATCTTATCATGATGAATCTCCTTGTCCATTTAAGCGCTAAGCATAATCTTTATCTCCCAATATACATCATCCTTCGAACGAATACACAACATAAACTTTGGTGTATGAACAGACCAGCTATTGAATTTTCTTCTTTTTCAGGTAAACTATTGGAAGAGAATAGAAAGGGTGATTTGTCGATGAAACTAGCAGAGGCATTAATCCTGAGGTCCGATCTGCAAAAGCGGATCGATCAGATGAAAGCACGGATCCTGCGCAACACGTTAGTACAGGAAGGCGAAAAGCCAGCAGAGGAGCCGGATCAACTATTTCAAGAGCTGAAGCACATGCTTGCTGAGCTAAAGGGGTTGATTCAGGCGATACAGCGAACAAATGCAAACATCGCCTTTGACGATAACAGAACACTTGCAGACGCGTTGGTTGAACGGGATATACTCGCGAGTGAGCGGAAAATCCTTTCAGCCGTCGTCTCTGAAGGCAGTGTCAAATACGATCGTTATAGCCGTTCGGAAGTGAAATTTCTGCCCGTCGTGGATACGGCTCAGCTGCAAAAACAAATGGATGACTTGGCAAAGTCCTATCGTCTTCTGGACACTCGGATTCAGGAGCTTAACTGGCTGACCGAGTTGCTCTAACATTAATAAATTTCGTTGCAAAGCAGTCGGTAGCTAGCGATCAATGAGGCGAGCACAAAATTCCAAACTTAAGAATACTATGAAGAGGTACGGGGTCAAGCCTCTAATGGGTATAATCCCACCTAAATGTTTTCCCCCTAATTGTTACATGAGTACCGTTATTTTTTTACCTATGATTACCACGTGCTGATCATTTTTCAATAGTGAGGGTGGGCTTTCGGGGACCCTTTGCAACGATACCTATAGGCTACGATGATGTTCATCTGAGCTTATAGGTTTTTTGTCGTGAAAAACGGGTATTGGTGTAGACACCACGTATATTCAGTAAGGGGAATTAGAACTTTATGGTTTCAGCAAAAAAATTGACCAATTCAATCAAACGGTTTCGGAGCATGTCCCGACGTGAACAATGGCAGGTGCCGTTCTCCAACCTTTGGATAATGCCCTCTTTTTATGCTCTAGGTGCTACGATTTTGTTTGCTCTCACGGCTTGGGCAGAGTTTGGCATGAATGTGCATCAGTATTTCCCAGCATGGCTTACGTTGGATCAGTCACTCACACAAAGCTTGCTCAGCACGCTAACGGCGGGGCTCTTGTCGTTAACTTCCTTTACGTTCTATGGCGTTCTCACCGCTGTTACAGCATTTGCGGCTCAATTTTCGCCGCGCATCTTGAAGAACTTTATGCTCCATCGTGTCACACAACGGACGTTAGGCATCTTTATCGGGAGTTTTCTGTTCGTTTTGTTCTCTCTCCTATCGGCTCAAAAGGAAACTACCGAAACATTTTCTTTGCTTCCATTGATGTCTGCCTTTTTCGCTGTGTTTTCGCTCGCTGCATTTGTCCTTTTTATCAATCATATTGTGAAGTGGCTGCAGATTAACAACATGACGCACTCGATGAAGGTAGAATCTGTAGCCATCATTCAGCAATCTTTACTCAATGAAGTAGAGCCTCATCGAACGGCTGAGCCGGATAAGCTACAAATCTCCGAATTGACGGAGGAAAATGGACATGTCGTGTACGCTAAATCGTCCGGTTATTTGAAAACAATCGATTTTGAATCCCTTATTCATCAAACGAACCAGGATGATGTCGTTCTCAAGCTGCATTATCGTGTCGGTCAATATGTCTTTCGCTCGACACCTTTATTTACGTACTGGAAGCAAACCGAAGAACCGCTTAATAAAAACAACTACCTTGCCTATTTCCACACCGGTCGCATGCAAACGGAAGTACAAGACATTGAATTCAGCATAAATAAGTTTGTTGAAATTGCAATCCGTGCACTAGGAAATGATGATCCAAAAACCGCCATTGGTACAATCAAAGAAATCGGTGATTTGCTCATACATATTTCGCAGTTCACGAGTTTCACTCCTTACCTGAGCAATCAAGCAAAAGAGCTTCGCTTGATTATCAATGACTTGACGTATGATGAATACTTGTACACAGGTCTCGCTTCCATTCGGCATTATGCTCGTGGAAATGTCGTTGTCACGCTGGCCCTTCTGAGGGTCGTCAATGCGATTGCACAAGGGGCGCATGACCGTGACCATTCTGCGATTTGGGACTTTGCCGTTTACACAGTCCATGGATTTGAGTATAAGTACATGCACCATTTAGATGAGCAAAAGTTTTGTGACGCGCTTTATGAAATTGCCAACACGACAGATCGCCACGAGGCCTATGAGGAGTTGCTTGATTGGATTAACCAGCAGTGTCCGGGTTTTAGCGAAAAAGAGGCATGATCATATCGCACACATGCTTCATGCAACCACTCACAGTAACCTTTCAGACGCCTGATTGACGCCAAATGACTCGTGCGGAGGAGAGATTATTTCGATAATAGGCCACATCCACACGATCGCCTTCACGCAAATGATAATCGTGAACATCACTTTCGCGGATGCGTAACGTGAGTGGACTTCCATCACTGTAACGAATAAGGTGCGTTTCTCTATCGAGGCCGATAAATGATGAGACGGAATAGCCAAGTTCATTTCTCTCCAAAATGGCTCTCGTAATTTCTGCACGGTTTGGTTGTTCCTCTGCGATCTTTTCATAGAGTGCAAACTGATGGTTTTTATGATCGTGGGGGTCCGCCAAAAACTCGACCAAATCACCATGATGTAGGCCAATCGAGCGAACCATTGATTCTGGTACAAACTGACCGATAGTGGGGAGGATCCCCCCCTTCAGCTTTCGTTCAAACCGAAAAACTGGCGGTGTTTCTTTTGAAGACTCTTCAAACTTCCATTGGAGATCGGGAAACAAGTTTACTTCGTTTTGCGTCTTTTCTTCAGGTGCCTCACTGCTCTCCTCCACAAGGTCTGTCTCATTAGCTAACAAGGCTAATCGCTCCAACGTCTCAAAGGTCAATCGGAAATAGGCCTGTTTTTCTGCGAATCCCTTTGCATCAATTGCTTCTAAATCATGAAGCAGCTTCTTCTTAAGTTCATTAAATAACCTCTCCATATCATCATCCCCCGCTCACGCTCTTTGTTTGTACGATAGTATTCGCCAACAGTTGTCAACAACCCTACCGTCGTTACAAAAAGACGACCAAAGTCGTAGAGGTTTAGCAAAAAAGACCAAAGGAAGATTGGAATAAGTGCATTCAGCTTTATAATTCGTTGTTGCTGCCTACTCTATTCTTTCTAGTAGATCAACCCCCATACTCTTCCCAATATTCCTCTAACTTTTCTTTGAGTAAGACTTCTAAGTCACCTTGCCCAGTTTTCGCAAGTATTTCTGCATCCATAATTGTATGAGCAAGAGGACCACTTAAGCCCTGACTATTTCCACCTAGACCTAATTCGGGCAACCTTTCAGATTGGGAATACCATCTCTCAGCATAATCTTTTGTTCCTCCGGCATTTTTTACGATATATATTCTGTGAAGAATATCTTTATCGTCACGATATCCATAAATAAAATACCCTTGCGTTTTTAAGTTTTTAGTAATATCGATTTCCTCACCGTTTAATTTGAAAATGAGTTTATTATTCACTTCATTCACAAGCCATTCATCTTTTTCATTATCCGCCCCAATACCAACGTAGCCATTGCCCTCCTCATCTACATAAAAATCAACCGAATCACCATTCGAGAAAAACACTTCTTCCATTTTCTTCTGAATGCTTGAAAAGACTGTACCACCTGTGGCGGCATAAGCACTTGTAGACACAATGAAAAGGGTTGTCATAGCGATAATGGTCACAAGCAGTTTTCTCTTGAGTGAACGCGGCTTCGACTTTTCTTCTTTCGATATTCTTTCGGCAAACATGGCATGACGCATTTTCGCCTTTTGCTGCTGGCTTGGGGTCAGGTCATCAAATGCGCGTCTGATAGGATCTCTCATACGTCCCTCCCAGGTCAATTTTAAGGCGTTTTCTTCCTGTAGCGAGCTGTGTTTGGATCGTGCTTTCCTTCTTTTTTAGAAGATCTGCTAGCTCTTTCACAGAATAATCCTCAAAATAATAGAGATACAAAATGGTTTTATACTTTGGTGGCAGGGCCAACAGCTTTTCAAGCACTTCATTGTTTGAACCGCCATTTTCATGAGTCACTTGGTCTGGCAGCACGTCGAGGTCTACCTTGCGTCGTTTCCACCAGCTTTTCAGCAAATCTTTGCAATGGTTTTTGCTCGTTACGATCAGCCATGCTTTCTCATGCTCCAGATCCCTAAACGACGGGTGTGGGTTTAGCATTTTGAGGAAAATGGATTGCACCGCATCCTCTGTATCCGCTCGATTTTTCAAATACACATAGCACAGTCTGTACACCATATCGGCATGGCGGTCATAAAAAGCCCCCACTTCCTCGTCTGACATCGCTGATTTCTGGTCCAATTGCTCACCTCCTACTTAGTACACGATTCTAAAGCGAGGAATATCCTGTTTTTTTAAAATTCTATTAGAATTTAGTATGTTCTCTTCTCAAAACCACTCTATCATAGTACACTGGACCAAAATGGAAATTACACCAAAGGAGGGCATCTGTCATCCTATCACTTTTTATCCGTGTGAACCTCACTGCCGCGTTGTATGGCTTAGGTCTTGCCATCCCGAGCATTTTGTACATGAACATTTATCGAATTGATCGCTTCATTGGCTGGTCAGATGGGCTTATGACTAGTTTAGGGATTGTTTACTTCGTGGCGCTCACGGTTATTCTGTTTTATGTCACGCGTCGACTGCCTTCAGTACTGAGTCGGGTCGCCACATTTTTCTTGCATGGGATTTATGCTTTCGGTCTTCTTCGCTTCGCTTTCTGGCTATACCCAATCACCTACAAAGGCGATGAGATGTCCGCAGGTGGGGGCTTTGCCTTTCTCTTTTTATGTCTTTTGTATTTTTTCTATGTCTTCGTGATGCTTTGTATCTCTTTACCTAAATGGCCGACTGCCATTCCCCACCCCTTTAAAAGCATGCCTGATCAGTGATCGGGCATGCTTTTAGTCTCCATTTGATTTCGCATTCTCTTTTACAGTAGTTCTGCACTAATTTCAAAATGTTCTAACTTCTAAAGATCTCCCCAACAAGCGTTTAAGCTGATTATCAATAAATTGATTATCGGTCTTGTTTATCCCGCGACCGGCAAAATGACCCCAGATCGACTCAATCGGACGAAAATCGGCATTTGGCATTTGCTTTGCCTCGTATTCGTTATCATCCGCCGCGCAAAAGAGATCTGTGCTCCCTGGCATGACGCAAGCAAGTGCTTTTATGCTATTAAGCGCCTTCTCAAAATCTCCATTATAGGTGGGGTTTGCACTAATATCGGCTTGTTGTCCTGTCGATAGCATAGCGAGGACATTGTGCGGATCCATCTCCATAAAGCTTTTTTCCCAGACGCTTGACACAAAATCGGTCAATGCCTCAAACCCGAGCTCACGATAAAGTTCCTCTCTATAAAATGCCTGCGATACGCCCCACCCTGCGTAAACCCGGCCAACGGTGCGCATATGTTTAGAAGTTAGCTCGTTAACTCTGCTAGAATCGAAGTCAATGGCCGCCATAAGCGCAGCCTTCATTGCGTCTAACACCACATACGTATGGTTCCACGTCTTGGCCACACCGGCGAAAGGGGCAATACGCTCCACCATCTCCGGATAACTTGCTCCCCATTGATAGGATTGGATGCCCCCCATGGACCATCCGACGACAAGGGCGATCTTTTGAATGCCAAATTTTTCGGTCACGAGCCGATGCTGGAATTTGATGTTGTCATAAATGGTTACTTGCGGAAAGTTCCCCCGGTCGAATGGCGGAGGCGTATTGCTGGGGGACGAAGACAACCCATTGCCCAGAAGATTAGGAACGATGATAAAATATTTTTGTGGATCTAGTGCCATTCCCTCTCCAATCAACCATTCATTCTGAACATGCTGATCACCAAAAGCTGTAGGATAAACAATGACATTGTCTTTCTTTTCATTTAGTTTTCCATATGTCTTATAAGCAAGAAAAGCGCGAGGTAATGTCTTTCCCGATTGCAAAGCTACGTCACCCAAATCATAAACATCATATTCCATATTGTTGTTATCTCCTTTCAAATTATCGTGCTTATTGTTAGTATAGTTTCAAGAGACGTTCAATAAAAGTGAGCAAAATTCAATATAGCTTTCAATATTATTGAAAGTCAAAGGAGAGTCGTATAATGGAATTGCGCCAATTGAACACGTTCCGAACGGTTGCCTCAACATTAAATTTCAGTCGAGCTGCGGAAGTGCTGAACTACGTCCCTTCCAATGTCACGATGCAGATGAAAGCATTGGAAGAAGAACTTGGGGTGCGTCTTTTTGACCGCCTCGGTAAGCAGCTCGTCCTCACAACGGCGGGCGAGCGCTTTTTAATGCATATCCAAGTTGTGCTCGACAAAGTGGACGAAGCGCGCAGCATCGTTCATGACAATGAAGAGCTGACCGGGACATTAACAATTAGTGCGAACGAGGTTCTCTGCGCCTATCGGCTTCCTGATGTTTTTCACTTATTCCGTTCGCGCCACCCTGGAGTGCGCCTTATCTTCCGCACCGTTCCCAATCAACAGCTCAAGCAATCGCTCTTTGACGGAACTGCAGATGTCGTCTTTATGTTAGACGAACCAATCCGCTCTACCGGACTCGCCATTGAATCAATGGTGGAAGAAACGTTTCGCTTTTTCGCCGCTCCAGACCACCCACTCGCAAAACGACCTTCATTGCAAATGGACGATTTTCATAGAGAAGTCTTTCTGACGAATGAGAAAGGGTGCATGTATAGAACAATGTTTGATCGCTCATTTGAGCAAGAAGGCATTGATACGATTACGCATTTGGAGTTTCAAAATGCCGAAGCGATTAAACAATGTGCCATTACAGGCATCGGGATTGCCTTTCTCCCGGAGGTCGTAGTGAAAGCTGAATTGGCACGTGGCGACCTCGTTACTCTTCCATGGCAAATCCCGGACCTCTACGTGTACACCCAGATGTTATGGCATAAAGACAAGTGGCTTTCACCCATTATCTGCTCTTTTATAAAAGCCGCACGAGAGGTTATTGCTGAAGATCAGGTGGAAAATATGCCATTACGTAAGGGACTAATGGAAAAATAGTTGAAAAGGGATTGCAAAAGAGCTTTATCATAGAGAAAAAAGAGCGTACCTGATCACTGATCAGGTCGCTCTCTTTTTTATGCTTACTCTGCTGTTGTGTAACGCTCATAGGCTGCATTTTCAATTTCCATATACTGATCAAGGCCCATGCTTTCGACCTGCTCAACGTAGCTGTCCCATTCGCTAAGTGGTTTTTCACCTGTGACAAACTTCGCCTCATTCTCACCAATAAATGTTTCCATATCTGCCGCTGTAGAGCTCATAAACTGTAGTTCTTCGTCTGTATAGTTAAACGCATTCCAAATCTCTTCTGGCAAATGTGGTTCGATGCGGTCTCCCGTTTCCACCGCGTTTGGCAATGCTTCTGAACCGTTAAAATATTTTTGTTTCACAATACCAGGATAGCTGCCGCCAAGCCATGTGAAGTATTCGGCTAACGCCTGGTCCTGACTCAAGCCATCTGGGTTGTTTGTAATGTTCTCTGTATAAGCGAGCTTCCCGTCTTCAGCAACGTTGTAAGTCTCTCCTTCTTTACCCATAAAATAAAAGGTCGCGCCTTCATCTCCAAAGAAGTGATCCATCCAACGCACAGTCGCTTCTGGATAAGGGTTACGGTCTGTAATCGCAAAAGCGCCGATGTGCATAAGGCTTTGTTTCACATGTGAATACAGGCTATCGCCATCCGGCCCTTCCAACGCACCTAGGCCCACATAATCGTCTTGTGTCATTTGTGTTACTGGGTTACCCGTCAATACAGCGCCAATGCGCCCTTCTGCACCTTTGGCATTGAACTCAGCGCCTGACTGCGTAAAGATGTCCTGGTCAATGAGACCTTCTGTGTATAGCTTGTTCATATACGTGAGTATCTCTTTGTACTCGTCAAGTGTTCTTGTAAAACGAAGCTCGCCTGTTTCTGGATCAACATCGACATGCTTATGTGCCAAACCACGATTGCCGACGCCCCAAGAGCCTCTCAGCTGCATGATCATGTTGTCTAGGCTTGTGCCACTGAAAGCAATTTCTTCGCCTTCCACTAGATCATTTTCTTTCACAGCCTTCAAGTACTGATAAAATTCTTCTGTTGTCGTTGGTGCTTCCATGCCGAGTTCATCAAGGAACGATTGCTTGACCCAAATTGGTGTTCCAATTAACAAAGACGTAAACTCAGGGTCATAAAAGGAAGGGAAGGCATAAATATTGCCGTCAGCCATCGTTAGACCTTTTCGCAAATCAGGGTTTTCATCGAGCAACTTGGAGAAATTTGGTGCGTATTCTTCAAGCAGGTCATTTAATGGGATAAACACACCTTGTTTACCATACGTCGTTAAGTCTTTCGAATTTAGGCGCGCAGAATAAAACGCGTCAGGATAATCCTGGCTGGCTAACGTTAAATTGACCTTCTCGCTAAGTCCTTCAAAAGGAACTTCTTCAAAATTGATGTTCATCTTGGTTTGGTCCTGATACGTGCTCCACACCATGCGTTCTTCAAAATTATCGTTGTTGGCTGTTGCTTTGCCAGTGAAAAAGGTGAGGTCTATTGCTTCATTCACGATCGGGAAACCCGTCGCATTTGTATTTGCCAAAGCATCTTCTTTTGAGACTGTTGGTGCGCTACTCCCACCGGAGCAGCCAGCAAGCAAAAGCGTCCCTGTTAACATCATCGTTGTAAACTGTTTTTTCATCATAAACCTCCTGAGAATTGTTTAGATAATTTCTTTATCGCTAAAAGGTGTCTAGCCTTTGATTGAGCCAATCATGACCCCTTTAACAAAAAATCGTTGTAAAAATGGATAGAGTATCAACATCGGCAGACTAGCCACAATGACAACGGCGTATTTAATGCCTTCAACTCGCATCATATGCCGCTCAAGCGTGGCATCACTTATGCCAATCATTTCAGACATTTGGTCCTGGATGAGCATTTCGCGTAAGAACAATTGCAACGGATAGAGACCACGATCCGTCAGATAGATTAGCGCATCGAAAAATGCATTCCATTGGCTGACTCCATAAAACAGCACCATGACTGCCAAAACCGGCTTTGAAAGGGGCAGCAAAATTTTCGTAAGGTATTGAATGTTATTGCATCCGTCTAACTGGGCAGATTCTCTCATTTCCTCGGGAATACTTTGGAAAAATGTCCGGATAACAATGACGTTATATACCGAAACGGCACCAGGAATGATCACCGCCCAAATTGTGTTGAGCATGTCAAGATCTCGAATCAAGAGATATGTTGGGATCATGCCCCCATTAAAAAACATCGTAATGACGAGGAACAACGTCAACACGTGGCGACCGTGAAAATCGCGTCGTGACAGTGGGTAAGCGACGAGTACGGACAGCACAAGATTAAACAACGTGCCGAGCACCGTATAAATGATCGTGTTTCGATACCCTAACCAAATATCACTGTTGTTCATAACACTTTGGTACGCTTCAAACGTAGGTTCGACAGGCCACAGCCATAATTCACCTCGAAGGATCGCCGCAGGATTGCTGAACGATGCACTTAACACATATACGAGTGGGTACATGACTATAATTGTGATGACCGTGAGCGTCAGGCCAACAAAAATGCCAAACGCGCGATCTTGCGTTGTTTCTTTCAAACAGACACTCCTTTCCCTACCAAAGACTTGTATTGCTCGTTTTCTTCGCAGCAAAATTGACAGCAAGCAGTATGAAGAAGTTGAGCAGTGACTCAAACAACCCGATGGCGGCGGAGTAGCTGTACTGCGCTCCCACAATCCCTGTCCGATAAATGTGGGTCGCGATCACATCTGACGCTTCCATGTTCAGATCGTTTTGCATGAGAAAGACCTTCTCAAAGCCAACCGATAAAATACTTCCTGTTTGGAGAATCAATAAAATAATGATTGTTGCTTTGATGCCGGGCAAATTCACATGCCAAATTCGTTGCAAACGAGAAGCCCCGTCCATTTTCGCAGCCTCGTGAAGCTGTGGATCAATGCCAGCAAGTGCCGCGAGATAAATAATTGAACTCCACCCCATCTGTTGCCATACACTTGAAAAGACATATGTCGTTTTAAACCATTCAGGCTCTGTTAAAAATAAAATTTCAGATAGGCCAATAAAAGACAACAATTGGTTGATCGCACCGTTTGGCGATAAAAATAAAAACAACATCCCGACCACAACAACGGTCGATAAAAAATGAGGCGCATATGTAACGGTTTGCACGAAGCTTTTGCCGTGTTTGTTTTTCACTTCGTTTAGCAGCAATGCTAACAGAATGGGAATCGGAAAACCTACCGCCAATCCGTATAAACTGATGCCAATCGTATTCGACAAAAGTCGCCAAAAATAAAACGAGTCAAAAAATCGAATAAAATGCTCAAACCCCACCCATTCACTTCCAAGGATGCCTTGGGTGGCAATAAAATCCTTAAAAGCAATTTGCACACCATACATTGGAAAATACTTAAACACAAGAAAATAAATCACAACCGGTAATACGAGTAGGTACAAATCCCAGTTTTTCTTCATCTTTTGAAGATGCCTCTTTTGGTTTGGCGCACTAGGTGTTCGTGCCTCTTTGTTGTGGACAATCCGTCCTTGCATAGAATCCCTCATTCCCTTTAGCCACATATATCAATTACAAGCATATTTCTCCATTTTATAGAGAGATTATTAAGATACTATTGATGAAATGTATGGTTTATGTGAACGAATTCTTTATTTATTTACAAACAGACGGTTATTTTCTTCTTTAACTTGAGGCGATTAGCAATTACATAATGACTGGCACACTAAAAAACCTGCGCCACTATAGGTGGGCAGGCTTCAGACGACTGATTTTCACTGATTTACATGGTTATTCCTTGTTCCACTCGGCTGGCATAGGACGAATGCCGCGGTGGTAATAAATCATTGGTGTGCGGTCGCTGTTTTCAATATCAATGACTTTACCGATCATGACGGTATGATCACCAGCGGGTACAGCTTGATAGGTGTCGCATTGAAGTACAGCTTTGGCGCCTTCGATAATTGGCAGTCCGTTTGGTGACAAGCTCCACTTGCAGGACGCAAATCGATCGACGTCTTTTCGTGCGAAGGTCCAGCAAAGGTCTCCCTGCTCTTCGGCGAGGATATGCACGGCAAAGCCCTTCGCATTTGCGAAAATGTTTTTTGAATTGACATGATCATCAATCGACCAAAGCACGAGCAATGGGTCAATTGAGACCGAGGCAAACGAATTTACAGTTAGACCTACGGGTTCGCCATCCTCTCCTGTGGTGGTCACGATCGTTACACCTGTTGGATACTTTGACATTACGTCTTTATACGTTTGTTGGTGATCAGCCATGCAAGTTTCCCCCTTTGTTCTTTCCAACCTATTTTCTATTTGCAGTGTATGGTGTCATTCTCTCATCCGTTCATCCCATTCTCCAACCTAGTTATATCAAACATCTTGAAACAATTGCAAAGAGAACGTTCGCTTACGGCTGTAAATAACAAATGGCAGCATCTTCACACAAGTATCAAGAGCAGCTTCTTTACATCACCTTTGTCAGTCCGATTGTTTTCTCAATGATGATCAAAGCAACGATCGACACAACGATAAACAAAAATGAAATTGCATTAACTGTTGGATCAAAGGTTTGTTCAATATACCCAAAGGTACGGACCGGTATCGTCACTGTCGAAGGACCAGAGACAAACAGGCTAATTGAAATTTCTCCAAATGAAGTGACGGCGGAAAAGACGGCCCCCGCAATAATGCCAGGCTTGATTAACGGCAGTGTAATTTTATAAAAGGTTTCGGCAGGACCTGCGCCAAGACTCTGGGAAGCAAGCTCTAGTCTAGGATTCATGTTGGACATCGACACGCTCACGGTCCTTACGACATAAGGAAACGCGATAATCATGTGTCCTATCACAAGCGCTCCGAGTGAACCCGACCATCCGAGCGACGTGAACACATACAGAAGTGCAATCCCTAGCACGACTTGCGGAATCATTAACGGACTAAGCATAAACGCTTGAAGGGCACCACGTCCCGGAAAGCGTAACCTAGCCAACGCATACGCCGCCGTTGTTCCGAGCAGCACAGTGAGCGGTGTCACGATGAGGAGCAGGACAATAGAATTCATTAACGCTGCTGTCCACGCTTCGTTTCGGAACACCTCACCAAACCAATGTAGCGAAAAACCTGATGGTGGGAAGGTCGGGTACGGTGTGGGGCTAAATGCCGACAAGGCAATGACAAGCACCGGCAGCAATAAAAATACGTAAACGAGAATGCCTGTTGCCCAGACGATGCCATCTAACGTACTAAAGCGTCGTTTCTTCATTGATCTAGCCATGCATTCTCGCCTCCCAACGTTTTAATACGCCACCTAAAATACCGATAACAATAAACACTAATACAAGCAAAATCATCGCCATTGCTGCGGCCATTGGCAAATTATAGACTTGCATCATCTGCTGATAGATCGACAATGGCAAAAAGGGCTGCAGTCTGCCCCCGACCAATAGAGGGGTAATATAGCTGCCTGCGGCGAGGGAAAACACGAGCATGGCACCAGTGATCATCCCAGGGATCGTCAGCGGAAAGGTGACCTTCCAAAAGGTTTGAAAGCGTCCTGCTCCCATGCTCATCGATGCCTTACGCAAGTTGCCATCGACATCTCCTAGAGACGTTACAATAGGAAGCACGGCAAATGGTAGCATAACTTGCACGTAAGCAATCACGACGGCATTCATGTTCCAAAGCATTTGCAATGGTTCGTTAATGAGATGGAGCGACTCGAGAACATCATTAACAAGACCGTTTTGAGCCAAAAGCACGATCCATGCGAATGTCCTAATGACCACACTTGTAAGCAATGGTGAAATCAAGACAATATAGAAAAAGGCGCGTAGCCCTCGGCTCGGCGCACGGACTAGCAAATAGGCAGCTGGATACGCCAAAAGCAAGCAAATCACCGTCGTCACAAAGGCAATCCATAGGGTCATCCAAATTGTCTTCACGTACAACGGCGTTGTTAACACCTCAGCATATTGCGAAATGCTGTACGTTGGCAGCAGCTGTGAAAAGTCGCCGACTTCACGAAAGCTTAAAACAAATAGAAGGATGAATGGGATGAGCAGAAACAAGAGGAGGAAGACCAGTGTTGGCGACAACATCAGCCATTGAAACAGTGATGCCTTTCCCCGCTTTATTGATTTTGCCATGTGGCATCCCCCCGTTGGACGAGCGGAATAATATCTTCATTTCTCCAAGAAAGCTCCATTTCCTCGCCTGCCTTTGGCAACGTAGGAAAATTCGGGTCCGTCGCGTGGACGATCAGCTCTCCGCGACCCTTTAACTCAAATCGTAAACGAAGCAGCTCACCCGCATAGCTGACGTCCTTGAGCACACCGGTGACGTGATTGATTCCTGGAGTCACTGGCTTTGCACCAATAGTTATCCGCTCTGGGCGCAGCATGCATTGCACATCTGCCTCTTGATCCAACGCCGGCTCATTCGGGACTGCGATGTGAAGGCCTCCTGTTTCGTTGGCGTGCGTACTCACATCGTAATGAAATACATCATCACCCGATCTGGCGTTGTTTTTTCTACCCTCGAGAATGTTCACCTGACCGATAAATTCTGCAACAAAACGATTTGCCGGCTGGCGGTAGACCTGCATTGGTTCGCCCACCTGTTGCAGCTCCCCATCGCCAAGAATGCCAATACGATCAGAAAGACTGAGTGCCTCCTCCTGATCGTGTGTGACAAGAATGGTCGTAATCCCAATGCTTCGCTGAATACGACGCAGCTCTGTTTGCATGTCCTTGCGCAGCTTAGCGTCAAGGTTGCTTAACGGTTCATCCAACAGCAACACAGATGGCTCAATGGCCATCGCTCGGGCAATGGCAACGCGCTGTTGTTGCCCCCCACTCAATTGCTGAGGCATCCGGTCCGCATAAGCTTCCAAGCGCACGAGAGCAAGGACTTCCTCGACTTTTTTGGCTATGTCCGCTTTTGGCATTTTCTTGACACGCAGCCCATACGCGACGTTGTCAAAGACACTTAAATGCGGGAACAACGCATAGTTTTGAAACACCATCCCCATTTTCCTTCGAAATGGCGGAAGTGCTGTGACATCCGTCTCATCTAGATAGACGTCTCCAGAAGAAGGGTCAAGAAAACCAGCAATAATGTTTAATAAGGTGGTTTTTCCACAGCCACTTGGGCCGAGAAGGGAGAAAAATTCTCCTTCTCGAACTTCAAGGTCCACATGACGTAAGGCCGTGTTTTCACCGAACTGTCGACTAACTCCACGGATTGAGATGCCTTTCGTCATTGGCCTCCCCCCATCACCTGCGTCCAGCGGTTTGTCCAATCTGCCACATTAGGGGACGCTGTTTCATAATCCACCCACTTCAGCTCGCGATAAAACTCTTCACCAACCTGTACTTTGTCGGCAATGGAATCGCTGTACTCCACATTTTGATTGGTCATCCCGTAATAGGTGAGGTCTGAAAACGCTTTTTGAACGTCAGGACTTGAAAGATAGTCGACGAGTTTGTAGGCATTTGCTTCATTTGGTGCGCCTTTTGTAACCACCCAGCTTGCCACTGCGGCAACGGGTCCTTCCTCAGGATAAACGAACCCAAGATCGAGACCGGCTTCTTGTAGAGCAAAGGTACGTCCATCCCAAAACGGCACAAGCCAAGCGTCTCCACGCTCAAGTAACGTCTGAATAGAGCCTGCATTGTCTGGATAGGCGACGACATTGCTGCTAAGTTTTCCGAGCTCTTCGAAGGCTTTATCAATAGATGCTTGATCGCTTTCCTCGCCACCAAATGCATTGACCCAGCCTGAGAAAAACTGCAAGCCTGCTGCATAGCTAGGAGATGATACAGCGACATGCCCTGCATACGCTGGATCCTGTAGGTCCTTCCAGCTTTCAGGTGCTTTATCAACGAGGTCTTTGCGGTACGCAATGCCGAGCTGCCCCATGCTAAAGCCTGCTGCATAAGTCTCTCCCTCATACTGAAGCTTCTCCTGAACAGATGGGTAAAGGTCTGCTAAATTCGGTACATTTTCCTCAGTTAATGGCTGTAGTAGCCCTGTTGCCGCTGCACGCGTGATTGTGTCTGGCTGAAGAACGAGAACGTCATACGCAGGGTTGTTTCCATTTGACGCACGAAGTTTGGAAAACCATTCGGCATCCGTTCCTGCCACAACATCAACCTCGATGCCAGTTTCTTCTTCAAAGCCCTTAATGCCTGCGGAGATAATGTTTTCCTCCCATGCACCTCCCGTTACACCGATTACAACTTTGTCTGTTTCTGGCAACGGACCGTCCGCGTTGTCTGTTGTTCCTCCACCGCCACATGCGGTTAGAGCTAAAAGCAAAAGTGATCCAATGATGGCCTGTTTTTTCATTTTAGTTTTCCTCCTGATGTTCAATAATGGTCCAAGCGTGTTGAATGTCTTGTTCTGTTAACGCTTCTTTCGCATTTGAAAAATAATCGTGTAGAAGCTGTTTGTAATGCCAACGTTCGGCTGCTGGCTTTTGCTGCACGAGCAAGGCAAGTACATCACTCGCATCCGTCGTCCAAATACGCTCATAGGCCTCACGTGCCTCGCCAAAATCCCAAGGGTTTGGCGCTTCATTAAAATGAGCCAGACGTAACGCCTTTGTCTCGTCATGCTGCACTTTATATGCGTATCCGATTTGCTGAAGCTCTACACCATAAGCTTCACGAGCCACTGACAGTGTGAGCAGCCCTGCTTCGACATCTTGACGAACCGCTTCAGGGTCCCGTTCATAAGGATGTCCCCAGCCGCCGCCTCCAGGAGAAAGAATCTGAACGACATCTTTTTTTTCTGGCTTAAGCACATTAATTTTTGGTTCGTTGGTTTCCTTCGAAGTCCCTGGGTTAAGGTGTACACTGCCCGAAGCTCCTGCTTTTCCACCAGCGAAACCCCAAGGCTGAAAACGCAGACGCTCCATTCCGCGAGCTGTCACCATTGAGTCAGGTTGCACAATTTCAAAATCAAGTCCGATCGCATGACCGCCACGATGCTTGCCGGGACCTGCCGTATTCGGCAACAATTCATAGCGCTTGACGAAGATATCAATATGCTGCTCAAGGCTTTCAATTGGCGTGTTCTTCAAGAAGCCAGACGCATGGTCAATGCCATCGACACCATCCATATCGGCTTGACCACCACCCCCGCCGCCCATTGGTTCGACAACGGCCATGCTACGCTTGCCGCCATCACCTGTTGGCGTGGATAACACGACAATGGCCGCTTGCCCCGCACCAGCCGCGGGCACTTCTTCTGGCATCGATTTAGCAAGCGCACCAAGAACAACATTGTACATGCGCATCGTAATTGAGTGACGCACCCCGACTGCGGCAGGGTATTCAGGGTTCACAAGTGTCCCACGAGGTGCTTCGACATGGATAGGTCGCGTGATGCCACCGTTAATCGGGATGTGTGGGTCTGTGCTAATAATGTAATTTATCAAGCCCTGAAACAGAAAAGAATGAGGACTTCCGTTTGTCACTAAGTTAAAGGCTGTTCTCACTTGGGGATCACAGGTTGAAAAATCAAGGGTGATGTCGCCACCGCGCACTTTTGCGGTAACCGCCAAGCGAATCGGTGTGTCGGAAACGATGTCATCGTCGAGATAATCGCTGAAGGAATAATCACCATCTGGAAGTCGATCAATGATCTGCCGCGACCGTGATTCACTTTGCTCGAGTAAATCATCCATCGCCGCCGTCACATCAGAGACACCAAACTTATCCACCATCCGAAGCAGGCGCTCCTCTGCCGTATTGACAGCGGCCACCATGGCGTTAATATCACCTTGGTTCAGCTCAGGCACGCGACTGTTCGCGCCTAAAAAACGAAGCACATCCTTGTTTGGCTCGCCACGTTTGTACAACTTAACAGGCGGGATCCGAAGTCCCTCTTGATGAATGTCCGTCGCACTTGGCGAAATGCTTGCTGGCACGAGACCTCCTACATCACTGCAATGGACGAAGCTCCAAGCAAAGCTGATCAGCTCACCTTCTGAAAAGATCGGCTTAAACACATGAATATCAGGAAGGTGCGTCGCAAGCCCGTCCGTCGTGTACGGATCGTTGGTAATAATAATATCGCCCGGTTCGATCGAATCAAGCTCTTGAATGGCACGTGTTAACGTCAGTCCCATGAAGATGGTGACGCCGACGGTTTTCGGATAGACATAAAATTCGCCTTTAGGCGTTGCAAGTGCCGTCGCAAAATCGGCCGACTCTTTCACGAACGTCGTAAAGGAGGTTCGCTCAATCACATGCCCCATCCCACTGGCAATCGAATTAAAATAGCTGCGCAATATTTCGAGCGTTGCTGGGTCGGTCCTCATGAGCGCTCCCCTCCTTGTTGTCGTTCAATGAGTAGATTGCCACTAACATCTGTACGTGCTTCCCATGCCGGCAACACAACAGTTGTTGTGTCGTCCTGCTCGACGATCGCTGGTCCAGGGACAACATGCCCAACCAATAAGTCTTCACGTCGATACACTGACGCTTCTTCGGCTTGACCACGACAAATGATTTGACGTGTGGCTATCGGTTGCAGTGTTGCCCCTTTTTCTACTGATGAAATCGCTGCTCGGAGTGGCTTTGGCGTATGACCGATGATTCGAGCTCTGAGGTTAATGATCTCAATAATCGCCTCTGGATCGCTGTGGCCATACTGCTTTTTATGAAGAGCGTGGAATCGGTCAATCAAGCTTGAGCTATCCTTCGCTTCAACCCATTGATTTTCGATGTCCATCTCAATATCAAACGCTTGCCCCTTGTAGCGAGCATCCAATGATAAGATGAAGCTTCGTCCTGTTAGAACCTCAAGGTTTTGATCATCTAGCCAACTCGCGGCTTCATCGGAAAGGGACTCGTACGTTTTCCTGAGGCTATCCATCGGCAGCTCATGAAGCAGTGCATCCACTGACTTTACTGCGTCATACACAAAATCAGAGCTCAATGCCCCTTGCGCACAAAGCGTTCCTGGCGTTGGAGGGACAACAACACGTCTCGCCTGAATTTCCTCTGCTAGGAAGTTTGCCGTCACTGGACCAGCCCCGCCAAAAGCAAGAAAACTAAAGGAACGTGGGTCAAAACCGTGTTGCTCCATGACGTTACTTAACTCCGCATACATATTGGCAACAGCCACTTGAATCATATGATCGGCTGCTTTGGCGGGCGTACTACCGAGGTGACTGGCAATCGGCATCATTGCTTGCTCTGCGAGATGAGGGTGCAACGTCAGGTTGCCAGCAGCAAAACGGTCTGGAGAAAGATACCCACAGAGGAGGAAAGCATCGGTTAACGACGGCTCTTTTCCTTTACCGTAACAGGCTGGACCAGGGTCAGACCCGACCGATTCTGGGCCAACCTTCAGCATGCCACCTGCATCAATCCACCCTTTCGATCCCCCTCCTGCCCCTACCGAATACATAGAGACGGATGGCATCATGATGGGGACCCCACCTAATTGATTGGCTTGTGTAAAGGTAGGGTGTCCATTCTCAATAATGGATATGTCTGCACTTGTGCCTCCCATATCGAAGGTCACAATATCCTTCAAACCAGACGCTTTGGCTTCCTGAAGGGCCCCTACGACACCAGCCGCTGGCCCCGAAAACAACGTACGAACCGGTGCCTCAGCAGCCGTTTCAATCGTCATTATCCCTCCATTGGATTGTGTAATAAAGGGGGTCGTTCGCACACCTCTTGATTCAAGGCGTTCCTTCAATGTCGTGAAGTACGCTCTGACCTTTGGCTGAATATACACATTCGCCGCACCGAGGACAGCACGTTCGAATTCTCGCATCTGTGGCCAGAGTGCCGCCGATCCAATGACTTCAATATGTGGAGCACGCTCACGAATTCGCTCTACGGCCTTCTCTTCATGAGTGCTGTTTCGGTAGCTATGCAAGAAGGCAACGACGATCCCTTCAATGTTTTCCTCTAGCGCTTGGTCAATCGCTTGATCTATTGAAGCGATTTCAAGCGGTTGGTGAACGTCGCCTGTATGAAGCATGCGTTCCGAAATCGAATACACATGTTTTCTTGGCACCAACGGCTCTGGCAACCGTGAGCGGAAATCATAAGGGACTGGTAAGCGCAAGCGTTGTAGGGAGAGAATGTCACGAAATCCCTCCGTCACAAACAGCGCTGTCTTTGCTCCTTTTCGCTGCAATAAGGTGTTCAAACCAATTGTCGTGCCGTGAACAAAATAAGTGATGGACGACACATTAATTCCGTCGTCTTCCAGCATGTCCAAGCCTTTTTGAATGCCAGCCGCTGGATCCTCTGGAACGGTCGGCATCTTTAATGTTTTAAGAAGGCCTGTATTCACATTCAACAGCGTCAGGTCTGTAAACGTTCCTCCGATGTCGATACCCAATCTGTATGTTTGCTTCCCCAACTAAGAAACCTCCTCTTGAACTTCAAGCGCACTCTTTACTTTATAATGCCTCAGTTGAGACTGTTTCATCATTCTTCACTAAAAATGAAGAAATCGATAACAACTCAATGAACTGATTGTTTTCAAATAGTTGCAACTCGTCTTCCAATTAATTAAATCCCTACACGAATAATAGGTAAATGATGAATTAATCCTATAAGATAAGTCCAGTTTAGTCAATCGATTCACTCGAATTATGTCGAAAATTCGTATGTATTTACTGGAATACCAATCAAAAAGGTAGGTCATGATGCAGATTTTCTTAGAAAGAGACTCGTTTCGCGCAAGTAGGCATGCTGGTCTCGAGAACTTATTGTGTTTAGTCGCACAGTTTGTCTCCGTATCCGCGCAAGTTGTCTCGTTTTCCGCGCAGCTTTGGCTCGTATCCACGCCGGTTAGAGCTTTTTCCTCGCACTTATAGCCTTTCCTTCCGAGCCCTTTTCCGTATCCGTGCTGTTTGTGGCAAGCAATACTATTGAGAGCGAACCATTAACTAGGCATCACAATATAAAAAACGGCCAGCACATCAATTTGATGTGTTGGCCGTTTTTCGACTTTCTCCGCATTGATTTTGTAGATAAACCTTCTTGATCTTGCACGTTTACGCATTTTGTTTTGCTTTTGCTTCCTTGCCAACAAAACGCCAGAAGTTGTCCGCAAACAGATCAGCCACGTCTCGCTTAATCTCGTCTTCGCTAATTGTCCATCCCGTTTGCAAAATGTCGTTGTACTTGTCAATCAGCACATCACCGATCAATTGCTTAGAATGGCTCCACTTATAAACAAGCTGCTCAAGAACGCGAGCATCGGAATGCTGTGGAATCATACTTGTGCCGAGCATTTCCATGCGCATACGTGTCATTTCGTTAATAATGATCGGGTTGTTCATAAACCACCAGCAACCGAAAATCATTAAGTTCGAGAATTTGCGTGCCAACACGACGAGTTCATGCTGGTTTTCACGTGAGAGCATCGTGACAATAAATTTATTGTCAGGATAATGAGAAAGCAAATGCTCAACGGCATCCATGGAGGCTTTTCCTAAATAGTCTCCAGCATCTCCAAGCCTCGGATTCACTTGCTTTTTCACGCCAATCATCATAGCAAATGGCAGGCTGTTTTCTTTTGAAACAGGCAGAATACATTCTTCAATGACTTTTCCACGGAAGGAATCCTCAGGGAAGGCAAACGTTGGTGGCAAGGACACGGCCATATAGACAGGGTCCATCCGTTTAATCCAATCGTTCAAAAACCGGCGAACTTCTGCAGCTGTTTGCTCTGACCAATTGGCATCCACCTTATAGCCCCAGCCCTGCAGCTTTGGCACAGATTGCTCAAACTGGTTCAACAATGGGTCGATACGTAAGGCTGCGTGGAATGGCGCCTCAGCCTTCTCTCCTTTTTCCCAAGAAACACGTTCAAGGTCATCAAACGGATCATTGGTCATGACAACATGATTCACATTCGCCGCCTTCAACACATTCGCCACAGCTTGCTCACTAGTAAGCTTTTCAAAATGAGCACGGTACGCATTTAAATCTCTCGTCGACGGATCGAGACCAAGTCCTTGCAAGCAAGTAAGTACCCCGCGACAGGCTTCACTTACTGGAGAATGCTTAATAAACAGCTCGTCCCAAATCAAATCAGCCTGTTCACGTTTGCTGAGCTCCCAGAAAGCTTCTGGCGTGATATCTGTCCAACGCATCACTTCAGCAACCAAGTAATGGTAGGTTAACAGCTCGTCAATATCCCAAAGCAAAATGTCTCCGAAATTTGGTGAATACAGATGCGTATGCATGTCCGTGACCGGCTGCTTTTGAATAGCCTCGTGTACGACAGTTTCCAGTTGGTCTTTCGATTGAATGGTCATGTTACTTCCTCCCTTTCGAATATGGGCCAATGTGTTGGCTGATTGTTTCAAGCACGCCTTCCTGAAGCATTGCCGTTACATTTGAGACGACGGCATCCTTCCAGCCGGTAATCTCGTTTAAGTCGCTCCCCCACACATCCTTCTCGGCGAGGATATTTTGCACGAACGAATCAATGCTCTGCTGCTCGATATCAAATGTGCTCCACTCACGCTCAAACAAAGCGATCGCTTCATCTTGATCGCGAATTTGATATAAATCGTTTTCCCGTTTCCCTGTCAAAAAAGCACCATCTCTGGCTACAGGACGCCCATACAATAGCTGTGCAGCGAAAGAAAGCGCCAGCAATGGTGGGACTTGTTGCTCCTTTTCCACGTAGGTAAACAATGAGGGCAAGAGGCGAGACTTCCATTTTTGTGTCGCATTCATGCCGATATCTGTTAAGTAATGTTGTGTGAAGGGATTTTCAAAACGTTCAATCACAGACTGTGCAAATGCCTGTTTCTCTTGCTCATCAAAATCGAAGGCAGGAATGAGCTCACTGGACAACGCATTCTCGACAAAAGGTCTTAACACGGGATGGCGCATCGCTTCGCCCACCGTATCAACGCCTGCCAGATATCCAACTGCGCTTAGCATCGTATGAGGGCCATTTAGTAGCTTAACTTTAATCGTACGTTGCGGAGCCACATCTCCCCATTTCACATTTAAGCCTGCATCCACAAAGGGGAGCACCTGTTCAGCCTTTTCATCCCCTTCAATCGCAAACAAATGATACGGTTCACCAATTACGACCAGTTTATCACTATAGCCAAGTCGTTCCTCGTACGTTGTTTCTTCACCTCTTGGATAGCCTGGTACGATCCGGTCAACGAGCGTATTGCAAAACTGATTTTCCTCCTGTACCCAGCGAACAAAATCCTCCGACAACTCCCAATCTTTCGCTTTCATTACAACGATTGATTGCAGGAATTCGCCGTTGTTGTCCACGAGCTCACAAGGAACTATCAACCACCCAGGAAGTTTAGCTAAATAACGGTGATGCAATGCCAATGCCAGTTTTCCTGGAAATGACAGCGGCGCTTTTTCCGGCTCATAAGGCTCTTTCTCATACACGAGACCGGCTTCCGTCGTATTGGAAAATACGACTTCAATATCTGGCGATGCAGCAACCTCAAGGACTTTATCCCAATCCTGATATGGATTAATGCCTCTTGAAATTGAGGTGATGACTTCTGCGTCGTCAATCGTTTCCCCATTATGAATCCCTTTTTGAATGTACGTATACAGTCCATTCTGTGCGTTCAGCTTCGGAACGACCTTCCCATGTGGAGTCGGTTGGATTGCAACGACGCGCCCATTAAACAGTCCCTGCTTGTTCATCTCTTGAATCATCCAATCGACAAAACCGCGAAGAAAATTGCCTTCGCCGAATTGGAGGACTTTTTCTGGTAGCTCCTGTGAAGGATTCGATGATTTAACCTGTGCTTCATATACGCGTTGATTTAGTTGCATACATTTCCCTCCAATCGTCTGTTAGTCCTCTCTCTAGTCTTAGAGAATTACACCGTCTTTAAAGATCGAGATTTCTTTATAGCCAAACTCCTCGTTTCGCGTTAATGTCTCACCAGAAGCAAGGGCGACGATGTAATCAAGCAATTCGTCCGTTACCTCTTCCATTGGCTTGCCTTCGAGAAGCTGACCTGCATTAAAATCAATCCAATGCTTTTTCTTTTCAGCGAGCTGTGAATTGGTAGAGACCTTCACTGTCGGAACAGGACCTCCAAACGGTGTACCTCTCCCCGTTGTGAATATGACAATATGCGCCCCTGCTGCGGACAACGTCGTCACAGAAACCAAATCATTTCCCGGTCCTTGAATAAGGTTCAATCCTTTTTTCTCTAACCGACCGCCGTAGGGAAGCACATCTACTACGTTGGCAAAACCACCTTTTTGGACACAGCCTAACGACTTTTCCTCAAGTGTTGTAATGCCTCCGTCCTTATTACCAGGTGAAGGGTTCTCATACACTGGCTGGTCATGGCGAATAAAATATTCCTTAAAGTCATTGATTAAATGGACAATCTTGTCAAAGGTTTCTTCATCTTTTGCACGGTCCATCAGGATCGTTTCTGCACCAAACATTTCTGGGACTTCGGTCAATGCGGTTGTTCCGCCATGACCAATTAAAGCGTCGGAAAACGCGCCAACAAGTGGGTTGGCAGTGATGCCAGAGAATCCATCCGAGCCACCGCATTTCAAACCGACCTTCAATTTGGACAACGGGATGTCCTCTCTCGTAAAGGAGCGTGAATACGCAAACAGCTCATTAAGCAGCTCAAGCCCTTGCTCCATTTCGTCGTCAGCCTCTTGAACCCCTAGAAACTTGACCCGATTCTCATCATAATCACCAAGTACCTTTTTAAACTCACTAATATGATTGTTTTCACAGCCTAGCCCTAAAACAAGGACACCCGCTGCATTCGGGTGATGGACGAGGTTGCTGAGGATGGTCTGCGTATACAAAAGGTCGTCTCCAAGTTGAGAGCAGCCGAAGAGATGCGCATAATGATACACACCGTCCACGCCGTTCCCCTTCATTTGCCGATCTGCAAGCGCTGCTAGTCGCTCAGCGGTTTTATTAATACAACCTACAGTATTAATAATCCAGATTTCGTTGCGGATACCGACATCCCCATTGGGTCGGTTATAGCCTTTAAATGTTCTTTCTGTTCGTGTGGTCTCTGTTTTTGCCGCCCTATTTTCAGGCTTGTATTCGTAGGAAAGCGTTCCTTCAAGCTTCGTTTTCATGTTTTGAGAATGAATCCATTCTCCCGCTGCTACAGCGTCGGTCGTTTTTCCAATCGGGAATCCGTATTTCATCACATCGGTTCCCGCTGGAAGATCGAGAAGGGCAATTTTATGGCCCGCTGGAATGTCTTCCTTACAAATGACTTCACCCTCCGGCAATGAAACCGTCTCTCCCTTTGCGAAAGGTCTCAGTGTCACAACAACATTGTCTCCGGTATGCACACGTAAAAATGGTTCTTTGATCGCCATTCGCTCGCTCCCTTTCTTTAGTTTGGTTGAACGGACACAGGCTTTAACAATTCTTTAATTTGAATTGGCTTTCCAGAAGAGGCAGATTTCCAAATCGCTTCTCCCGCTGCAATTGAATATGCCCCTGCTTCTGAGCCTGCCAATATTTCATAGCCTCGATGCGGATCAATACCAAGGAATATATCTTCAATGAGAAGTGGGTCGCCACCACCATGACCTCCGTCATTTTGTACCACATTGATTTGCTCCTTCGCCCCAAAAAGAGGAAAGTAATCTACGGTTTGTTCAGGGACTTCAAATGGCACCCTGCTGAGTTCATGAAATTCTGTCGTTTCTATCCGTCCCTTTGTTCCATTAATGGCTAGACGATACCCCTCGTATGGCAGTGAAAAATTGATTGAGTAGCTGAGCATGGCGCCTTTGTCGTATTTCATAACAGCCGTGTACGTATCTTCAATCTCAATCTCATCATCAAAAATACATTGATCTGCCCGATATCCAGTATATGCGCTACCCGCAGCCTGGTCCCCTTGGATATGATCATCAAGGACGCTTGTCCGGTTTGTTCGCGTCGTCCATCTTGTGTAGTAAGGGCATACATTTTGTTCGGAGCAGGTTTCACAGTGACGTCCATTTCGCTTCGATGGATTGTGCTCTCCGTCTGGTCCATAATAATTCAATGCGCCATAGGCAAATGCCTCGACTGGCCTTTGATCCGTCCACCATTGCACGAGGTCAAAATGGTGTGTGGATTTATGGACGGACAACCCCCCCGAAAATTCTCTCATCCGATTCCAGCGTTTAAAATAACTTGCGCCATGATACGTATCAATGTACCAATTTAAATCGACTGAGGTGACACGGCCGATTTTGCCATCCAAAATCATTTCTTTAATTTTACGATGAAATGGACTGTATCTATAATTGAAGGTAACGATAATTTTTCCCTTACTCGCTTTTTCTGCTTCGATGGCACGTACAGCGTCTTCTGCTGTTGTCACCATTGGCTTTTCTGTAATCACGTCAATGTCGTGTTCAAGCGCTTTCAAAATATAATCAATATGAGTGTTGTCACGACTCGCCACAATGATGACATCTGGTCTCGTCTCTTGAACCATTTGGTCAAAGGCTTCGGCAGAGTAAGTAGGAACATCTTTAATCTGCGGAAGTCGCTCCTTGCTAACAGCAAAGCGACGTGGGTCTGCATCTAGCATACCGACCAATCGTCCATACTGTTCATATTGCGTGACCAGAGGTTTAATAAACATGCCAATCGCCCGGTTGCTAATGCCACAAACTGCATATGATTTCATCGTTTTCCCCTTCCAAAAGTCTTCTGAAGGCCCTCTACTCCCTAAACGGCCTATTCGAACGTTTCACTTCGTTCGTCCAGAATCTTTCGTTGTTGTTTTTTGTAAGCGGATTCACAAAATGAACTGCTCTTTTCTTTGAGATGAGCATCGACTCGCTCAAACCAGCACAACGTTACAGCAAAACCAGCACCACTCAATCGACAGTCTCTCACCTCCACGTTTTTTCTCATTTAACGTATAGAGTGTCGGTCTACTCTTTATATTACCAATTTGCTGACGATACTTAAAGAGACTATTTTAAATACCATTTAAATCCATATACTTATTTGGATTTCATCTCACAGCTCTTCAATCTATAATTTAGCGATTTATCAAAGAATATCGTACTATTCTAGATGATTTCTCTCGTGATAGATTGTCTTTTCAATCTCAAAATTAAAGGATTTCTATTTAAGTAAAAAGAATGCTATAATCTTCATGAATGTAAGCGTTAACACATAGTGATTGCTAAAGGAGGGGACACATGTTTCGGCAACGGAAATCATTTTATATTCGCCTGACCATGTTTATTGTGCTCATTAGCACCGTCCCCGTATTAATTGTGGGGGTCTTTTCATATATTCGTGCATCCGATACACTTCAGGAAAATGTGCACACAGAAAAAATACAAAGTGTCTACCAAAGTCAATTAAATATTGAACAAACGTTAAAAACCGCTGATCATTCCCTTAGTTATTTTGTGAACTCATCGTTTTTAAAATCCGTCCTAAAGGAACCTATGTATGCAACACAATTTCAGCTTCTTAATGAGCTAAAGCAAGAAATGAATCATTTGCAAACCTTTGATATCGGACTGGAAGAAGTACTGCTTGTCAGTTTACGAGAGCAATGGGTCATCGACAGCTTTGGCTTTCGACGACTGACAAATGAACAGACAAATACATTTAGGAAAGCCTACACAGACTACCCTGCCGACTCGGTATGGATTTTGGAAGACCCAGAGTGGCTAGGCTACAAAATAGATGTAGAACAACAGTGTTCTCTAAGAGTGAATCTTGTCAAAATGGTGCCAGCGAATGCGAACCAAAAAAGCGGTCTAGCCATTGCAAGCTTTCCTGCATGCAGATTGCTTACCCTTGATCTAGACACACAGAAAGAAGCGTTTTTTATTCTTGATGAAAATCAAAAGGTCATCGACTCTGAAAGGCTCGATGTGTTAAACGAAGCGTATGAAAATCCCACTGAGCTTTATGAGTTAATAACAGAAAAATCACAAGTCTCAAAAACAGGTCAGTTCTCTGTAGAAAAAGAAATGGGCGACTACACGATTACGTATCGAAAATCGCTGTTTAACAATTGGATCTACGTCTCGTTTATTTCGAATCAAGAGCTAACGAAAGATTCCAGTGCAATAGGCGTCTTCACGTTAACGATTTGCTTGACGGTCATTCTTATCGTATTGTTTTTCGGTTGGTTTGGCTCTCGTCGAATCTATCGACCTGTGCGAGATTTAAATAAAACGATCCTTGCTACCTTATCTCCACTGAAGGCGAAGCAAGCAAACATTGATGAGTTTGCTTTTTTCAATGAGCACATTTTTGATATGCGTGATAAGCACAATCAACTGTTGGGAGAATTGAATGGGCAAATGGAGCAGCTCCGTCATTTGTTTATTGTCAATCTCGTTCAAGGTCATCTTTCTTCAGAGAGCATTCAGCAAAGGATGTCATCTTTGAACTATCCAGAACAATGGACCTCGTTCTGCTTATTTGCGATGCAAATCGACACACTTAAAGGAACAACGTATACATCAAAGGATAAGGATCTCCTTTTACTTACAATGAATCGTCTTGTGCAGGAACAAATTCCTGATGACGTTCGACTAACACCAATGGTGAATAAGCATACGTTAGTCCTCGTGTTAGCCGCAACAGAAGCGGAAAACACAAATGCGTCTTATGAAACGATCGCCAAGGAGCTTATTGCTCTATTCAAGGAAGACTTTGGCATCTCTGTAAGCATCGGTCAAAGCGCTCCGTATACGAATTTAGCAAATACTCGAGAAGCGTATGAAGAAGGTGTTGAAGCCTTAAAGCATCGGGTGACACACGGTAAAGAGGCTGTTATTCCTTTTGTAACAATTGAGAGAGATCATATTTACTTCACGCATTATCCACAAAAACAAGTGCATCTCGTCATGGAAGCCATTAGAAATGGCAACTTGAAAGAAACGGAGGATCACTTGTACACTACCATTAAAGAAATCGTTTCTACCAATCAACATCCGAACCAGAATCATATTTCTCTCATGCGATTGTTGAATGACATCATTCAGCTCATGCATCGCATGGGTATTGACTACTTTGAGGTCAACAGCCAAAATACGTTATTTGATAGTCTGTTTCAGCTTCATGATACCGATGCTATTTATGAATGGTTCCATGTCACACTAATTGCTCCACTCGTACTAAAGATAAATGAACGTTCGAGTGAACAATACAAGAACATTTCAGAACAAATCATTCATATGATTCAAGAAAAATACGACACGGACATTACTCTTGAGTCCATTGCCGATGAGCTTCACTATCACCCGAATTATCTCAGCTCAATGTTTCGGAAGGAAACCGGCTTGTCTTTTACGGAATACTTAACCTCATTTCGTTTAAGTGTTGCTAAGAAATGGTTGATGACAAGCAAAATGCCGATACGTGAAATTGCTGAAAAGCTCCGCTATGGCAACTCACAAAATTTCATTCGCTCGTTTAAGAAAAAGGAAGGCATGACTCCAGGCAAATACCGCGATTCTCATACCGAGTTACCGCCAGATTTTATTTAAACAAGCACCTTTGCACCTTAATTTTTAGAGGTAAGCCTAAATAGTGGCTCACACATGTTAAAGTTGGCACGCGGCAAAGAAAACACGACGAAGTCTTTTTTGAGTTGATGAAGCCCTTATGCCTTTTAGGGTGCAAATAAAACACAATCGCTTCGTCAAAATACTTCGCTTTCACCATAAATGGTATAAGGTCAACATCGATTCGAGAGTACCTCATCGTGTTTACTTTACCGCCTGGCACGGCTTCAGCTTCCTCGGAAAGCTTTCCGAGGGGATCTTCAGCTCGTGCTGTTCCCGCAGGAGTCTACGTATTTTGACTGCGCTCATTGCCTATCTTTATATCTTTATTATTGACTGTTACTTAAAGAAGAAAAGTCATTACTCCTGTTGAAGTAAATCCCCCGTTAGTTCAATAAGAAAATGACTGAAAACGACGAAACGTACTTGAGAGTCGATGTTGATCTTATGGCCTTTAGGGTAAAAGCGAGCGTATGGCAGCTTGTATAAAAAGCATCATCCACAACAAGATTGTATTATATATCGGGTTACATGAAAAAACCGAACGGCCTTACGAAATTAAACGTGACATTTCGTAGACATTCGGATTTTTTATTAAGACAACTTTCTCAGTGCAAAATAACCTTCAACGCTTGATGTAATTGAGTGGAAGCATGGTGAGATTGATCAATTGACATCTTAAGTACAAATCCTGCTGTATTCAGAATATATAGGGGTCCATGCTCAGAATCTTGTTTTTCTAAAAGATCGCCTTTACGTAACTAAACGGATTTCTACGTTCCAAATAACTAGATGAGTCCATTATTAAAAGCTGCCACTACCGAGACTCCTGCGGCAAAGAAAACACGATGAGGTCCTTTCGAATCGATGTTGCACTTGTACCCGTAGGGTGTAAAAGCGAGCTAAGTGAGACCCCGCAGAGCGCGCACGCGATCGAGGAGGCTCGCAGTTCGCCCGCGGAAAGCGAGCGTATGGAAGCTTGTATAAAAAATAGCTCAAACTACTATTTTGCAGATTACTCCGACATGGATTGAAAAAGTTACACAAAATATTTCTGTTCCAACCTCATTTGTTAAACTAATTCTTAATAACAAGATCCGGCTTTTTATTTAAGCTATGCTTGCCCTCGATAAATCTTAACGTTCCAGATTTGGCGCGCATGACAAGTGAATGCGTCGTACCGATACTGCCTTTGTATTGAACACCTTTTAACAATTCACCGTCCGTAATCCCTGTTGCTGCAAAAATGGCGTCATCTCCACGAACCAGATCCTCCATCAGCAATACCTTTTCTGGATTTTCAAGGCCCATCTGCTTGCAACGCTCCCACTCTTCATCCGTTTGTGGCATGAGAACGCCTTGCATTTCTCCACCGAGACATTTCATAGCAACCGCTGCAATCACGCCTTCTGGTGCACCGCCAGAGCCAAGCATAATATCTACGCCTGTTCCGTCAAATGCCGTGTTAATCGCGGCAGCAACATCTCCTGCTTCAATCAGCTTAATGCGTGCGCCCGTATCACGAATCTCTTGAATCACCTTCTCATGACGTTTCCTCTGCAATATCGTGACTACTAAATCCTGTACGTCTTTATTTTTTGCCCGCGCCACAGCACGGAGGTTATCAATGACTGGTGCATTAATATCGACGAGCCCAACTGCTTCAGGACCAACGGCAATTTTTTTCATATACATATCCGGTGCATGAAGCAAATTCCCGTGATCCGCAACGGCCAATACAGCAAGAGCATTCCAGCCACCAGTCGCCACAAGCTCCGTCCCTTCAACAGGATCAACAGCGACGTCAACTCTAGGACCGTAGCCTGTCCCAAGCTTTTCGCCTATATAGAGCATCGGAGCCTCGTCCATTTCTCCTTCGCCAATCATCACTGTTCCTTTCATCGGTACCGTATCAAAAACATCACGCATGCTACTCGTTGCAGCTCCGTCGACTTCGTCCTTAAGTCCTGTTCCCATCCATCTTGCTGCTGAAAGAGCCGCTGCTTCAGTTACACGGACCAGTTCCATAGACAAACTACGTTCCATTGCATAATCTCTCCTCTGCATAGTTGTGCATCAGCATACTGATTTCCTGTTTCAATTCGATACGGATCACTGATGTAAATCTGTTTTGAGATAGTATATCATGTTTCTTCTAAATATTCTTTACTACTTTTATCCTTTATCGTGATATAATCACTAAATTTTCTTTGAATACACTCAATTGAATACGTATCTAAATGAGACAACATGATAATTTTCCTGGATACTTTCTGTATTCTGCAGATGTTCAAGCGTCTTCTATAACGGTAAACTACGAGTAAGACTGACTTTTTAGAAGGAGGAGCTCGATGACAAATATCGTTGTCTTCTATGATGATTCGTTTCCTTTTCAAGGAGAGCGACCAACCCGTAGCCAGCTAGATTCACTAAGCAACTTCGCAAAGGTGTGCGATGCCCAAGAGCTGCCAATCGCCTTAGCCCAAGCAGATACGTACCTTCATTTACATGGAGGGTATTTTCCAAAAGCGAGCTGGCCAGCTATTTTGCGTCACACGAAGCAAGGCAAAGGTCTTGTGACTGTTGGTGGAGCCCCATTTCGTTTTCCTGTTGTTTCACGGGAGAAGGAGTGGCACGCGGAGCCCGAGCAAACGGCCTACCATCAGGAACTTCATATTCAAGAAGTCCATCCTGTAAAAGGAGACCGTATTCAACACTGGGAAAGCCATCAGGAGATTCCATTATTCAAAGGGTTTGAATCTCTCTTTTCAGTCCAGTCCACTGTCGGATTCACGCTTCACGTGACGAGACAGAAGGATATGCCTCATGAGAATGGTTCATCTGGTCCAATGGACGCCCATATTTATCCACTTTTGAAAGGGTTTTCAAAAAAAGAACGTTGCATCGCCTCTCCTGCTGTATTGCTTGAGCATACAAAAGGTGATTTTGCCGGCGGACGGTGGATCTGTGTGAATCTACCAGTAGAATCTGAACTTTGGTCAGAAAACGGGCTCAACGCGCTCCAGCAATGGGCAGCATTCACAGCACGCGGCGCGGATGAGATGTGGGTTAAACCACAATACGCGATGTATTACCCTGGCGAAATGCCGCGTTTGACAATTCAACAGCAACAATTAAAAGCGTTTGATACTGCCAACCAATCATGGACCTATCATTTAGCGCTTTCCATGAATAACGAAACTCTTTGGGAAGAGAGCATTACGATTTCAAGTACGGCTCACATTCAATACCACCACCAATCTATTCCTGTCACTGTTCAGCCAGGGTTATATGAACTACACTGCAAAGCCATTTCTAATCATGGCGAAGAGCGTACATTTCGACAGGGTTTTTGGGGAATGGACGAGGAGTTGCTGCAGGAAGGAACCGTGCTCAGCTGTGACGAGGATTATTTTCAAAAAGATGGGGAGCCTTTCCCTATTGTCGGCATGACGTACATGACTTCCGACGTCGCACGCAAATTTTTATTCCTTCCAAACGTGCACGCTTGGGATGCGGACATGAAGGCGATGAAGGATGCCCACATCAACTACATCCGGACTGGTTTATGGACAGGCTTCCGACAAGTGATGTTTACGGATGGTCATCCGTCTGAAGAAGTGTTGCGTGCCGTCGATGCGTTTATTCTGACAGCAAAACGTCATGGGCTTGAAGTGACCTTTAACTTCTTCTCCTTCACTCCAGAGCTTTGGGAGGGGGAAAATCCCTATCTTGATCCACGTAGCGTTGAAGCACAAAAACGCATGATTGCTGGGCTCGTGAGCCGACACACAAAAACGACAAATATTGAATGGGATTTAATTAACGAACCTTCCTTAATGGATCCGAAAAAGATTTTCACTGGGGCACAACCTCTTGGTGACCGCTTTGAACAAAAAGCCTTTATCGAATGGATTAAAGCCCGCCATGGGACAATTGAATCCTTGCAAGAGGCGTGGAACAAAACACCTGAGGAACTGCCTTCCTTTGAAGCAGTACGACCGATCTCACCTGATTCGGTGAATTTCCGACCAACGGAAAAGCTACAAAAAAACGGTCGTCCTTGGCTCGATTTTACGTTATTTACAATGGACATGCACAATGTGTGGGCGAAAGAGCTCACAGATAGCATCAAAGCGCATGCACCGAACCAGCTCGTTACGGTCGGTCAAGATGAAGGCCTTGCAGGCGGTCGCCCGTCTCCCTTCTTTTACGCTGAGGCCGTGGATTACACGACGGTTCACTCATGGTGGCTGATGGACCAACTAGTATGGGACGGGTTGTTCACAAAGGTCGACAGCAAGCCAAGCCTCATTCAAGAAACAGGAATTATGTACACCGAACGTCCTGATGGCTTTGCAAAACGTTCTGATGAAGAGCTTAAAGCAATTCTGGAAAGAAAATATGCATACGCCTTTTCCACAGGTGGGGCCGGAGCCGTCCAATGGCTTTGGAATGTGAACCATTATATGGACAACATTAACGAATCCAATATTGGCGCTGTTCGTTCCGATGGCTCTGAAAAACCTGAGGTCGATGTGTCGATGGACTTCGGTTCGTTTATGAATGAAAACCGGAAGCTTTTTAAAGCGCGCACACGTGAGGACATCGCTGTTGTTTATCCATTTTCAAACGATTTTTCCGCACGTAAAGTTTCCTATGATGCAACGGCGAAGCTGACGCGTATTTTCACGTACGACCTACGGATCCCTTTCCGTGGTGTTGGTGAGTATCATTTGGAGGAGCTTGAAGCCCATCCACCAAAGGTCATCTTCGTGCCAAGTGCGCACAATTTTGATCGCAAGCAGCTTGAAAAGCTTCTCTCTCACGTTCGCAAGCATGGTTCAACGCTTGTATGGACAGGACCACTTCATTTGGATGAATATTGGCGATCCGTACCTAAAACGTTGGTTAATGAACCTCTGACACGTGCCAATATCCGTCGTGAAGAATTGCTACAAATTGGTGAAAAACGTTTCCCTGTCTCGTTTTTCAACGACCGCAAAAGCGCTGGCGTCACCTTCTCTGGAAACCGACTTGCTGAAATTGAAACAGAGCGAGTGGACAACTGCGATGTAAGTAGTATTCATTCATGGAAGGAAGGGAAGGGCAGCGTCGTTTGGTGTCCATTGCCACTAGAGCTGAATGAGCGTGATCCTGTCTTGCTCGCCTTTTATGAACAGGTGCTTCAACCACATCAGCTGAGTGCGGAATTGGATTGGGAAACAGGTGGAGATCTCCCTGGAATTTATGGACGTAAGCTCACTTTCGAGAATGGCAGCCTGTTTATATTTGTTTCAGAAGCAGCCTACGAGATTGACGTCGCTGTGCGTGATAAAGAGACTGGAAAACGCTATTCATTTTCCGTAGAAAGTGAACGAACGGTCATGTTTTCTTGTCAATCCGATGGCACACTCACATCCATCTATCGTCCAGAAGAAGTCCAGGTAGAGTGCGCTTCGAATTAATTTCATTGGATTTATACAGATTCATGTCACCTCTTGACTCATCATTAAATCAGAGCTGTCTCCAACCGTCATCATTGTGACGTTTGGCGGCAGTTCTTTTTTTACGACGCGTATCCGTATCCGCACAGTTTCAAGCTGAAACCAAGCAGAGCACTTTTTCTTATTCTGCAAACTCTCTCTACGCAACCCGAGTTTTATGCTATCTTTCTGACACTCCAATGTTTGGTTATGGTAGATTTTTTTTCCTAAGGCATGTATAATTGCATTAAATTGAAACGTCGTTCCGTATTATGGAACTATATGATCGGCTGTGTTTTTCTTACCTCTGGTCATCCCTTAAATGTAAGGGGTTTCATTTTAATCTTTTTAAGAAAAGGAGCGTTGTGGAAATGGAATTTCGTTATGCGACACATCCAGATCAAGCGCAAGCGTTTACGACGTCCGAGCTTCGCCAGCACTACCTTATGGAAGATCTTTTTATTGCCGGTGAGACGAAGCTTATTTACTCAATGGAGGACCGAACGGTTATAGGTGGCATTCAACCGTCTGGAGAACCTGTAACATTGGAGACTCATGAGCATCTTAAAGCAGCGTATTTTCTTGAACGACGTGAGGTCGGCATTTTTAACATAGGTGGTCAAGGTTCGATTACGGTCGATGGTCAAACATATCAATTGGAAAATAAAGATTGTCTTTATGTTGGCAAAGGAAACAAAGAACTGCTTTTTTCAAGTGAAGCAACCGACTCCCCTGCAAAGTTTTATTTGTTTTCTGCGCCTGCACATACAGCTTACCCAACGCAATACGCTGCATTTAAGGAGGTTGAAGGCGACCATCTCGGGTCGAGCGAGCAAGCGAACGAACGAGTGCTTCGTCGCTTCATTCACCTTGAAGGCATCAAAAGCTGTCAAATCGTTATGGGTGTGACTGCGCTCAAACAAGGCAGTGTCTGGAACTCTATGCCGACTCATACGCACCACCGACGTATGGAAGCCTATCTGTATTTTGACCTCGATGCTAACGCACGAATGTTCCATTTGATGGGCAGACCCGACGAAACGCGCCATTTGGTCATGAAAAATGAGCAGGCTGTCCTCTCCCCTCCATGGTCTATTCACTGTGGAAGTGCAACGAACAACTATGCTTTTATTTGGGCGATGGCAGGAGAAAATCAGACATTTACAGACATGGATCAAGTCGCTATGGACGAGTTACGTTAATCAATTTTTTAGGGAGATGAACAACGATGAAGGCAACCGACTTCTCATTAGACGTCTTTAACCTTGATGGTAAAGTCGCCATCATCACTGGAGCGAGCAAGGGGCTAGGACAAGCCTTTGCTCTTGCTCTCTCCAAAGCAGGTGCACATGTGTTTGTCGTCACGCACAACAATGACTGGGAGGAGACAAAAGCGCTTCTTGACCAAGCGAAGGGAACCGCTCACTTCTATCAAGCAGATTTGTCTAATCGTAAGGAAATTACAGCAGTTGTCGATGAATGTGTTCGTGTATTCGGAACAGTCGATATTCTTGTGAACAATGCAGGGACGATCGCCCGATCACCTCTGTTGGAATCAACCGAAGAGGCTTGGGACAAGGTGATGGCCGTCAACCTTGACGCTGTTTATTTCCTCAGTCAGGAAGCAGCAAAAGTCATGGCTATACAAAAAAGTGGCAAAATCATCAATGTGGCCTCCCTACTTTCTTTCCAAGGAGGAAAATTTGTCCCTGCGTATACAGCAAGTAAGCATGCTGTCGCTGGGTTAACAAAAGCGTTTGCTAATGAGTTGAGTGAACATTCCATCCAAACGAATGCCATTGCGCCAGGTTATGTGAAAACCGCCAATACCGCCGCTATACGTGCTGACGAGCAGCGTAACGCCGAGATTTTGTCACGTATTCCAAGTGGTCGTTGGGCAGAACCCGTTGATTTAATGGGGACCGTTGTCTTTTTAGCAAGCGGTGCATCTAATTATGTAAATGGACATGTGTTAGCGGTCGATGGCGGTTGGTTGGCTCGTTAATGAGTTCTTATTTGTGTGGATTCACTGCGGGTAAATGAGGACGATGCGGGGCTTTAGATATGGAAAATTCATCTTGAAGCAGCCACAGAATGACCACCTAGACTTACAACAAATCATATAATTCATTAAGCTCCGCTCCATTTGCTTGCAATTACCTAAATGGAGAGGTAAGGTGTGCAAAATGAAAATAATGAAAACCGTTGAGAAGGTGCCTGGTGGCTTGATGCTCGTTCCATTGTTTCTAGGGGCGTTAATTCAAACGTTCGCTCCTCTATCAGGGGAATTTTTCGGATCATTTACAAATGGACTTTTAACCGGAACTGTTCCCATCTTGGCTGTATGGTTTTTTTGCATGGGTGCAGGGATTAGTCTGAAGTCTACTGGAATCGTATTACGTAAATCGGGAACGCTCGTCGTCACAAAGATTGCTGTCGCATGGGTCGTTGCCATCGTCGCAGCTCAATTTTTGCCGGAAGGCGGCATTCAAAGCGGGCTTTTTGCCGGCATGTCCGTTTTAACGCTCGTTGCAGCTATGGATATGACGAACGGCGGGCTTTACGCTGCCCTAATGCAACAATATGGGACAAAAGAGGAAGCTGGTGCCTTTGTTCTCATGTCCCTTGAGTCAGGGCCATTGATGACAATGGTCATTCTTGGTTCAACAGGACTCGCTGTCTTTGAGCCTCAAGCTTTTATTGGTGCGGTATTGCCCTTTTTAATAGGCTTTATTTTAGGAAACATCGATCCAGACTGTCGTGAATTTTTTGGCAGAGCCACGCAAACGATGATTCCATTTTTCGGTCTCGCCCTTGGGTTTTCCATTGATTTAGGCGTCATTTTGCAAACAGGCATTGCTGGCATCCTTTTAGGGGTAGCCGTTATTATCATCACTGGAATTCCGTTAGTCCTAGCAGATAAGTTCATCGGAGGCGGTGATGGCACTGCCGGAATTGCCGCTTCAAGTACAGCCGGGGCAGCTGTCGCTAACCCAATGATCATTGCGACGATGATCCCTGAGTTTATGCCGATTGCCGAAGCAGCTACGGCGCTTATTGCCGCTTCAGTCATTGTAACATCCATCATCGTCCCGATTATTACGGCTTATTGGTCACAAACGATGAAACAGAGAAATAGACCAGGGGATCAACAAATGGTGGGAAAAGAAGGTCCTCCTAGCTCGCTATGATAAAAACGCATACAAAAATGGCGCTCCGAAAAGTCTGGGAAAAGACTTTATGGAACGCTTTTTTATCTTACATACAGTGGGGTCCAGCTCCCAGAAGGATGTTTCGTGATGTAAGTCCGTATTGACGATTTCTAAGCTCGGGGCTGCTAACATCCAAGCACTCGCTGGCGCAAAAGGATGATTTTCATATCGTTTAGAGAGACTGCCAAGTTAAATTAATGAAACATACGCATAGAAGAAAAGGATTGGCGAGAAAATTTATGGAGGGGTGCTGCTGGCGTTCACAATCTTTTGGGTATGGGCGATCTTTGAGTGGGGATTTTTTGACGCACTGACGACCATACTTTATTTTATTTCTGATCTCATGTATCTGCTCATCGCTTACATTGTTATAAGATGTGCATGGTCGATCATAAAAAATAAGAGGAAGAAGAGCAATACGCATTCGTGAAGTGTTTGCCTTAGCATAACCGTAGATGAATATTCCTTTAACCACCGAAGATGACTACTCGTTCCAATTGTTTTGTTCATGGACATAGAACGATTGTTGACCCTTCGTCAGTGTTGGGCAGCGTCTGTTGTATACCCAAATTGAGAAGAAATCACCCTACTACATTCAGTGACTTTTTCAATAAGCACTTGCTCAACACGCTCCGTAGTAATGCGGTGGATTGGTCCCGCTACACTAAAGCTGGCAATGGCCTTCCCCCACTGGTCATAGATAGGCGCAGCGATACAACGAAGATGCTCCTCGTTTTCCATGTGATCAATCGCATAATGCACGGCTTTAATTTGTTGAATCTCTTCCCTAATTTTGCTTTCTGAAGTCGTCGTATGCGAAGTAATGGCTTCAAGAGGCGTATTTTTGAAAAACTGATCCAATTGCTCATCTTTTAGTCCGGCAAGCAACACTTTACCAAGCGCTGTACTGTACATCGGGGCGCGACTGCCAATACGAGAAAACATCTGGATGGTCTGATTGCTCTCGATTTTGTCAATATAAACAATCTCGCCTTTATCTTCAACACACAAATGAACCGTTTCGTTCAACTCTTGAGATAATTTCTTCAAGTACGGTCTTGCGGTCTTAGGAATGTTGCCATTGTTGATTAGGTTTCTAGTAATATAGAGCGTTTGCAACCCAAGCTTATACCGATCAGTGTCAGGATCCTTTGTGACGTAATTCATGCTTGTTAGGGTCGCCAATAGCCGATGTGTTGTACTCTTCGATAAACCGACCTGCTCTGATAACCTTGCGATTTGTAAGCCGTCAGGATAATCGGATAACGTATTTAAAAGATGTAAGGCTCTTTCCAAAGATTGCACATTCGCCATCGTTTGAACTCCGTTCTAAAGACTTATAGGATAGGCTTTAAAAGATTACTATACATTGTGTACCATTCTACACATACAATCATCTGAGATCAATGCACAACCATACCTTGCTGACTTTTCCTCAAGCCATATTGCGAAACTCTGTCGGTGTCAGTGACGTTCGTTTTTTAAACACGGACACAAAATATTTGTAATCCCGGTAGCCGACCATCCCCGCAATCTCAAAAATTTTGTAAGGGGTCTCCTTAAGGAGCTTTTTTGTTTGATTGATGCGCGCATCATTGAGGACATCGCTAAATGAATGACCCGTTTCTTGTTTAATCAACAAACTGAAATAATTTGGCGAGACATTGATCACATCTGCCACCTCTGCGGCCTTGATATCATGATTGTAATTTTCATCGATATAGACTAACGCATTCTCCACCAGTCTTTTTCGACTACTCGTTGCCGCCCGCTTTTTCCACTCTAAAATGTGCATCACATCTAACTTAAAGGCTTGGAGCAATAGCTTCGTGCTATTCAATGTGTCCAGTTGATGTCCTTCTAAAAAGCGCAAAATAGGCGCCTCCGTAAAGCTTTTAACAAGCTCCGTTTCAACAGTCTGAAACCATTGAATCACGTCCTTCATACGCCAGTGTGTCGTTTCAAGTAATGTCGAAAGTTCAACGAAAAGCGATTCCGCCATTTCCTGTTTCGTCTGCAAAACAGCATTGGCAAAACCATCTGCAAACGTAGCTAGTGCAGCAGCTTCTACTGATTCGATTTGTTCGTTCAGAGGCAGGATCGTGTTCGGACCAAATGAAGGCAAATATTGCATCTTCTGAAGCACCTGATGAACCGTCGGACGCATATCAGACCACGTGGTGAGAACATGTCCAGCGACGATTGACCAAGAAAACAATATGTTGTCCAACGAAGTGGGCAGCCGATCATACTCCGACGTATCAATGTCTCCGTCCCCCCAGTCTGTCAGACATAGCACAAGCCGATGATCAGAAAAATGTGAGATGGCTACTGTCATCTGCATATTATCAGCCCAGCGAAGCCATTTCTTTTGAAACAACGCCTTCTGATCAGCCATTTCTTCCTCCGTCAGATGACAAAGCCAGGTTTCATATTCAGCGATTTCAACTCCATACACCCGATATCGTAACGTCCGATTGCCTTGTACCGAAGCATCGACTATGTTCGTAGATAGATGGTGCTGTACCTGTTGATTCCACCATTTATGATCCTCTTCCTTGTCTTCCTCCTGCATTTTTTGTAACAGCGTGCCCAGCTCGTCAATATCGACTGGCTTTAACAAGTAGTCCTTTGCACCATATTTTAGGGCTCGCTTGGCATAATCAAACTCCTCATACCCACTCATCATAATCATTTTAATATGAGAATAATGTTTTTGGACGTGCTCTGCGAGATCCAGCCCGTCCATTTCAGGCATTCGAACGTCAGAGAGAATAAAATCAACATCAAGGGAAGCGAGGGTTTCAACAGCATCAACACCGTCATAGGCGATGCCAACGATTTCAATCCCCCACTGCTCCCACGGAATTGTGCTGCTAAGCCCTTCACATATAATTGGCTCGTCATCCACAATAAGCCCTTTATGAATCATTCGCCTCTTCCTCCTTCATGAAGATCTCAATCTTTTCTTCACTTGTCACGAATGGGTGCCTTATCCTCACCCATGCCCCACCATCTTCTAGTTTCTTTAATGAAAGAGAAGCATGACCCTTAAACGCTAGCTGCAATCGCTCTTCGAGGTTCTTAAGCGCATAGCCTGACTTTTTAAGTTTCTCAAAATCTTCACCTTCAAACCCCTTGCCGTTATCCATCACGTCAATGACGAGGTTTCCCTCCTCTTGAAAACAGCGAATGTACAGGTGACCGGGTTTCTTGCGTAGTTTAAATCCGTGCTGAATGCTATTTTCAATTAAGGGCTGCAACGACTGTTTTCCGACCAGTGCTTGAGCAGCCGTATGCTCGTAAAAAATCGTGTAGCTGAATGAACGTCCTAAGCGTTTTTTTTGCAGGGTCAAGTAAAGCCCATTGTAATCAAGCTCATCCTTAATGGAAATCCACGTTTTCCCTCTACTGAGGCTAATCCGAAACATTTTTGATAGCTGCTCAATAAGCTTGCTCGTTCCGAGTGCATTCTCCAAGCGAGCGTTCCAGCGTATCATATCAAGCGTGTTATAGAGAAAATGAGGGTTAATTTGATTTTGCAGCAACTGCAGCTCAGCTTCGCGATTTTTAATTTCCATCACATACTTGTGATCAATTAAAAGCCTTAGTTGCGACGTCATATGGTTAAACCACTGACTCATTTGACCAATTTCATCATTTGATCGCACAGGCATTTTTGCTGACAAATCCCCTGCCCCTACGCGTTTTGTTTGTGCCGTTAATAGCTGTATCGGTCGCAACGTTGTGTAATAAAAACCTATCAGCGCAAGAATGCCGAGAGCCATCGTTACAATAAACATCACCTGCGTGATGTTCACAACGCCAGAAAGCCCTGTTGCAACTTTCGCTTGATCAACGCGTGCAACCACATTCCAATCAATCCCAGGAATTTGCTTCGTAATATACAACTGTTGTTGAGTCGATTGTTTTCTTATCGCACTCGTTCTTTCATCGGCCATCTCTGTGACGAGCGAATTTTCATTTTTTGTGCCAATCAAGTTTTCGTCTGGATGCAGGACAATACGCCCATGAGTATCGACAATAAACAGTTCACCAACACCATCCAAGGCATCGGTTTTCACAAGCTGATACAGTCGTTTTGTATTTAACCGAATCGTCGCCATACCTATTCGTCTGTTGACATTATTAATGTCTTTTATGAGCCTGTATAAACTGACGACATGCTCGACATTTTCATACGAGTAGCTCTGAATAGAATAGCTTTCACTCCAAACTGGCGAACCGTCTGCCTTTTTTGCAAGCGCTTCATATTTTTGCTTTTGAGTATCTTGAAGAGAGGGACCAATATGAAGCTCTCGCGATTCAAGTAGGCTCCTCACTGTAATGGAGTGCAAATACGGTTTGGACGTTAAATGGAACACAGCGAATCCTGTGATCCTGTGCTCCAGTGGATACAAACTATTTATTTGATCAGGAGAAGAACCTGCTTGCAAATAAGCTCTCATATCTTCACTGAAAATTAGATAAGAAGTGATGTCTTCAATACTTTGCATTGTAGAACTCAAATTTTCTGCGACCTTATCTAATGCTGCCTCGGTGCTTTTCACCGTTTGCAGCTGTACAGCTTCGTTAGCCTTTTGATAGATCAAGGTGCCGAACAGTAGGATGGGAAGGAAAACGCAGACGAAAAAGACGCTGAAAAACTTCCATTTTAGACTCCAATACCGGAACATGCGCATACGCTTCCCTTCATTCCTTTACTGTTTTCAATCTCACACCATCTTAGCCTTTTACGGCCCCAGCTGTCATCCCCTTCACCAATTGCTTTTCTAGCAGTAAGTAAATGATGACGATTGGTATCACTGCGAGAGTAAGACCTGCCATCTGAGAGCCATAGTCTGTCGTGTATTGACCTGAAAAATTCGCCAGCCCATATGGCAATGTTTTTAGCGCATCGTCATTAATTAAAACGAGGGCAAAGGAAAACTCATTCCAGTTATTAATCACGTTCAAAATAACCACAGTTGCAATTGCTGGCCGTGTCATTGGCAAAATAATTGACCAAAAAATACGAAACACCCCACAGCCATCCATCACAGCGGACTCTTCAATATCCTTTGGAAAGGACTCCATAAAACTAACAAGAAGGAAAATCGTAATCGGTAAGTTAAACGCAACATACGGAAGAATTAAGCCGATATGAGTGTCCAACAAACCAATATTCCTCATTAGAATAAACATTGGAACAAGCGTTGCGTGAATCGGGATCAGCAACCCAAAAACAAAGAAAGATTGAAGAACTTTGCGTCCTTTAAAAACAAACCGTGAAAGAAAGTAGGATGCCATTGCTCCTGCAAAGACTGTGACAATAACAGCTGTCACCGATACGATCAAGCTGTTTAGAAAGTATACATCAAGATTCGCCGTTTCCCATGCTCTTGCATAGTTTTCAAACTGCCAAACCTCCGGCAAGCCAAACGAGTCTTTTGCAAATTCAGCATTGCTTTTGAAGGAATTGATAAACATCCAAATCAACGGATAGACATTAATCAGCCCATAAATGCTTAAGACGATGTAAATCATCGTGCTTTTGATTGATCTTCCTGACGTAAATTGTACTTTTCTCTTGTTGTTGGTCGTACTTGCTTCCACCTTAGTCATAGTCGGTCTCCTTTCCTTATGAATTAATCAATGTTTTTCCGTCGAAGGACAACACGCGATAGAAAGACGAGTGCAAGGCTGAAGAAGAAAATAAAGAGTGAAATCGCACTTCCATAGCCGTAACGTGTCGCATTGAATGTGTTTTCAAACATGTACATGGCAAGGACTTCTGTGGAGTGCCCTGGTCCACCGGCAGTCATGACGTAGATTAGGTCAAATGTTCGCAAACTACCGCTTATGCAAAGCATGACAGCTACAACAACCGTGTTCCACATCATTGGCAACGTAATATGAATCGTCTGCTTCCAACCAGATGCCCCATCGATTTCAGATGCCTCATAAATTTCACGAGGTATGTTTTGGAGCGCGGCTAAGAAGATGATCATATATAATCCAACAAACTGCCAAATAATTGTAATACAAACGGAGACCATGGCCCAGGTAGGATCACCGAGCCAGTTTTGTGTCCAGCTTTCGAGACCTACACTCTCAAGCAATTGGTTAAACAAACCGTTTCTGGAGTTGTACATAAGTCCCCATACGAGCGAGATAATGACCGTTGAAAGCACAACTGGCATGAAGCCTAACGTACGGAAAAGCTTGCCTGCACGAAGCTTTCGATTTAATAAAAGGGCAACAAACAGGGCAATTGGAATCTGACCAAACACTGATGCGCCAACCACATAGAGGTTGTTGACTAACGCTTGCCAAAACACGTCATCGTTCAGCGCTTCAGTAAAGTTCGCCAACCCGATGAACTCCATCTCTGATAGCCCGTCCCAATCCATTAAAGAATAGTAAAATGAAATGACAATCGGTAGTATTGCGAACACCACATAAAGGATCAAGGCTGGTGCCAGCCCTAAAAGAATCGCCCCTTTGTTCCGGCTGAGAATGTGCATCTCATACCCTCCTTAAACTATAGATAAAGAAATATTGTTGTATAGCAGACAAGCTGCGGCAACGATGGATACTACATCACTAGCGACTCTCTCTGCCAAAGAAAATCGTTCCGCAAATCCGGAACGATGCAGGCTGATGACAAACACCGCTTTCTTCGCTACTTTGCCTTGTCCGGTGCTCATTGCTCCGTGACAGCTTGTACTTTGAAAGACGAACGTTTCCATTCAGCCTGGTATAGTACCTTTTACGTACTGAATCGTTCCATGAACACATAACGGCTTTTTATCTAACGATCTAACGTTTCTTGCAATTCCTGTGCGAGTTCTTCGGGTGTCATTTGTCCAAGCGTGACACTTTGCAAACCTGAATTCAGCTTGTTAATGACTTCAACAGGCAAGACCGCATCATAGACGGGCGATACGTCACCATTCGCATATTCAATAAACGTTTTTAGCATCGGATTCACTTCTTCAGGAACAGGAACATTGGCAGCTGGAACAATTTCAGCTTTCATTAACTCTTGATAAAATTCATCACTGTAAAAGAATTTCAAAAACTGCTTTGCTGCTTCAAGCTCTTCTCCCTCAAGACTAGAATTGATCGCAATTCCTCGATTTACCGTTGATGGAACCGTTTCGGGATTTCCTTCTCCACCTTCAATGGCTGGAAAACGTGCAATGCCAATCTCTTTGTCTTCCGGTGCTTGTTCTGCAATAGGACCTACCGACCAAAGACCGTCCACCATCATTGCCGCTTCTCCATTCGTAAAGAGGGCTCGATGCTGTATGCTGTCAATGGCATTAAAATCTTCATTGAACGCTTCCATATCTGCAAGCTCTTTAATGACGCCCACAGCCTCTATGAATTTAGGGTCTGTAAACTTCGCTTCGCCAGCGATCACCTTTTCAAGAAAATCACTTCCTGTCAATCGATCGCCAATGGTTGACATGTACACAGATTGCATCGGCCATTGCGCTTTATTGCCGAACGTAATCGGAATAATATCATTGTCACGAAGCGTTTGAATCAAGGACTTAAAGTCTTTGTACGTCTCTGGAAAAGACTCATACCCTGCCTCTGCAAGCATTGCCTTGTCATAAAACACGACCGCCGTGATGGCCTGGCTCAATGGGAGTGCATATTGTTTGTCGTCTACACGATACCCCGCAAGCTGTGCATCCGTTACTTTCCCTTCCCATTGATCAAGAATGTCATCAATAGGAGCCAAAAGCCCAGCTTGCACGAGCGGTGTTATTTCAGAACCAGGCCATACTTGCATTAAATCTGGGAGTTCATTCCCTGCTGCCTGTGTTTTCAGCTTTACTTTATATTGATCATGAGGAATGTTTTGTTGATTAATTACGATGTCAGGATTTTCTTCCATGAACGCTTCTACTCGTGTTAAACTTGCGTCATTTTGCGCAGACGATTCAGCCCAGTTATTCCAAAAAGTAAGCTCAATTTTACCCTCATTTTCATTTGATGAAGATTGAGTTCCACAAGCTGTTAACAAAAACAAACCGACGAGTGAAGCAAGAACAGACCATTTTTTCATGAGAATCACCTTTCGTTTCTGTTTTCTAAGCACTTCAACATGCGACCATATGCTGACCTTTACTCTGGATGGATTAACCGTAGTTTCTTATGATGTTTTACGCTTTCCATGCAGCTTACGGCTAAGAAAACTGTCTTTCCCGGTAAAAACCAGGAAAGACTTTTAAAAAAAACGATACTCTATTTCTCAATTTCAGCTTGCAAATCTTCGGCAAGCTCTTCTGGTGTTTTCGTACCTAACGTGACCTCTTGAAGTCCTGAATTTAATGTTGAAATTACCTGTGCAGAAAGAACAGAATCATAGACAGGAGATAGTTCGCCACTAGACAATTCAGCGACACGCTGTACAAGTGGATCTACGCCTTCAGGAGCTTCTACGTTTGCCGCAGGAACAACTCCCGCTTCTAAGTAGGCTTTAAAAAGATCTTCAGTATAAAAGCCTTTCAAAAACTCTTTCGCAGCTTCTAGCTCAGCGCCTTCAAGATCACTGTTAATCGCAATTCCTGTTCCGACAACCGCAGGCACTGCTTCAGGATTTCCATCGCCACCTTCTATTGTTGGGAATTTAGCAATGCCGATGTTCATTCCTTCAGGAGCTTGTTCTTTCAATGAGCCGAGTGACCATGCGCCATCAATCATCATTGCCGCTTCTCCGCTCGTGAACAACACACGGTGCTGGATGTTGTCGATTGCGTTAAAGTCCTCGTTAAAGGCATTCATTTCGGCAAGCTCTTGGATCACGCCAACTGCCTTCACAAAACGCTCATCCGTGAAAGAGGCCTCACCAGCCACCACATTCGACAGGAAGTCGCTTCCTGTCATTCGATCACCGATTGCTGAAATATACGTTGACTGCAAAATCCATTGTGCTTTATTTCCAAGTGTGATCGGAATAATGTCGTTGCTTCGAAGGTCGGTAATGAGCTGTTTAAACTCTTCGTATGTTTTAGGAAACTCCTCGTACCCAGCTTCAGCAAGTATGTCTTTGTCATAATAAATCATGCCGGTGACCGTTTGGGCTGCCGGAATTGCATACTGACTTCCATCTATGCCGTAATCTCTCAATTGCGCATCACTAACGAGACCATCCCAATTGCCGACAATATCATCAATAGGCTGCAATAGACCTCCGCTGACAAGTGGTGATAGCTCCGATCCTGGCCACACCTGCATAAGATCAGGAAGTTCATTCCCCGCCGCTTGTGTCTTAAGCTTTACCTTATATTGATCATGAGGAATGCTTTGCTGCTCAATAATGATGTCCGGATGTTCCTCCATAAATTTCTCCACTTGCGCTAGATTTGCTTCATTTTGTGGAGAAGGGTCTGTCCAAATATTCCAGAGCGTTAAAGTCACTTTATCTTCAGCATTTCCCCCATCTCCAGACGCACTGTCTCCGCTACCGGAGCCACATGCAGAAAGGAGGACAAGCATGGTGACAAGACTAGCTGTCAGCCACTTTTTCATACAAATCAACCACCTTTTTTTATTGTAAACCGCTTACACAAAGTGTATAGCGCTTTCATTTATCTTGGAATACGGCAGAATTACATTTTCATAGGACTAATTTACGATCACTGTCTGTTCTGATTGTAAATTTGCACGATATGGGCGATTATGTTGCACTTGTAAATTCGTCATTAAATCTTTACAAAACCCTTCTTCAAAGGACGCCATTTCGCTTATTCATGCAGCTGGCGGCTACGCTTTCCTCGCCCATCCAGGGATCTATTCAACCCCCATCTCTCTTCCTGCATTACTACATGAAGGGCTTGATGGGATTGATGTGTATCATTCAAAACATAGTCCACAACAGGTCGAGCAGTGGAGACTGCTTGTGAAGAATAACGGGTTAATGATTTCAGGAGGAAGTGATTTTCATGGTCCTGAGTCTCGGAATCCATTTCCAATCGGAAGCTGCGGATTGACAAATAATGACGATTACAGCTTTTGGACTTGTGACAATTTCCGGGGAAATAATACAGCAAAGTCGCTTTAATTGTTCTTGCAACTAACAATGAAAAAGCCGCATCCTCAGTCAACGAGGGTGCGGCTTCTTCATTGTTATTTATTCTTTTATCGAGCCAAGCAAGGCTCCTTTCGCAAAATACTTCTGCAGAAACGGATAGACAAGCAATACAGGAATTGTAGCGACGACAATAACAGCCATTTTCACCGTTTGTTCTGGCGGAGGGACATCGGTGTAGGTTGCCCCATCATAACTGATTCCTGTCGCTAATACGACAATCTGCCTTAATAAAACTTGAACGGGCCAAAGATCTGCGTTGTTCAGATAAAGAATCGCATGCATGTAAGTGTTCCAATAGGTCACTGCGTAAAATAGAGAGATTGTAGCAATTGCCGGTAAGGAACACGGTAATACGATGCGAAATAGGACACCAAAATCACTACAGCCATCAATTTTAGCTGCTTCTTCAAGACCTGCGGGCAGGTTTTGGAAGAAAGTTTTTAAAATGATCATGTTAAACGCATTGATTGATACAGGAATCACAAGTGCTGCAAGTGTATTCATTAACCCTGTTTGCTGGACGACGAGGAATGTAGGAATCATACCACCGTTAAATAAGATGGTAAAGATGATGAAAAACATAATCAATCGACGACCATCTAAATTTCTCCGCGAGAGCGCATAAGCGGTTAATACCGAAAGTAGCATGCTCCAAATCGTACCTAAGACGGTGACACCAATGGAAATCATCATTGATTTTAGTAGAGTGTCCGTCGAAAAAATGTATTCATAGGCCGCTAAGCTCCAATCAGTTGGTATTAATACAAATTGTTTTGCAGCTAATTCAGCACTTGTCGTAAATGAACTCGCAACGACATGCACGAAAGGGAGTACTGTTGCCAACCCAATAATCGCGAGTATAATCAAGTTTGTGTAATTAAAGATCCGACTTCCTAGCGATTTGTCTTCAACCATGATGTCACTCCTCTAACAGTTTAATAAACGCCTTCTTCGCCAGCTTTTTTCGCCAACCAGTTCGCGAACATAACCATCACTAAGCCTACAATTCCTTTAAAGAAACCTACAGCAGTACTATAGCTGAACTGGCCTTGCTGAAGTCCCGTTGTATAGACGTACGTATCGAATATTTCAGCGACGTCACGATTTGATGCATTGAGCAACAAGTAAACATGCTCGAAACCTAGCTCAAGAACGTCACCAATTTTTAGAATGAGCAAGATGATAATGACACTTCGAATAGATGGAAGCGTAATATGCCACATTTGGCGCCAGCGACTGGCACCATCCATTCTTGCTGCCTCGTACAATTGCGGATCGACTGCTGCCATCGCTGCTAGGAATATAATCGTTCCCCAACCTGCCTCGCGCCAAATGACCTGCAGGATGTACATTGGTCTAAACCAATCTGGGTTAAGTAAAAAGTTAACTGGTTCAAATCCAAAGACTTGCAACAGTTCGTTTACAATCCCACCGTCTAATGTCAGCATGACGTAACTGATTGACACGACAATAACCCATGACATGAAATGAGGAATGTAAATTAATGTTTGAACCGTTCGTTTAAACATATGAATACGGACTTCATTCAACATTAATGAGAGTATTATAGGAATAGGGAAGAAAATAACAAGTTGAAGACCAAAGAGAATCAACGTATTCGCAAATATGTTCCAAAAATCTGGTTCTGAAAACAATCGTTCAAAATGGGCAAATCCAACCCATTCACTTCCCATGATCCCTTGGTAAGGTTTATATTCTTGAAAGGCAATGATAAGCCCATACATAGGTATATATTTATAAATAAGAAAGTACAACAGTCCTGGCAAAAGCATAATGTAAATGAGTTTATTGCGTTTAATACGACGGAACCTTTCAGCTTTCAGGTTTGCTTTATCGATTTTCGCTTGCTCCTGAGCCGCGATGTCGAGAGGCTGGTTCATTTTTGTCATCCTCCATTCTGTTTGTCTAATGCAAGTTCGCAAGTAAAGTGAAAGGAAGTATCGCTTGAGTCCTCTCTTCTTGGTCGTCTTCTATGCATTTATCACTTGATTGAGCTCTTATGCTCTTAGGACCAATTACAAGAAAACAATAAAGTTCATTATTTCTGACGGAATCTGCAGAATAAAATGAATTAGGGCATTAAAATTTTTTATAGCGAGAGGAATGACGTGATGTCATTCCTCTCACTGTCCATGTTAATTCGAATTGAGCTCTTCGTAAGAAGCATTGTACTCTTCAATAACAGCAGTACCACCCTGATTCTTCCAATCTTCTACAGCGCTTTCAAAACCAGCCTCATCAATCTGACCGATCATATACTTCCATGTCGCATCTTGAATGATCTGATTTAACCGCTCACCATTTTCAATAAATGTCTCGGAGTCTAGAGCGACTGTCGGATCATGAATCAAATAGTTCTCATTGTCTTTGATTAACTCTTCTGCTTTTTCTTTTGCTTCATAAGGGAAGACACCTTCGTAACGTCCATTCGTTTCCGGTCCACCAACTTCGATACTTTGGAATGGCTTGACTTCTCTGTCCTGAACAGAACTGTCAGCAATCACGTTTGCACGACCGTCTACGACTTCATAATTCTCTCCTTCGATTCCCCAGTAAAGTAAATTCGCATTTTCTGGAGTCATCAAGGCATCAAAGAAGCCAAGGATTTTGAGAAGTTCTTCTTCAGACTCCACTTTACTTTTAGGAAACATGACCATGTTTCCATAGCCTGGGATAGCCCATATTTGATATTCTCCGTTTGGTCCTTTGATCTGATTATGAACACCAAACTCAATGTCAGGGTTAAGCTCTTTAGCATCTTCATACAAGCTTAGTACATCCCCCATAGAACCAATATAGGCACCCGCCGTTCCATTTTTGAATAGGGTTTGCTGGTCCGTTTTGCTTGTAACTGGAAAATCTTGATTCATATACTTGTTTTCGTGAAGATCTTTAAAGTAATCCATCGTTTGCTTGTATTCTGGGAACATAAACTCTGGCATCAACTTTCCGTCCTGCTCGCCCCAGTTATTTGGCGTATTAAACCAGGAAGAAACCGTTTTGAAGGCGCCATAGACAAGGTCTGAACGATCAGTAAGGCCGATCGTGTCATCCTGGCCATCGCCATCTGGGTCATCTTCTGTAAACGCTCTCATCATTTCGTAAAAATCTTCCGTAGTCTCAGGTGCTTCAAGCCCCAAGTTATCTGCCCAATCCTTACGATAGATCAAACCTTGACGGGACAAAGGTCTTGCTTGATAAATCGAATACAGCTTTCCATCGACCATTGTGTTTGCCAACACCTGTTCATCAAGCTTGCTTAAATTCTCGAACTGTTCCATATAAGGCCCAATTTCCCAAAATTGATCGTCCCGGATCGCTTCTTTAAATTGAACAAAGGTCGTCTGATTTTTCATGAATACTGCGTCAGCAAATGAATTCGTAGCAAATGCAGAATTCAATCGTTCCACATAGGTGTTGTCTGGCACCCATTGAATCTCAATTTCCGTGTTTGTGCTTTCCTCTAATGCGTTTAGAATTTTGTCATCTGGTACTTCTGGGGTGTGTAAATTTGCCATAATTGAAAAGGCAAACGGTTCAGACGACGCCTCTCCAGCTTCTGACTGTTCAGTTTGGTCGGTTTGGTCAGCATCCCCACCATTTGAAGCGCTTTCATTTGATGCGCACCCAGCCAAGGCTGCAATTCCAAATAAAGATGAAAAAACAGCTGCAGCAAATTTCTGCCTTGGTTTCATTTGTAACTCCCCCTTTTTTCATTTCACTCTCTCATCATACTCAAACGAGATCATAACACCAATAATCATTAGTTCAGTTTATTGTAAAAATCACTGTTGTAGCAGGCTTTTTCAAACATAATCTAAGCAAATGATTATATGTTTTCTAAATTTTTCGGCATGCGTGGCTTTTCCTAAAAATTATCATGTCCGTGGGAGATGAATCTATCGGCAGCACGGAAAGGTTGAATAGTCCGAAAAAAATGATCAATATTGTCAAGAACGGTTAAAAACCCCTCCATCGATTTCAGGAGGGTATGTCTTATTCTTACAATGTCTTGCCATCATAGATAATCTTAATATAATCTTACATACATTTTAGGATTGAATCGCTTTGTTGGCAAGCTGTTTAAAAAACTATTTTTTAATTCACGTTTATTGGCGACCCTGACTAGCTTTGCCTGCCATCAATCTCAATGAATACAGCTGATAAAGATCTTTTTGGGGAGCGCTTCCTCTTCCAATCCAAGCTACAAGCCCCGCAAATAAGCTAAGCTCTGCTCAACACTGACATTTATATAATCAACGACACCCTTCCAAGTTAGAACTTCAAGGTCGGAGGACGCATCAGAAAATGCATCCTTGCTCGTCTGGAGGAGCAATTCAGTTAATTGTGCCTGTGGGATGTTACTAAACTGAACGTTCGGTGGATTTTTAAGCCATTCAAAATCAGAGGGGGCTTTACCAAACTCAGTCAGAAGAGGTTGGTTTAATTTCATGAAATCACGATAAAACGCATCGTACTGACTAGGATCCGATGTCACTCGATGATGTAGCCAATGATTATAAATAGTACTTAACCAAACATGATCTGCCACAAGATGGGTTGCGTATCCTCGCCACTTGGACGCTTGCGACAAATCCATGTGTTGACGTGCAAACTCTGCGAATTTGACTTTCAGCGTACCATCTTGGTCTTCCTGATAATAGTGCAATTGCGATTTCCCAACATGATCAGAAGCGGCGTTTGGGGCAAGCCCTCCTATAATGAAAGTTTCCATTTCAGTTTCTTCACGCTTTTCCGCTACCTCCGCTGCAATAATGGCATGCATAATTTTTGAGCCCATAGTATCCCGTCGTCAAAAACAATAAAAACCATTCTATTTACCTATGAAAACTCCATAACAAATAGAAGAGATTTTATCACCTACTTCATTGACAAAACGGTCTCCCCTCCTTTTTCGTGTACTTTCTTCTTGAAGTAATATTTTAGTTGAGATTTACTTACAAAAAATGACTCCAAAAACTGTAACGCTTTTTTATTAAAATAACACACTTTCTCTAAAATTCCCTTCCATATGTAATATAACCTTCTTTTTCAATCGATTTTTCTGAATGCTATGTGCTGTACTGAAAAAGACTTTGTATTCGTAACAGTTTTCGTTTCGGTATATACTACATTTATAGGATGAATTGATAGCTACATAGTAATCTTCCGCACCTTAAATTTTGGAGATACGCTCAGATTTAGCTGTGTAGACCTGCAATCCATTATTGTGGTTGCTTTTTATACAAGCTGCCATACGCTCGCTTTCACCATAAAGGGTACAAGTGCATCATCGACTCAAAAAGACTTCGTCGTGATTTCTTTGCTGCAGGAGTCTCTCTAGTGGCTGTTTTTTTTAATGCAATCATCTTATTGGTGTACAAATCGCTTTGTTCTTAGAGGCGCCCTTTTAAAAAATATAGGCTTATGAGCAATGGTATCTTACTATTTAATGGAGACAGCATGCGTTATTTTGAAGAGGTGAATTGATCTATCTCACCTTGCTTCCGCCCGAGAACAGCTAGTGTTGAAGTTGATTTTGCACTGCAAAAGTTGTCTGAATCACAAACAAACCTGAAGTTCACCTCTGAATCTATATTAGGTGATATAATTTTGCATGAAACGATGCACTTACTTTTCTTGTTTACTAAAGCAACCCAGCTGAACTCACTTTTTCATTTTCTCCATAGTCCCTTTCAATCCCTAATCGTACGACTATTGAAGCTCGCCTATTCGAACATACAAGGAGCCAGGAACAATGAATTTAAACCAATGGTTTGATAAAGGAATGGACTATGAAACCTATGTTGCTTCAATGACGGTGAAGCAAGATGAGCTTCTACACATCTACAAAAAACTTGCCTTTACAAAGGACGACTTATTGAATTTTGAAAGCCTTCGTCCAAAAAATCTTCGATGCATCGTTCTGTCTGCCGATTGGTGTGGTGACGCTGCCTTATGTGTTCCCATCTTTCAACGAATCGCTGAAGAGAGCAACATCACACTCCATTTTCTGCTCCGTGATGACAATCTAGAGCTGATGGATCAATACTTAACGAATGGGACTTCTCGATCCATTCCGAAGTTTATTTTTATTAATGAGGCTGGTCACGAAACGATGGTTTGGGGACCAAGATCCCCTCAATGGGAAGAGGAAATCACAAGGGAAAGAAGCGCATTGCCTGATAAAAGCGCACCAAACTATGATGCGATGTCAAAGGAGATGTATGCACGTTTTAAAACAAAAAGAACATCCGATCCGTTTGTTTGGAAGGACGTCATTAACGATTTTAAACGTTTGTTATAAAGAAAGCGTTCATTGTAAAATCAAATGCAACTCCTAGAAAAGGGAGAAGAAAACGTAAAAAATCTTGGTACGTGACGCTCCACAGCACCAAGACGCTTTACGCCCTATCAACGAAGGATACATGTCGATTCAAAACGGAGAGAGGCACCGCCCCTGCTGCAATGATGTGTCAATGTCACGTACTTGTTGTCTAGGCTTCACAAGCTGCTAAGCGACATGGCGGTCGACATTTCTGGTTTAGCCTTTTACTAGCATGGTCAGATTGTTTTTTCCTCCGTTTTTTGGCTCTCGAACAGATGAACACCCAGTTCTTCAAGAACATCGATGGCCTTTTCAACAGGTAGCTTCGGTAAGTGAAACTCGTGGTCGATCACTTCCCTGACCTCTTTGCGGTTAGCTAGCGTAACCTTTTTGCCCTCCCCGAGGCTGTTTCGGATACTCAACACATTGTTGACCAAGGAAAGTGAGCGCTGTTGATCCAATTGCCAAATCTGGCAGCGTAAATAGGCGGTGAAGAGACTATTCGGCTTGTAATAGCGTTCGATCGCCTCTTGAAAATCATCAAAGCGGTACGTTTTGCGGGTATCGAACGGCCAGTTCATTTCCGTAAGCAGCTTTCCATCGACCGCTCTGTGATACGTGTACGTTCCAGGTTCATCCCCCGGCCGTAACTTTACTTCTATGCCGCCGTAAGAGGACACATTATGGGGATCGGTTTCCAATCGAATCGGTTCAAAAAATGGAGCGCCGTTCCCGCAATCCACGTATAGTTCTTCTTGTTTATCGGGGACCCGGACGAGCAGCGCAACGTGATCCCCGCCTAGGAAAGTATAGCGGCTGTGAAATCCGAGCTGGTTCAGCAATTGATTGAGACTGCTATTGATGACATAACACGTTCCTCCCATATGATGCTGAAATAGGTGCTCCACAAACTTTTTTTCATCCTGTTGAAGTCTTTTCTGTTTGTGGTACGTTTTGTAATTTATTAATGTACTCACATTTTCAAAAGGAATACGGTTTAGATGAGCAGTGCATATCATTGTTAAATAGTCATGAGATGGCTCTTGAATCGGAACTTGAATGTAGTTCAAATAATTGATGGCCCATTGTGGTAATGGTTTATGAGTCAAGGTATTTCTCTCCTTTTTCGTTTCTTCAAAGTCACTCAACTTTCGCAGCGTACAAACGGCAACAAACCTTGATGTAAACAAGTAAAGCCTGATCGTCCATTGGTCTCCCCAAAAGTATTTTTTATGACACCCCTTCCCTTCCTTATCACGCGTATTCTTCTTCTCTAAGCGTAGCAATCGGCTCTAAGGATTGATGGCAAAAGACATTTAGGGCTCTTCCTTCTTTGATCTTATTCACCCAATCTGGATTAACCAGCGCCTCTCTCCCAATAGCAATCATATTCGCAGCTCCATCTGCCAAGAGGCTCTCTGCCTTTTCTGGATCACCTAATTTCCCGTTCGCTATAACAGGGAGATGGCTATATCGCTTCGCCAATTCAGCCAGCGTAAATTGTGTATTTGCAAATGCAGGTGCGAATGCCTTGTATTCGGTTGTATGAATATACGTTGGCGAAGCTTCCGCCAATTGTTCGAATATAGTTTGAGCATCCTTTTCTCCATTCGCCCATTTATGATGAAAATCATTTACTTTTCCCTGCGAAATACGGACACCTACGATATAGTTTGGGCCAACTGCCGACCGGATGGCGTGCAATACTTCTACAGTCAGGCGTATTCTATTTTCTGTTGATCCTCCGTATTCGTCTGTACGCTGATTTGTATAATCTGTTACGAATTGATCAAGCAAATAACCATTCGCTCCGTGCACTTCCACACCATCAAAGCCGACTTTTTTCGCTCGCACTGCTGCTTGAGCAAAACTGTCGATAGCGATTTGAATGTCTTCTTTTGTCATTTCTCTAGGCGTTGCAAATTCCCCGCTCCCCCCATGTTCTTTCAACAATTCTCCTACAGGTTGTACCGCTGAAGGAGCAATGGCAGTGAAATCGTTATGTTGAACAAGTGCTCCTGCATGCATGAGTTGCGCGATAACTTTTCCTCCTTCACGATGGACAGCTTCTATAACTGGCTGCCAAGAGGCTGCTTGATCCTCATCTGCGATCCCTGGCTGGTAGTTATAACTCCTGCTATTTACATGATTTGGATACAACCCTTCCGTAATGACTAATCCGATTCCACCTTTTGCAAAACGAGCATAATAACGAGCCATTTTTTCATTCGCCTTCCCAGATAGTTCCGCACTTGTACGGGTCATCGGTGCTAAAACGGCACGATTGGGTAAATCTAAACCCCCTAGCTGAAAATTCGAAAAAAGATTGTTCCACATTAACATCCCTCCTTGTTTGTTGCAATCATCCATTATGTCAAAAGAATACTTGCTTAGAATCATTGTATGTGTCTTGAAACATATAGTAAAATGATTGTTAAAGATGGTACCATCAATTTAATTGATGGTAAAAAGGAGTTTTACTATGGAATTAATTGATTTAAGAATGGTTGTTACCATCCAACAAGAAGGCAATATTACAAGAGCCGCAGAAAAGCTGGGTTATGTTCAATCTAATTTGACCATGCGAATCCGCAAACTAGAAGCAGAACTTGGTGTACAGATTTTTCACCGTGATCGAAAAGGGGTTACGCCGACCGAAAAAGGCATACTGTTATGTAATTATGCGACTAACATTTTACGGATGACAGAAGAAACCATTGCTGCCGTCACGGAAGCGGAATATCCTTGTGGCTCTTTAACCATTGGCGTAGTCGAAACCATTGCGTCTACTCCTTCTTTTATCCGTGCTTTATTTGAATTCCAAAAAAATTATCCAGAAGTGTATTTAAGACTTAGCACTGGCACTTCACCACAAAATTACCAGAAGGTACTGAACGGTGAATTAGATGGAGCGTTTCTAACCGGCGAATATGATCTTACTTCGGTACATGTCGCTTATGAGTTTGAAGAAGAAGTCTTTTTATTAACAAGTACACACGAAAAAGAAAAAGCAGATTTACCTGATTTTAACAAAATAGCATGGGTTGTATTTCCGGAAGGCTGTCCTTTACGTAAAGCCAATTCAACTTGGCTGCAAACGAAGGGAGTGCCCTTTGATAACATCATTGAAGTAAGTGCATTGGACACCATGCTAAACTGTGTACGGGCAGGAATTGGAAGTAGCCTTTTAACAGAATCAGTCGTAGACAAGGAAGATGAACAAATTCAGGCATATCAAGTACCGGAGCAATTTAGATATGCTACTTCCCGATTGGTTACTCGAAAAAGTTTATTTCTAAGCAAGACCTTCAAAGCTTTTGCGGCGTGTTTCGAAGAAGCAATGAACTTAAGAAACAACATAAATAAGGTGTAGAGGTTGTCAAGGGAGATTTAAGTCATCCAAGTACGTTAGTTTCTGCCCTAGCAGACGTAAGCGGCATTCATTTGGTTACAACATGAAAAACCGCTTCGTCAAAATACTTCGCTTTCCGCGGGCACGGCTTCAGCTTCCTCGGAGTCTTGCTTTCCTGCGGGATCTTCAGCTCGCGCTGTTCCCGCTGGAGTCTGCGTATTTTGACTACGCTGATGTTTCTTTCTGCGTAAATTGTTTTTATTTTGTCTGGGTCTCGTATAGCGGAGAAACGGAAAAGCGAGTTGAACCATATTGCTTTAGGAAACAAGACAAGTAAGCGCATCGTTACATGCAAAGTTATATCACCCAATGTAGATTCAGCAGTGGACTTCATGTTTGTTTGTGATTCAGACAACTTTTGCAGTGCAAAATCAACTTCAACACTAGCTGTTCTCGGACGGAAGCAAGGTGAGATAGATCAATCCACCTCTTCAAAACAACGCCTGCTGTATTTAATTAATATTAAGATACCATTGCTCATAAGCCTATATTTCCTAAAAGGGCGCCTCTAAGCAACAAAGCGGATTTGTACACCAATTAAGATGATTGCATTAAAAAAAGCAGCCACTAGCGAGACTCTTCGGCATAGAAAACACGATGAGGTCCTTTTTGAGTCGATGTTGCACTTGTACCCTTTAGGGTGAAAGCGAGCGTATGGCAGCTTGTATAAAAAGCAACCACAATAATGGATTGCAGGTCTACACAACTATATCTAAGCGTATCTCCAAAATTTAAGGTGCGAAAGTTTACAATGTAGCTATCAATTAAACCTATAAATTTTATACTCCGTTACACAGATTCAAGATTCATTCCAATGAAAAAAGGCAAACCTTTTTAGCAACGATCGGTTTGCCTTCTTTCTATTTAACATTGTACTCGCATTTCGTTCAGTCGCTGCCATTCTTGCTTTTATAATAATGCTGTGCACCAAAAGACGTATATCCACATGACTCGTACAAATGCAATGCCCCTGCATTTGTAGCCACGACTTCTAAGCACACACGTTTTTTTGTTCTCAACTGCTCTTTTGTTACTTGCCAGAGCGCTGCACGGCCATATCCCTTGCCGCGGTGCTTTTCCATAATTACAAAACCATAAATCCACGTCTCTGTTTCTCCTATATCAAGGCGCATTTTTCCAACGATTTCTCCAGCAACCTCAATGAGCTGTGTCCCATTCGTTGGGTCTTCCTGTATGTAATAGATGCCTTTCGCATCCTCCAAGGACATCTCAAATCCTTGCGTATCCAGAAAATAGATCATGTCTTCGTCGGTAGGTTGCGCATCCCGTACGTTGATCACACTCGCTTCATCCCCAGGAGATATTTCACAGCACATTTCATACTCCGTAAAAGCCAGCACCCAACCATTTTCTTTTGCAAAGGCTTCACCACTTTTACTACCCTCTGGATAATTATAGAGGATCTCCTTCTTTGACGCTCCCCAATCGCTTAAGGCTTGTGAAAAGAGGCTTGTGGCCACACCTTGACGTCTAGACGAAGCGTCCACCATGCTGCATATTTCCAGCTTTGAGCCGAAGTCGTACACGCCTAAAAAGCCGGTAAGCTTTTGGCCCGTATAATGAAAATAGTCATATTCACCGGTGTTCTTCCGTTTGGCAAGCATGTCCCAATTGAGCTTTAAACGGATGTTATCGTGCTTCTCAACGTTGCTTTGAAGCTCTTTGATCTCTTCAAGCTTCCTGCTGTCCATCGTTTCCCCTCCCGCTCTCCAATTGCTTTAATAGCATTAGAAAGGGTGTCTCTTCCATAGATTCCAACCGCCAATCGTGTGCTTCAAAGGGGAGTTGTGCTGTGACTTGGTTAGGAACAATCACACATGTCAGTCCGGCTTTTTTCGCCGCTGTGAGGCCATTCAATGAATCTTCAAAAACAACGACGTCTTTCTTCTCAACGCCGAGTTCTCTCACTGTTTTTTCATACAAGGCTGGATCTGGCTTAACGCGCTCTACATCATCCCGTGTATTAATCACAGAAAAATACCTATCGATGCAATGCTTCTTCGTCCAACGATCAATCCATTTTCGATCTGAGCTTGAAGCAAGCGCAATGGACAGACCAGCTTCCTGCGCTGCCTGTAAATACGCCTTCACCCCCGGACGCAAGGGGAGCTCCTTCATTCGATCTGCATGAAAATCTTGAATAAACAATTCGTAATCTGCATCCACAATTGGTTTGCCAAGCAATGTTTCTAAGTAACGTAGTGGATGAAACACGTCGATATCCGTTCCTATTGCTTGTGCGTATTTCTCTAAAGGAAGCTTTTGATCATACCGTTCAAAAACTGCCGCATAGGCATCGAACCATGGCGTTTCTGTATCTAATAGCAAACCATCAAAATCAAAGATAACAGCTTTCAATGCAGACAACTCCTCTCTCCATTAAGATGCACCGACACGAGGCAGCATGTTTTTCTTATACAACCGTGCGATGCTTTTCAGCAACGGTACCGGCATTTTTTTCGGAAAATACCATTTTCCATAGTGAGTCGCAAAAGCTCTTTTTAAATCATTCCATTGGTGACACGATTTCATTTGCCTGAACCGAGCAACATCAATCAGTTTCACTTCGCCGCTTGGTGTTAAGATGATGTTCTGCAAGTGAATATCCGAGGGATTTAAACCTCTTTCTCTAGCGGCTGACAAGGCCTCGTCAACTGCTTCAATATGAGCCTTCTCGACTGGATGCCCGTGAATAAGACAGCTGTAAAAGGTTTGCCCTTCTATATACTCAATGACAAGGTATCCATCGCCATATTCATAAAGTGTTGGATAAAAAGACAGTCCTTGGAGCTGGCGATAAATGGCTGCTTCTTCTTGAGCAATATGATGAAAGGGTGTAAAAAACACTTTTAACACTTTAGATGTGCCTTTGATTCGAAATACATAGGCACTTCTGCCTTTTCCGGCGAAAATAAGCTCTTCTGCTTTTGAAAGCAATGAAGGCTCTTGCTCAGATGCTGAAAATTGAACACTATGTGCAAGCTCACGTGCTGTTTTCATTCGTGGTCACCTCTTCTAAGACCTTACTATCAATTGATGATTGATGAGGCCACTTATACAAAAAAGACCTCACCGAAGAACGGTAAAGGTCTCGCAAACAACAAATGTTGTAAGCAAAGCCGAGGATTGCTCCTGTACTGACGACTTTACTTTTTTGAGCTACTCCCCTTTAAAGGAAAAAAACAATTCAACATCATTGAAAATTGACTTCTTTTGTAATCTATAGAATACCTTAGCGTATCCCTATACGTCAAGGTGTAACACCTTTGAATCAACTCGTTTGCTGAGCATTTAATCTGTCATTGGCTTCTACTTTATGATCAAGTGCGATAATGCGTGCTAGCGCAGTGGAAGGGGTCATTTTACGATAATGATGCGCGCCATTTGGCTCCTCATCTGCTTCATCTGCCTCATGAACGATCCGCTGCAATGGATTTAAAGCCAACTTTCCCTCTGGAAGGTATGAATCGGTATGAAGGAGAATCGCAATGGCGACGGTCTTGGCATTCGCAGGATGCTCTCCAAGCTGAAGAAGTAGCTTATGCGCACGTGTCGCGCCTTTAATGGCATGAATATCGTTTTGACGATAAAGCGCTGTGTCCCATTCACCGTCTCGATACCAAGTATAATGCCCAATATCGTGTAACAGACCCGCTTTTGCGGCGAAATCCATATTCTCCCCTTCTCGTTGCGCGTACGCCGCTGCATGCTCTGCAACCGTTACCGCATGTGCAATGCCTGAACGGGAGAGATATTTTTGGGCAATAGGGTGTAAAAACAGTTGTTCCAAAGTGACCTTACGCATTGTTGCTCCTCCTTTCCCTACAGTTTATTCACACTTCGCGAAAAATGTATTCTTACGAATATATCATTTTTCATTGCGTGCAACAAGTTTTTTTGATTTTAAATACCGCTCAGTTTACGCGGAAAGCCCGACATAACAAATATAACCTATCATCGCCAGCATGATCGCGTATTCCACAACACCGCCCGTTTTTGTGTAAAGCGGTGAACGCACGCGCAATCGAATAGGCCAAAACAGTTGAATGCCTTTCGTTGTTAACGCATCGAGGAGTAAGTGACTTCCTACACCAAACGCATACCCCACTGCGTAGGAAGACTCAGGAAGTAGATTGTAAAGCAAGAGGCTCCCCCCGATAAACAGCACCCAGCTATGTGTGATGGTTCGATGCCCAAACAATCCACTAATCAGCCATGAAAGACCTTTAAAGCGACGCCCAATTTTAGATCCCTTATGACAAAGATCCGGTAAAAGCGAGCTAATTGTACTCATAATGAGAACAACCCCTGGTGAAGCATTTGTGAATTCAATCGCTAGACAACCTGCTGCGATGCCGCCGACAATATGTGTTTTTCCTGTCATCCTTAAATCTCCGTTCATTGCATTTTCTAAGTACATTTGTTCGCTTTCTATTGTAACGTTCTTTTTCCCTACTGAGAAGAGGAGATCTATTTGATGCATCCTTTGTTTTAATTTGTGTGCGTAGGGAAAACTTGCTATAAGGAATCAAGTATAAGGAGATGATTTAGAATGGCACACTCAATACGTGTAGAAAAAGATGTATCCCTATTCGTTGAAGATATCGGTGAAGGGCAGCCGATCGTCTTTATTCATGGCTGGCCAGTTAATCATAAAATGTTTGAGTATCAGATGAACGAACTGCCTAAAAAAGGGTACCGATGTATCGGCATTGACCTTCGTGGCTTTGGCAAATCAGACAAACCAGCATTTGGGTATGATTACGATACGCTTGCTCAGGATGTAAAAAAGGTCATTGATTCGCTACAACTATCAAATGTTTTTGTGGCAGGCTTTTCAATGGGAGGACCGATTGCCATTCGTTACGCAACGAAGTTCGCCGGTGACGAACTCAAGCAATTAATCCTTATGGGTGCAGCAGCGCCTAGCTTTACACAGCGTAGTGGGTATGATGTAGGGATGAAAAAAGAGGATGTGGATGAACTTATTACTTCTATCCAAGCGGATCGGCCACAAGCTATAAAAGATTTTGGCTCTGCATTCTTTTACAGCGATGTTTCTGATTCTTTGGCGAACTGGTTTTTAGGTCTAGGTCTTGAAGCCTCGGCATATGGCACCATTGCAGCGGCAGAATCTTTAAGGGATGAAGACCTTCGCGAAGAAGTCACGAAGGTGTCTGTTCCTACATTGCTCATGCATGGCAAAAAAGATGAGATTTGTGACTTTGCCTTTTCAGAAAAATTGCATGAGGCGATTCCGAATTCAACTTTGATACCGTTTGAAAACAGCGGTCACGGTCTCATCTATGATGAAAAAGAGGCTTGCAACCAAGCCCTGCTTAATTTATTGCGTTAAAAGAGGAGCTGTCCCTAGATGTACATTTGGGACAGCTCCTCTTCTTTATTTAGTTACTCAACTTTCGCAGAGCAAAAAACACATTGAATGTTGACTGTGCATGAGTTGAAGCAAGGTGAGATAGATCTATTGACATCTTGAAAACATGTGTAAATTTAGAGATGCTAATGTTCACAATCCTGGATCTTTAAAAGGTCGTCTTTTGTATCGAAGAACTTCTACACCTTAAATCACGACTGCTTCGTCAAAATACTTCGCTTTCACCTTAAATGGCACAAGGGCAACATCTACTCAAAAAGACTTCGTCATGTTTTCTTTGCAACCTAAAGGGCATAAGTGCAACATCGATTCGAAAGTACCTCATCGTGTTTTCTTTACCGCAGGAGTCTATGTATGTTGACTACGCTGATGTTTTTTTCTGCGTTTTTATTCTTGTCACATAATAACATGAGGGCATTATTAAAAGCAGCCACTAGCGAGACTCCTGCGGGAAAAGCGAGCTAAGCGAGACCCCACAGAGCGCGCAAGCGATCGAGGAGGCTCGCAGTTCGCCCGGCGGCAAAGAAATCACGACGATAGTACTTCTGAGTCGATGATGCACTTGTACCCTTTAGGGTGAAAGCGAGCGTATGGCAGCTTGTATCAAAAGCAACTACAACATGGATAGTAGGTTTACCCAGTGATATCTAAGCGTACCTGCAAAATAAAAGGTGCGAAAGTTGAGTTAGATTGACTTCTCCCATGCTTGACGAGCAAGGCTTGCCATAACCAGAGATTGTTCCCACCGCTGTGCTTTTTCTTCTTCTTCACTTTGACCAATCAAAGCATATGGCGGCGGTCCAAGCTCACAAACAAAGGGAAAATAACTCCCCTCAGTAGCTGTACGTCTCCATTTCCTCATTCCCTCCGTCCACCAACGAAGAAAATCGTCGTTGTTCGGGTGCGAAACGTCCACCTGAATCTGTTCTCCGTTGGATATTCGTCCATGAATGGATGCTGTTCTGTTTAATAAAACCTGTAGCAAAGTCTCTGCCTCAGCAGAAATGGTTTTCATTTCTCCAGCCAACACATAATGAGAAAAGTCAATGGTTAGCTCTAAGTTGTTGTGGCAATTCACGTAGGACACAGTGCGAAGGAGGTCCTGTGTAATTGTACCGCGGTGTGTTTCAATATAAACCGGAACACCAGCCTCATCTGCTGCATCATGCATGGATTGAAGCAGTTCACCTGCTTGGTCACCAACAAGAAATGGCGTCATGACTTGGGCATTGATGAACGACACTTTTCCTTCATACGCATGTACTTTCTCCAAAAATCCCTTGAAATCATCGAGACTTGATGGATATGCGTTTACACTAAAGTGAAGCTGGTGATCCGATAGCGCTTGTTGCCACCACTGTGCCTTTTCTTCTTCAGGCAAAAATCCACAAATCCCAGTAAAACCAGCGTTGTGAATTGCCGCTATTTTACTAGCGTCGTCCCATTCTTTACCGTTTTCACCAAGTCCTTGCATCGTCCACCACGCCATTTGCACATCAAGATGGTGTTTAGTGCGGATAGACATCTTCGTGTTCAACTCCACAAGGACCGCCATCAGGATTTATGTTCAATTCAAGTGATTCTCCATTGCTTTTGTACAGCGGGTTGTAATGCATGCCAATTTCTCTCGCGGATGCGTTGGCATAATGACAAATAAACGCCCGTCGAAAGCGGTCCTTCGTTTTGTTTCTATACGAGCCATGAATTAAATTGCCATTAAAGAAGAGTACATCGCCTTCATCAAGTTTTACAGGAACAGCTTTTTTACCTTTAGGTGGTTTAACGTAACCTTTTGTAAAGGACTCAGTGGCATCGGATTCCTCTGGACAAACGATTTCATCGTTGTTGGTTTGTGGAACAACGAGCAACCCCCCATTGTCTTCGTCCGCGGCATCAATTGCTGTCCAAGCCGCAATACAGTTCCCTGGATCAACTTTTAAAAAAAAGTTATCTTGATGCAGTGCCTGCCCTCTTGCACCTGGTGGCTTATAGTAAAACATACTCTGCGCAGCAAGCACGTCCTCACTATACAAGTCTTCAAGCACATCAAGCACAGGTGAATGAAGCATATAATTTTTTGCGGTTTCATTAAATCGATGTGGGTGCATCACGCGAGGGTAGCGTTGTAACGGGTCCACTGCATCCCCTGACAAATCAGGTTCAAAATAACCAGGAACACTTTCATTTCCAATCCGCTCAAATGTGCTACGAATTACTTCAACGTCCTCTTGTGAAAACAGCCCTTTAACGACGACATATCCTTCATTATCGAATGTGCTTTTTTGTTCCTTCGTTAGCCTTTTCATGTTTGCATCTCCTCCTTGTAATCCTCTTTGTAAAGCGTACTAAAAAGCAAGCGTTTGCAACAGATAGCATCTGGCTAATGAACCATAGGATTTTGCTGTTTTTAAAAAGGAGATACCTTGTTATTGAAAAATTGTTACAGGCACAAAAACAATAAAAAAGAATCATCGCTTCCTCGATGGGAATGATGATTCTGATGTTTGCATTTGTACATGACGCCTTTTTTCGTTTTTGTCTTCCGAGTTGTCAAATCCGCAGCTGCATAAGGGCTTCGATTTAATTCAGGATCTCTTCTCCCCTCTCTAATTCGCTTGCTGCGCACTTTTTTCGCTTTCGATCGGGCCATTCTATTTCTCTCCTTCATGTTAGTTCTTGTTTTCATAAAAAACGAGCCGATTGTACGCGGGATCAGTAACCGTGCATTCCTTCCCTCCGGCTGGTCCATCCTCTAATCCCGGACGCGCGAAAGAGGCTTGCTGCGCCAAAAGTTGTTTCTGAAACGTTTCTATATTACCGACCTCAATGCGCAACGCTGCTCCTGGAGAGGAATCACCATAATGCTCACTTAAATGAAGAATACACTTGTCTTTTGAGACTTGCATATACAACGGAAAATCCTCTTCAAAGCGATGTGTCCAATCAACTGTAAAACCAAGAAAATCACAATAAAAATGTTTCGTTAGCTCTTCATCAAAAAAACGAAGAATTGGTATTGGAGCATTCATTGCATCAACCTCCTTTTCGTCAGTATACCATATGTTGATTCTATCGAATGATGCATCTATCCGCTATACTATAGGTAGAAAAATGTTCATTGGCATAGCTTCATTGGTTTTCTATTTCTTAGGGAGACGAAGGACACTGCTAAATAACGTCATTACAAAAATTGCATTGCTAAAAATAATCGTATGCGCTTTCATTGTCTCTCCGTCTTGAATCTCCATCTTTTCAGCATGTTTAATCCTGAGCAACCCACTAGACAAAATGAAAAAAGGCGCATATAGTAAGCATTAAGCTAACAAATAAACTAAATTTAATTGAATATGGATCTTCGGGGCAGGTGCAACTCCTGACCGGCGGTGAAAGCCCGCGACTCCTTATTGATGACGTCAGTAAGGACTGATCTGGTGAGATTCCAGAGCCGACGGTTAAAGTCCGGATGGGAGAAGATCACAATAAACATGGGCTATAATTTCAAAAAATTATGTGCACACGTTTATTTGATCACCCCTGTTTCCCGTGGAACAGGGGTGATTTGATTTTCGACGAGATCGTATTCAGCCGAAAGGGTTGAAGACATCATGCAACAACGGAATCACACATTTTGGCTCATTGTGATTGGCGCAGCATTTTGGGGCGCAACACCTGTTTTCCGGATGCTATTGCTGGATTCAATGACATCCACACAAATTGTTCTCATTGAACACATCGTGCTCGCACTCGTTACAGCACCTATTTTATACGCACACCGTCACGAGCTTGCTAGCTTAAATTGGCGTGATGTTGGCGCCCTCTTATTTATTTCCTGGGGTGGGTCAGCTGTTGCCTCGTTGCTCTTTACGCAAGGTCTTACCTACGGGGATATGAATGCCGTATTGCTGCTTCAAAAGGTCCAACCGATTGCGGCTATCCTTCTGGCACGTGTGTTGTTAAAGGAAAAGCTTCCTAAGCAATTTTCGTTTTTGTTTCCACTCGCTCTTGTAGGGACCTATTTCTTAACGTTTGGATTTTCTTTCCCTCTCAATGGTTGGGGAGAGGTTATAAATGTCGGAAGCTTATATTCTCTTGGCGCAGCCGTCTTATGGGGCGGTGCGACAGTGATGGGGCGTATTTTACTTAAAAAATTACAGTTTGAAACGGTCACCTCTTTACGCTTTCTTCTCGCTCTGCCCATGCTCGTATTGCTGTACAGCATTTCTCGGGATGCCTGGACGCTCCCTACTGAAGCGACTGCGCTCACAATGATTGCCGTCAATCTGCTTATTTCGGCATTGCTCCCAGGTCTCTTAAGCATGATGCTCTACTACAAAGGACTAGGGACAATGAAAGCATCAACGGCAACGCTGGCAGAACTCAGCTTTCCAATGACAGGCCTTCTCGTCAACTGGCTCGTTTTCCAACAAGAAGTGACCTTTGCTCAGATGATTGGTTTTCTTCTTATATGGATCGCTTTGTTCCTCATCTCTAGGCAAAAGGATGCTGCTTCGCCCGTTCAGAATGGTACAGTATCGTCTATTCCTGCATCACCGACTAGGTAAGAGATTGTCTTATCAAATCAAGTCTACACGTACAGCTTTCGAGTGCATATCGGAAGCAAACTCTTGGAAATGGCCAAAAGCGGATGCCCTCTAAATGCATCCGCTTTTTTATTAAAGCACGGTATGAGGATTCGCTGACAAAGCTTGGCTCGAGCATTGTTTTCGAAAATCGCTAGGGGATTTTCCCATTGCCTTTTTGAATGCACGGTTAAACGAAATATAATTGACATAGCCCACCTTCGAGCTGATGTCCTGAATCGTTTCGTTCGTTGTGAGCATAAGACGTTTTGCTTCATCCATGCGAAGTCTCGTCAGAAAATCAAGGAACTTCTCACCCGTCCCCTCCTTAAAACGCTGGCTGACATATTTGCTATTCATTTGAAAGACATCACTTAACATTGCTAACGAAATGTCTGGATTTGCATAATGGGTTTCAATGTATCGCTTCATGCACAGAACGACATTTAGTTGCTGCTGTTCATTGTTGTCGTTCTTTAGTGCATCATGGAGCTCATGCAAAATCGTTCTTCCTTCAGCTTCCAATTCCTCAATCGTCTCAAACCGATGACTCAACAAACGGAGCGCTTGATACGTTTTCCGCCAAGCTGAAGATCCCTTCCAATGCGTAATATTCTGGTCTGCATATTGGAGCATGTAATCAAAAAGCTGAACAATATCAGAACGCATCAAACCGCACTGTTTCATCTTTTCAAACCATTGCTTCCATGCGGCCTCCCATGCCGTGTTCAGTTCTCCAAAGTCGCGAACCATACGCGACACATCTCTCAACATTGGATACACATCGTTCGATGATGGAGAATGGCATTCGTTATGAACCAACAGCTGGTTACTGCCTTTTACTGCTTTATACTCAAGGGCAGTGATTGCTGATCTTGCCGATGTAACCACATCTTTCCACGCTGTCTTTACATCTCCTAATCCGATGGACACCGTTGTTTCAACGTGTTCCTCGACCCATAACCGATAAGCGGAAATCCACTTTTTTATTGACCTGATCTCTATCTCGTCACCCCAAAGTACAACAAATAGTCGCTTCTCTTCCAACCATTCTACCCATACGGTCGAATTTGCTTCTTGGGCTTGGTAATGAAGAGCATTTTTTAATATGAATTTTTTCAACGACTGATCTTCGCTTTTATTGTTCGCTGTAAATTTGTTATATGCGTCTACTTCGACCACAGCTACAACAAATGCTTCACCGTGCTCGATTCCAACATCCTGAACAGCCTGCTGCCAATCAACCTCTGTTCGTTGTGCACGCCCCTCTAGCAATTCTCGAAACACATGCTTTTGCTGTAAACTACGATGCTGTTGCTGCGCAAGTAAGCCCTTCTTTTCTTCGGCAATCATCTTTTCAATCGTTGTTTGGATAACATTGAACTCATTTCCAGATAAAGCTTGTGAGGTGTCCTGAGAAGACGCTTGTATGATGCCCATGATCTGTCGAATTGGCTTATAATTCCGATAACCCATATAGATCATCCAGCCAATACCGAGTATTGAAATGATGACCGCAAGAATCCCCCATATGCTGTGCAAAAAGAAAGCAAAGCCCACTAGCTTCCCTTCTTTAAGACTCGTTTCAATTGTCCAACCAGTATATCCTGACGTATAGGAAGCAAAAACTGGAGATTCTGATGCCGCTCGCGAATGAGCTTTCTGCATCTCTTTCAGAGGTTGTTGCTTCTGATCCAAAATGCGTACCGTCGTTATATCGGCATCGTACATTCCCCCAAGCGTCCGGTGTAACGCCTCTAAGCTCACATTAACCACGTACATACCTGAACGATCAGACGTTTCACGAACTAACGTGGTGACTGTCTTTTTCGTCTGATCCGCATACGCCTGAAACTCCCTTGCTTGACTCCAACCTTGGAACGCAGAACCTTTGTTAATATAAGCTTTGTCACTAAAGTTTGCTAATGCGACCGCCTTGCCATTTAAAAGCACCGTATTGTCTTCAAAACGTACGAGATACGCTGAATGCACCTGTGGGTAATCCGATTTTAATTGTTCAATTGCCTCGACCGCCTGAATGGTTGTAAAGGCATCTCCCTTTTGATGCAAATAATCCTTCACCGCTTCATTGGTTAACACATCACTCAACACTGAATAGTCTACTGTCCGCAATGCATTGTCAATATATGTGATCACATGTGAGGCTAAAAAATCATTGGCCTTTAACGCTTCTTTTCGAGTCGATTCGTTTAGACTCTGAAAAAATAAGAAAAACAAGACTGTTACAACCATTAAAAACGCCGATGTATAAGACCACGCCCACCGACGCAACCAATGCTTCTTCACCTCTCGTCCCCCTATCTTATAAAGAAGTATTCAGCAACGGAATACGAATAGTATCTCATAAAAATGTCGGAATATAAACAACTTACAAAATTTTATTCTGTAAGTTTGTATGACAATCTGATAAGTAGCTCGCCTCAAACACAAAAACGTCGCTGTCTCAAAAGCCCCTCTAAATATAGAAAATCTCGAGGCTTTTAAAAATTGCCTCGAGGTTTTTGTACCAATATGCTGAATCTGGTAGTCATCTTTCATCCAGTTTGCTCACTATATCCACTTTCTCTTAATTGCGCATAAAGACCATTGAAACTGAGCAAGCTTTCATGGTCCCCATCTTCGACGATTTGTCCTTTGTCCATCACAATAATCCGATCTGCTTTTTGTGCTAAAGATAAATTATGTGTGATAAATAAAACTGTGGTCCCTCTATCCAACAACTGAAGAATGGATTTCGAAACCAGATTCTCGGACTCATTATCTAAGGATGATGTAACCTCATCAAGAATAATAAGAGGAGCTTTGCGTACAAAGGCCCGTGCTAACGCAATTCTTTGACGTTGCCCCCCTGACAATGAAGATCCTCTTTCCCTGATTGAAGTATCATACTGTTGGTCTAATGTATCGATAAAATCATTAGAATTGGCAAGGCTACTTGCTTCTATAACATCATTCATTGTCATGTCTTCAATACTTCCAAGTTCAATATTTTCTTTAATTGTTCCTGAGAACAGATAAGGCGTTTGGGGAACATATGCAATTTTACTTCTCACTTTTTCTTTGTTATCGTTTAAAGAATGACCGAAAATCTCAATGTTTCCACTATCTAGTTCATATAGTCCACCACATAATTTGGCAAGTGTAGATTTACCAGAACCACTAGGCCCAACGATGGCAACCGATTTTCCTGTACCAACTGTCAAATTAAAGTGATTGAATAATTCTTTATCTTTTTGATAAGAAAACGTTCCATCTACAATTTTGATAGCGGCATTGGTGCGATCTGATACACTTTGATCAGATTCAACACTTATATCACTTTCGTCTTTATTTTTAAATAAATTTCCTATCTTATACACTCTATCCCCAGCTCCTAAAGCCATCTGCAACGAACTCCACATTTGAGCAATTCCAAGAAACGGTCCCATTAACCGCATTGTCAGAAACAAGAAAGCTAATACTTGTCCAGGCGTGATTTCATTTCGAATGGCCGCCACAGCTACAAAAAAAGTACAAGTGTAAGCGATTGCATTAAATGAAAGTTCAATACTTTGTTCCCTAAATGAAGTTAATAAGGCTCTTTTCATGAACAGTTTGTTTTGTTTATTTCTTTCTACTTTATATTTGCGATGCATAGTTTTCTCTATACATAAGGACTTAACCACTTTCAATCCTTGCATCATTTCTTGTAATATATTCCTAACATCCGCATCCTTTTTTTGAGCATCAACAGTGACTGATCGAATTTTCATATCGAAAAGCTTTCCAATCAAAAATGACGATGGCCCGCCAATTAAGGCTAACAATGCTAAAAAGAAATCAATACGAGCTAAATATATAAACACAACAACAGACATCAAGATATGGAAAAGTATATTAAATACAAGAAAATCTATAATATGGCTAGCTGCTGGAGCATCTTTGTTAATCCTGTTGACTAAATCACCTGAAGAATATTTATTTGCCTCAAGAAGAGGGATTTTGTTACATTCTTCAAAAAATTTAAGCGTGAAGTCTCTAGAAATATAAGAGATCGTATAGTTTCTTAAAAGAAACTGTATAATCATCATCGCCAAACAACCCAAACCGATAGCTAAACTAATTTGTACAAATGTCATTAATTTCTCAAGCGAACCCTCATCGATAAGATTGATAAAAAACTGTTGAATCCATGTATTTCCTACACTAAATATGATATCTATACTGATGAATAGAATTGCCAATATGAATATGAACAAATAGGGTTTTGAATAGTTCATCATATATCTTGTAAGGGTAAATGCACTCAAGTTTCCTTTCAAATGACTTCCTCCTTTGAATCGTCATAATACATTCTATAAAATTCACCCTTTTTTTGAACTAAATCTTTATGGTTACCTGATTCTATGACATATCCATCTTCCATAAATACAATTTGATCTGCATTTTGAATTGTTGCTAAACGATGAGAAATAATCAGTATGGTCTTTCCCTTAAATATCTCTAGAAGTTGTTCGACAATCAACCTTTCATTCGTGGTATCTAATGATGAGGTAGGTTCGTCTAAAATCACGATGTCTGGATTGGATAAAAATGCTCGTGCAATAGTAATCCTTTGTATTTCCCCTCCCGATAGTTGCAAACCATCCTCACCAATAACACTGTCATATTGCTTACTTGTATTTCTAATAGAATTATGTATTTGTGCCGCCGTCGCTGCAGTGATTACCTCTTCCCATGTTGCCCCTTCTTTTCCTATCGCAATGTTTTCAAATATGGATCCTGTAAACATAACAGGATCTTGTGGAATATAAGCAATGCGGCTCCTCCAGTTTGCAATATCCATATCCTGAAGATCATGAATCCCATAGTAAATTTTTCCGTTGTCCGGTTTGTACAACGCTAACAATAGATTAGCCAATGTACTTTTCCCGCTCCCACTAGGACCAATAAGTGCCGTTGATTTTCCCTTTTGCAGTGTCATCGAGATCCCCTTTAATGACAGTTGACTTTGAGGATATGAAAAATAAACATTATCGATATGGATATCTTCAATCTGAATTGGTCCATTTTTCTTTCCCAGTTTTTGCTCTTTTGATAGATCTAGCAATTCAAATATACGGCGTCCATGCGCTAATGAATTTTGAAACTTGGCCCATACTCCGGCTAAGCCCGCAAGTGGAAATGCCAATCTTTCAAACGAAATAGCAAAAGCCACAACGTCACCAACATTTAATTGATTTATTGAAACCAAATAACCACCATAACCAAATACATATAAAATGCCTAACAACCATATTAATGTATGGCTTCGAAACAGGGCAACTTCATACTTTTGAACTTTAAAGTGATAGTTTAGATACTGATTGTATTTACTCTCTAGTACCTGCTTCATTCTTTCCGTCAGGGAATAACTCCTAACCACTTCTGCTCCTTGGATTACATCTTGAATAAATGATTCTTTTTCTGTTATTGCATTTTGCCTTGATTCATACAGACCTCTCATAGGTTTTGAAACAAAATTAATGAGCATAGGTAGTATTACTGCTAACACTAACGCCCCTATTGTTAGAGGTATATGAATAAACGAGAAGTAAGAGAGTAGAAAAATGATCTGCAATACATTTCCAAGTACTTCCTGAGATTTAATATTTACACCAGATTGTGCCTCTCGAACAGAATCAGTAATTCTATTAATAATATCGCCAGTATGATACTTGTCTAAATCAGCCATTTTTGTATTCAATGTATTCTCTACTACGTTGGATTGCATATAGAGGGTTGAGCGAAGCGTCAGTTGTTCAGATAACGTTTTTTTAAAAATGGCTACGATTAAATTTACACTTAATATACCAATCGCCAAAAACACCGTATTGATAAGTAAGCTCATGTTTTTATCTACTGCCGCATTTGCCAATCTATTAAACATTTCTGCAGTAGCAACGCTTAACAAAGCTAGAATCAATGTTAGAAGGCACAGGGTAATGTACCATATGAGATAACGCTTCCCCATTTTAAGCAATCTTATAAAAACATTTGAAGTTGAAAAAATCTCCATTACACAACTTCCCTTTCTAAAATTTCAAATATAGATTATTGTTTAAAGGTTTATATAATTTTAAATCAATTATACCATTTTTATTCCCATACGATCGTTATTCTTTATTTTTTGTTATGGCATTTCGTATTACAATCCAGCGTATTAAAAAAGCGGGGTTGTCTCAAAAGCCTCTTAAAAGTAGAAAACCTCGAGACATTTGAACAGATGCCTTGAGGTTTTTCATGTTTTATAATTTGAGTGGCGATTGATTTTATGCAGAGTCAGAAGATTAGCGTAGTCAAAATACGTAGACTCCTGCGGGAACAGCACGAGCTGAAGATCCCGCAGGAAAGCGATTTTTTGCTTTCCGAGGAAGCTGAAGCCGTGCCCGGCGGCATAGAAAACACGAGGAGGTCTTCTCGAGTCGATGTTGCACTTGTACCCTTTAGGGTGCAAGCGAAGTATTTTGATGAAGCGGTTTAATTCTATTACCAGAAAAAAATCTTGAAATTATTCTCATAAGGTCATTTTTTGACCTTATGGGACAGCCCCACCTTTTCAATACATTATTCTTTTTCTATTGCACTTTGATAGATATCCAGATACTGATCAAGACCTAGACCTTCAAAACCTTCTACATAGGCGTCCCATTCTTTATCAATGTCTTTGCTGCCAACGATAAATTGGGCAAGGTTGGATTCTACATAATCTTGGATCGCCGTGGTGATTTGTGCAGCCGCTTCGGTATCATCAGGACGGATATAAACCCCTGTTGGGTAATATTCTTCTGGGGCATACGGTGCATACACCTCCGTCGCTTGAGCGAGTCGTGTTCCATACCCTTCAGCTGTGAGCGGGTCTTGCCCTTCTGCAAACAGATCACGGAAATCATTGGACAAATCCTTCGGTCCTACAAGAGACCAGCTTTCATTGACAACGACATTCGGATCTCTTTCAGGGAGATTATAATAGCTATACTTTGCCGGCTCCCCCTTGATGTTTTTTTCCTCAGCTTCGGCCATTTTCCAACCTGAACCTTCGCTTGGACCGTATTCACTATACAAAGAACCTTCCTCACTGAACAAATAATTAGCAATTTCAATTGCTTTGACTTGCTGAGCTTCCGTTGCCTTGTTTGTAATCGCAAATTGGAATTCAGCAATGCCTTTTTCTACTCCAGCAAGCTGTACTCCCTCTGGTCCTTCTAATGGTGGTACAATCGTCCAATGCTTGTGTCGTTCAGCTTCTGGATCGTAGGTATCTACCAAATAACTAATTAACGCTGTTGTGACTGAACCAACCACTTCATCGCCTTCACGATTTCCAAGCTGTCCAATGGCTTGATCGTTTTGCGTAAACGCCGCCTGATCAATCAAGCCTTCTTCATAAAGCTTATTCATATAAGACAAGCCATCTCGCCATGCTGGCTTGTTGGCTGCAAAATCAACTTTGCCATTCTCCAGCAACAAATACTTATCGTTGTCGTTGTAGATAAACGAGTTCATCAAATAGGCGTCAATGTTGCCGTTCCAAACGTACTTATCTGGGGCGCCGGTGAGCGGAATTTCATCAGCCTCACCGTTTCCATTCGGGTCTTCCGTTTTGAACGCCTTTAACACCTCATACAAGTCATCCGTTGTTTTCGGCATCTCCATTCCAACCGCATTCAGCCAGTCTTCGTTCATCCAATATTTTTGTGAATAGGTGCAGTGATAGCACTCGTTAAAGCGTGGCAAGGCGTAAATGTTGCCATCTGGAGCCGTAATTGCCTCGCGAAAAACCTCGCTTTTGTCCATCATCGCTGTAATGTTTGGCGCATGTTCTTCAATGAGATCATTAAGAGGAAGAAACACTCCCTGACTTCCATAAGTAAGCAAATCTGTTGAAGAAAATTTTCCTTCTAGAAAAACCTCTGGATAATCACCACTGGCCAACAATAGCTGACGCCGGTCGGTCAAGGCGTCCGTCGGTGCAACATCCCAATTTAAGCTGACATCAAATTTATCTTCAATAAACAACGTGAATTCATTTTCTTCCATAGGTGCCTTTCCTTGCGGTGCAAAAAACGTCAGTTGTACATTACCTGATTCGTCTGTATCCGAGGTCGCCGAATCGCCTGAACAAGCTGCTAAAAGCAGTACCATAAAAACACTAACGAACACGACATACAGTTGCTTTTTCATCATCCATACTCCCCCTTATCCTTTTAGAGAACCAATCATAACGCCTTTTACAAAGTGTTTCTGAACAAATGGGTACAAAAGCAGCACAGGGATACTAGCGACGACAATCATTGCGTATTTCAAGACTTGTTCAAACCCTTCATCTCTTAGCTGTTGATGGGTATTTGCAATCATTTCAGAATCGGCTGCGTTCAAAATCAGTAAATTCCGGAGCACGTATTGCAATGGAAATAACTCTTCAGACCTTAAATAGATTAATGCATCGAAGTAAGCATTCCAATGACCGACCGCATACATGAGAACCATCACCGCGAGAATCGGCTTGGATAGCGGCAATACAATGCTTAACAAGAAGCGAAAATCACGACAACCGTCCATTTGTGCAGCCTCTGATAGCTCCGGAGGAATCGATGTTTGAAAAAACGTCCGTGCCACGATAACCTGAAACACACTCATCGCACCCGGCAACCACATCGCCCATCGCGTATCAATCATATGAAGCTCTTTAACGAGCAGATACGTTGGAATAAGGCCACCATCAAAAAAGACGGTAAACATCATAAAGATCATGACAAGACTCTTGCCGTAAAGCCTTTTACGTGAGAGGGGATACGCAATCATCACGGTCAGCACGACGTTAATAATCGTACCGAAAATCGTATAAATGAAGGTGTTGTAATAGCCCATCATGAGCTGTGAGCTTTTAAATACCGCCGCATACGCTTTCAGATTAAACTCCACTGGAAACAGCCAAACACTCCCAGATGAAACGGCTCTCGAGGAGCTTAAAGAGGAGCTCACAATATACAGTAATGGATACAGCACAACACAGAGAATGATGAGCAAAAAGATGTAAATAAAAATTAGGAAAATCCGGTCATTAACAGGCTCTTTAATTTTGCTTTTTGTAAACATGCCAACCCCTCCTTACCAAAGACTGTTTTCCGATACCCTTCTGGCGATTGCATTCACCAGAATAAGCAGGATCAGATTAATGACGGAGTTGAATAACCCTACAGCTGCTGAAAAGCTAAAGTTTGCTCCTAGTAAACCAACTTTGTATACATACGTTGAAATGACTTCTGAAGATGAAATATTAAGTGAATTCTGCATGAGAAAGATCTTTTCAAAGCCAACACCCATGACACTGCCGAGACTCAAAATCAACAGAATGACAGAAATCGGGATTAAATGAGGCAGGTCAATGTAGAGAATTTTTTTGATTCTCGAGGCGCCGTCCATTCGAGCTGCCTCATAAAGCTCTGAATCAACACCGGCTAAAGCAGCGATGTAAATAATCGAAGAATACCCCATCCCCTGCCAAACACCTGACCAGACATAGATGGACTTAAAGTATTCCGGAATGCCCATAAAATTAGTCGATGGTATACCAAGCCATGTCGTCAAACGATCAACGACGCCTACATGGGGCGATAGCATCAGAATGATGATGGATACCATAATGACGGTTGAAATAAAATGAGGGGCATACGTAACCATCTGCACGGTCTTTTTGAACATCCCTGTTCTCACTTCGTTCAATGCCAACGCGAGAATAATCGGAATGGGGAACCCTGCTACTAGGGAATAAAAGCTAATGCCTATCGTGTTTTCAATCAGCAGCCAAAAGTTCGGCGATTCAAAAAAGCTGATGAAATGCTTAAACCCTACCCATTCACTCCCCCATATGCCATTAATCACCGAAAAGTCCTTGAATGCAATCTGCACACCAACCATTGGAATGTACTTAAAAATGAGCAAGTACAAAACTGGAGGCAAGAGCAGCAAATACAATTCCCAATGTCTGGACAGGCTTCTTGATGCCAGTTTGTATTCCTTTTTCAACTTCGCCTTGACGCGTCCTGAAACGGTTGGTCTGGCAGAATGAACTGTGCTTGTTTTTAATCCAGACAACAATAATGCCCCCTTTCGCTTTCGTTCATTGAGATGACCATCCTTCAAACATCGCTTTGTCCTGCTCTAAGGGGTTCGACACTAGCAAGCGTGAATAAGATGAGTGTCTACATCAGGAGCATCGAAGAAAACCATTGACTCAGAAGCTAGATGACATTCGCTCAACGTACGTCCACCTTACGATCTTCCGCCATGCTCTATCAATTCTCATTTTTCGTCTCCGTTTACGATCCTCTAGGTGAAGAAAAAGCGGGTTAGCTTACAAAATTCAGCGACTTTACAAATTTCAGCACAGCAAAACAGCGCCAAATCAGCTCTTTTCAGAGAGAATTGACGCTTATAAAGAAATCGTTGCTATAAGGATTTCATCATAGTTTTATTGTTAATAAAGCCTTAATTTGTTGGGCAGAATACCTCCCAATACGCGATTCGCTTTCGATTCCATGTATACGTCACATGCAACAATTGCCTTTGTGCAACGATGGACGGATACGAATATTCGCCTTCCTGTTTCTCTAGTGTGAGCAAGGTCTCCCAGGAACCGCCATCATCCGTTGAGCGACTAACCACTAATGGGGTGCGCTTGCCACTATCACGATCCACAGGGTTATGCACGAGGAACAGCGTCCCATCGTCTAGTTGAGCCAAATCAATGCCACTGTTGTTGTTCAAAAGTTCCGTACGATAGGCTGGTGACCATGATCGTCCTTGGTCGGTGGAATCGCTGCGATAAATGTAATTATCTGTGCTACGAAGCAACATATGTACACCAGCAGCATCCTCCCAGAGTGTCGGCTGAATAATCCCTCTCCCTTTGATCTCGTCGTGATTGATCTTAATGTGAGCACTTTCTTTCCAAGTGTGCCCTTTGTCCTCCGAGCGATCAGTGAAGGCATCCCATTGTGTAGTGGTTTCGACCGAAGCCGGCGCTAACCAAGCCCCATCATTTAGTCGAATCGGGTGGTTACGAACCGGCCCCCTACCGATAAGATCGTTTGCCCCTTCAAGCTTCTCAGGCGAACTCCACGTGCGACCAACATCCTGAGATCGTATCAACCTTGTGTCCCATCCAGGGATCGTTTGCCCCACTTTATAGAAAAGAAAAAGCTCGCCATCCTCTTGAAAAAAGACGGGATTCCAATGAGGCACTCCAGGTTCTCCGGCAACCCTTTCTGGCGGCTCCCACCCCTCTTCCGTTCGCCGACTTATCCAAATCCCAACGTCTCCATGTCCTTCCCTTGTTCCAGCAAACCACGCTGCTAGAATTGTCCCATCTGGAAGAGCCCAGACTGTAGAGGCGTGGCAAGATGCAAATAACGGGGTGTCACTACAGGCCCATTCACGTTGTATATTGATCTTCATCATTCCTTTCACCTCTCCATAAGTTTTTGTAAAGAAATGTAACTACATTGGCTTTGGAAAACTTGAATACAAAGGCTGCTTAAAAGAAATATAGTACGAATCTAAAAATAATTCAAACTTTTATTGCCAACAAATCACTCTGTCGTCATCTGACGTTGAGGCAAATAATTTAAAAAGGCAAAAACCGCTTTTCTTAATTCCTTTTGGTCCTCAGCATATGGATGGTGTGCACAGTTCAATTGACAAATCATCGCGTCTTGAAATTGAAATCTTTGATAATGGGTTGGACCAATAGCATGGTCATGTTTACCAGTAACAACTAACGTCATTACTTTAATTTCTGCGGATACGGTCGTAAAATCCTTAAAAAAATCACTCGATGCAAATATATATTTTTGAAACTCAGGGTCACTGTTAATTCTAGTATCGATTTTGTCCATTTCGTACTTTGTGTTGATATTTTCATATTGAAGTTTGTAGAACACATCCTTCTCTATCGCTTTTCTGATTGTTGTCATGAAAGTATTCATCAATGTTGACGTGTTCTCTATCATAGGAGAGTTCGACGACAAGCCTAGCCATTCATTACATTGATTGATCTGGTGGTTTAACGAATCACTAAAGTGAAGTGTAGCGTTCAATAAAATCAACCCATCCACTTGTTCGGGATACTTCTGAGTATATGTAACGGCTAGAATTCCGCCAAATGAGTGACCCATAATGCACCATGATTTCACGCCTAAAAATTGTCGTAATTCCTCTATATCTTGGATTAAACGATCCAAGGAATAGTGTTTATCTGTCGAATGACCTGATCGACCGCAACCTCTTTGGTCCAAGTAGACCATGTCCAGCTGATCCTCCAGAACATCTTGGCTATAATGTTGAAAAGATTTACTCCAGTACCCTGGACCTCCGTGTAAATAAAGACAAGGTTTCCCTTTTCCACTCCGTTCATAAAAGAGTTCAATTCCATCACTAGTGCGGAATTTCAACATTTACACCCCCTGCAACTTTAATCCATGGAATAAAACAACTCATTTAATTATTTTGTCTCCTATGTGTATCTGGGAAGGGGGCAATACAAAGATTCTTTCGTTCACTGTCTGAGAATCATCCTTCCAAATTACTAAGATTCGAATGTCTTTTAGAACTTCTAGGAAATGATCTTTGTTCAATGGGGTCGATCTTTTCAAAGTAAAATCTCTACTGTTTATCAACCCTCTTTTTTTTCCTGGTCCGTATGTACCTCTCATACCACTATTAACAGCAGGTATGTTAGTTAAATTTAGAAAGTATATTTCTTCCATAAAAAAATCCAATCCTGTTTCTGTAAAGTAGCCAGCCATAACGACGTCTTCCATTATTATTTCAATATCTTCTAACACGATACTGAATTCGACTTGGTTTTGGTCAGGTGTAAGTTTTGCACTTAAATTTAGATTAAACGGTGTACTGTCTTTTAAGTAAAGAGCTGGCGACTTAGATTCTACTTTCTCTCTTTGCTCAGCAACCGATAATTTATAATTGGCTGTTTCTTTTCCGCAAGATATAATGAATGGAACTAATATAAGTATATAAATGACTCTTCGCATGTTAAACATCCTTATTAAAAAGTGATCACTTCTTACATTGCAGCCTTTGGTCACGTTTGCGTCGTTAAAGCAACAATGAGTGTAAGTATCTTAAACAAAATAATACCATTTTTTGCTTTACTCTTAAGACACATTTCTTAATTACTCAACTTTCGCAGAGCAAAAAGCACTTTTCAGGTTGACTGTGTCTGAGTTGAAGCAAGGGAATATAGATCTATTGACATTTTGAAAACATGTGTAAATAGAGAGATGCTAATATTCACAATCCTGCTTCTTTAAAAGATCGTTTATTATAACGAACTGGACTTCTACAGCTTAAGTCACGACCGCTTCGTCAAAATACTTCGCTTTCCGCGGGCACGGCTTCAGCTTCCTCGGAATCTTGCTTTCCTGCGGGATCTTCAGCTCGCGCTGTTCCCGCAGGAGTCTACGTATGTTGACTACGCTAATGTTTGTTTCTGCGTTTTTATTCAAGTCACATCATAACATGAGGCCATCATGAAAAGATGCCACTAGCAAGACTCCTGCGACATAGAAAACACGATGAGGTCCTTTCGAATCGATGTTGCACTTGTACCCGTAGGGTGAAAGCGAGCGAATGGCAGCTTGTATAAAAAGCAACTACAACATTAGATTGTAGCTTTACCCAGTAATATCTAAGGCGTGTCTGCCAAATAAAAGGTGAGAAAGTTGATTTAATTACATGCACTCCTACACATTGTTTCGCAGTTGTAGAGCACGAAAGGAGATTATTCATGAGGACAGTTTATATCGTTTCAGGACCTGCGGGCGTAGGAAAATCAACCACTTCAAGTGCCTTGGTGAAGGCGTTAGAATCTAGTGCTTATATTTCGGGGGATGCCGTTCACGATATGCATGTTAGCGGTCAACAAAAGCCTTGGGAAAGTGAATCTGAAGTCACTCTTATTTAGAATAATATTTTGAGCCTAACAAAAAATTTCATTCTGAATGACATTGATGTCGTCATTGATTATGTCACTTTTCCAGATGAGGCGTATTGGCTCAAAGATAACCTTAAAGTGCTCCCCTGTCACGTCGTTTATGTCGTGTTGTGGACCGATCCTGAAACGCTGTTAAAAAGAGATTCATTGAGATTACCTGAATATCAAATGGGGGAACGATGTTTGATCTTAATCGAAGAATTTAAAGAAGCTGGTGTGAACAATAAACACTTATTAAATACGAGTCAGCAAAAAATTGATGCGATTCACCTCGTTATAACAGAAATTATGGACAACAGACACTACTTGTTGGCTGATTGAGTCATGTATTTTTCGTTTCGTTGAGTCTCCTTACATCAATGAAAAAAACCACCCTTTTCAGAGAGGTCTAATCGACGTAGTGATAGGTTTTCATTGGTTTTTCTTTTACAGCTTCCATGAGTAGCACAAGCGCACTAATCATGTGCATAGCCATGCCTAAAAAAGGAATCCAGGCCAGACATGAAGTCAGAATGCCGAATAAGCTTCCTGCGGTTGGCCCTCCATTTTTTCTTGACACGATCAGTGTAACAATATGCAAAATCAAAGCAATAAACAGGGGGACATACAAAAAGCTAATCACTATTAGGCCGCCTAGAATAGGGATGCCTAACAATGCTTCGTATGCGCCACTGATTAGCTTAAGGATTCGATACTTGGACATCGCCATGTGACTCCTTCCGTTCAATAGATCATGTACCTCTATAGTATATACGAAATGAATGCCGGATCGGTTTCACTTTACAAATTTTTTATAAAAGATGAGCGATCTTATGCGTCCATACTGATATCAAACCCAGGAAATTACTTCAAAAAAAGGAGGTGTCCCAATGACCTACCTCCTGTTTAAACTAATTCATGACGTTCTGTCGCTGTTCTTGACCGACACTCTCCCAGAGGAGATCGGCAAGATGCATGGCTTCTGTCGTAAGAGTATCACTATGCTGATTGCAGCCAGCTTTCATTTGCAGCAAGCACCCTGGGTTCGCCGTGACAATAACATCTGCTTGCGTATCGTTGACCTTATTCATTTTTTCCTTCAATATCTCGCCTGCCATTTCAGGCTGCAGCATATTGTATACCCCCGCTGAACCACAACAACTGTCGGCATTCGCCATCTCAACGTAATGCGTACCTTGGATCGCCTGAAGGAGTGCACGGGGCTCTTTGAACACGTGTTGCCCGTTTCGAAGATGGCAGGAATCCTGAAAGGTGATCGTTTTTTCTTCGAGCTTTAGTGGAATAGATTCGATAAATCCGAGCGTGAAGAGAACGCTTGAGAAGTCTTGGATTTTTTGAGCGAAACGCTTGGCCCGCTCTGGCCAATCCCCTTCTTCTTTCACCAACAACGTATCGTATTCCTGTAAAAAAGCCCCACACCCGCCGGCGTTTAACACAATATGATCTGCCTCAGACGCTTCAAAGGCAGTGATATTGTGTTTTGCCATCTCGATGCCCTTTGCTTTTTCCCCAGCATGCCCGTGAAGTGCTCCACAACAGGCTTGCTCTGCAGGAACGACAACCTCACAACCTGCCAACTGCAATAAACCAATTGTCGCTTTGTTTGTTGGATGAAAAAGGGTGTCCATCAAACAGCCCGTAAAAAAGGCGACGGTCGCTTTCTTCTCGCCAACGGCATGATACACAGCACGATGTACACGCTCTTTTTTCGGTATTACTTCTGGCAATGTCTCCTCAAGCTCTTTCATACCTTTTGGAAATAGCGATAAAAACCCAATCGTTCGCGTCACTTTTTGCAGACCTGATTTTTGATAAAGACGAACTGCACCAATGGCTTGCTTCATTCGCTTTGGCTTAGGAAATAAATCTCCAAACACAAGCTTATGAACAGGGCTCTTCTCTTCATGCTCAGCAAAAATGGCGCGTGACTCCTCAAGTAAGTGACCATATGTCACACCCGCTGGACAAGCTGGCTCACAAGCCCGACAGCCAAGGCAAAGATCGAGCGATGCTTTCATTTCTTCTGTTGGAGCCATCTCACCATCATGAACCGCCTTCATCATTGCAATCCGTCCACGAGGTGAGTGAAGTTCATTTCCCCCGGTGTGAATGTAAGTCGGGCATGCGGGCAAACAAAAGCCACACCGCATACAGTTCATTAATTCACCTTCGTCTAAACGTTCATGAAATGCTTGCTGAATATCCGTGGAGTTTTTCATTTATAACGTCACTCGCTTTCGCTGCTCTTTCGCGAACAGCTTTCCAGGATTCATAATGTTGCGAGGGTCAAAGGCTGCTTTGATTGCCTTCATCACCTCGATACCTGTCTCGCCTACTTTCCAAGCAAGGTATGGGGCCTTCATCTCCCCTACCCCATGCTCACCCGTAATCGTGCCACCCAAGTCGATGGCGGCGGCAAAAATCTCCTCAAAGGCGGCTTCCACACGTTCCATTTCGGCAGTATTCCTCGCATCCGTGACACAAGTTGGATGGAGATTCCCATCACCTGCATGACCAAACGTGCAAATGCGAACGTCATGTTTTCTAGCAATCTGCTCAATAGCATTCACCATATCGGCGACGTTGGCTCTCGGCACAGTCGCATCCTCAAGGATCGTCGTCGGCGCAAGTCTGGCGAGGGCAGATAATGCTGCTCTGCGTGCGCGGCGTAATTCTTCTGCTTCTGTTTCTGAGGCAGCCATTGTCACATTCACTGCTCCTGAGTGTCGGCAAATGCTCTCCACCTTCTTCATGTCTTCTTGCACAACCTCTTGCTTTCCGTCCTGCTCAATGAGTAGCACAGCGGCTGCTTCAAGAGGCAATCCGACATTGACAAAGTCCTCGACCGCAGCAATTGTCCCTTTGTCCATAAATTCAAGTGTTGCCGGAATGATGGCCTGTTCAATAATAAGAGAAACCGTCTTCGCTGCCTCCTCGATGGAACGAAAGCTTGCCAACAATGTGCTCTTTGCCTCTTGGCGTGGGACAAGCTTTAGTGTGGCCTCTGTGACAATTCCCAATGTTCCCTCAGAGCCTACGATGAGCTTCGTTACGTCGTATCCAGCGACATCCTTTGTCAGCTTCCCCCCAGTCGCCAAAACATGACCATTTGGAAGCACAACCTGAAGCCCAAGCACGTAATCCTTCGTTACTCCGTACTTAAGTCCGCGTAATCCACCGGAATTCTCATTAATGTTTCCACCAATCGTTGAAATCGCTTGCGAGGATGGGTCTGGTGGATAAAAAAGACCGTTCACCTCAGCCGCATTGTGAATGTCTTTCGTCACGACACCCGGCTGTACGGTCATTGTTAAATTTTGCGTATCCACCTCAAGAATTTGGTTCATACGTGTAAATAAAACCACTACGCCACCTTGAGTTGGGCATGTGCCTGCGCTTAAATTTGTCCCTGAGCCTCTAGGCACAATCGGAATATAGTGATTATGACAGTACGTCACTATGGCAGAAACGTCCTCCGTCGATCCTGGCACGACAATACAATCTGGCAGTGCTTGATAACCTGGTGTCCCATCATAGGAATACACGAGCCTGTCTGCATGCGACACACGAACATGTGCAGACCCTAAAATCTCTGTAAAATAAGCTATCGCTTGTTCCATCCAATCGCCCTTTCGTTTTATCCTTGAACAGGAAGAAGACGGAATGATTCTCCTGGCCGCATCAATTCCATGATGGGTAAATCCTCTTCCACAATCTCTCCTACAACATTGACACGCTGATCTATAGGCAATGGCCGTTTTACGAGCTGGAGCTCCCCTTGATAGCGGCCATACGTGCTATTGTCAATCGTTATCGTGCCACGTCTTCGTGGTTTTGTGGACAACGGAGCAATCTCTAGCTTTTGTTCCACCGCCACTCGTCTCGCCACTGCCGACCGAACGACGTCTTCCGATGGATCCAGTCTCGTCGTATGCGGTAGCTGAAGTACGTTTTGATGTGCCGCGTCCAATAGGACTTGCCGGTACCGGAGACATATACATTTTTCGTCTTTGGAGATTTGCCACATGTTCTGCATATCCATAGACCAAGCAGGGTCACCAAGGAGAACGTAATCGACCAGTCCCTTTCGCTTCAATTGCAGTGCTGCCGTATACGGAGACATATGGCGTTGCCGTTCAACGGTTGGCAGACCATCATACAACGGCCCTCGTCTTTCAGCATCCCCCGCAACAAACGCAGCCGTTTTTATGCCTAATGATTGAATCCATTGATTGCGGTCGTAAAGCCATTCCATGCCAACACCAGTGTTTGGTCGTGGATAATAATTGTGCCACGCCTCCACTTTCGTGCGTTCAAGCCCATGCTTCTCACATGCAAACAATAGCTCCTGTGTTAACGTGCTTGCATTCAGAAGGATTTGAAAGGTTTGCGAGAGCTGGCTAACGACGACAGGAGAAATTCCATCATCGATGCGTACACCATCAAGTCCTAGCTGCCAAATCTCCTTTGGCGCTGTCAGAAACGGTAGATTTCGTAATGTCACTGCCGAAATATCTGCCACAAGACGTAGCCCTCTCTGCCTTGTTTCTTGTCCAAGCGTTAATAACGCCGCCTTGTGCTGTGTCGCATCTTCTTCTGGAATATGAAGCGACGTAAACACGGTGGTTGCCCCAGCGGCCATCGCTGTATCAAGCCATTCGTTCTGACCTTCAGTAGATGTATGCTGCTGGAACACAGAAATTCCATCCATCTTCTGACTCCTCTCCAATAGCGAAGGCGACCTCGTTATACATAGGTCGCCCCGAAGCTACTCCAGATTTTTCGCCATTTCTTCTTTGAAACCAAACAAATACGTAAAGAGGAAACCTGAAGCATAGGCGATCGCTATCGCGAGTAAATAAAGCAAATACTTCCCGTCAGCAATGAGCGGCGTTAAGGATAAACCCGATACCCCGATGCCGTGAGCTGCTGTGTTAAAAATGGCTTGAAAAGCGCCGCCAACAGCCGCTCCCATACAAGCGGTAATAAATGGACGTCCCAGTGGCAGCGTCACCCCGTAAAGCAATGGCTCTCCGATACCTAGGAAACCAACAGGCAGACCACCTTTAATCGTTAACCGCAATCGCTCACTTTTCGTTTTCATATAAATCGCAATCGCTGCACCAACCTGACCAGCACCACCCATCGCGAGAATCGTTAAGATAGGTGTCACACCTGTACTTTCAATAAATTGAGCATGGATTGGCGTCAGCCCGTGGTGTAGGCCGACAATAACGAGCGGGAGGAAAAACCCACCTAAAACCGCTCCTGCCACTGGACCACCAATATCTAAGACAGCATTGATAAAACTAACGATGCCATTCGACAGGAAAGCCCCTACAGGCTGGATGACAAACAACGTTGCCATCCCGACAACAAGCACAGAAATAAGGGGCGTCATAATAATATCAATAGCGACTGGCACAAATTTTCGGCAACTTCGTTCTACAATGACCATCAGCCAGGCGGCAAGCATGACGGCAATTAAGCCCCCTCGCCCTGCGGTAAGGTCTTCTCCAAACAACGTAATATTTTCAAGTGCAGGATTAATAATAAATATACCGGCAATGGCACCTAGCGCTGGTGTACCGCCAAATTCTTTTGCCGTTGTCCACCCGACAAGAATGCCTAAAAAGCTAAATATACCGCTTCCAAAAAACAACAGAATGGAAATCCATGTTTCTTCCCGATCCACACCTGCGTTTACAGCGAAATTAGCGACTCCATTAATAATTCCTGAAGCAATCAAGGCTGGAATAAGTGGTATAAAGATGTTCCCTACGCGTCGTAAGCCATTTTTTAATGGCGTACTATTTTTCTTCTTAATTCCGGCTTTCGTGTCTTTGGCAAGATTCGAAAAATCGGTCTCTTCTTCCCCAACGCGTAAGCTCGTCAGCTTTCTCATCTCATCGACAACACGGTTGACCGTACCAGGTCCGACGACAATTTGTAATGTTGTATCCTCGACCACACCCATGACCCCAGTCGTTCCTTTTAAAGCTTGAATATCCACGTTTGCATCATCCTTGATGCCAAGTCGAACTCTCGTCATGCAATGGTTAAGGCTCGTGATGTTTTCTTCGCCACCGACAAGCGTAAGAATTTCACGTGCTAGCACTTGTTCCTTTTTCATGACAACCTACCCCCTTCGATCTTCTCTTTATTGAGCTATCGCTTTGCGTACAATTCCATCGCTGCTCTCTAACCTTGTTACCGCTTCATCATATGAGGCATCCGCGAGTATCATCACGATCGCCACCTTCACCTGTCCGTTCGCTTTTTGATGATACACGTCAGCTTCTTCTAATGACAACCCAGTCGCTTGGGCAATAATATGTCGACCGCGAGCTTGTAGCTTTTCATTAGTTGCCATAAAATCGACCATTAAATTCTGAAATACCTTTCCAAGTCCAACCATAATGGTTGTTGAAATCATATTTAAGATGAGCTTTTGTGCCGTGCCAGCTTTCAAGCGAGTCGAACCAGTCAACACCTCAGGCCCCGTATTCATCTCGATAGCGATGTCGGCATGCTGACTCATTGGCGCATCATGATTACAGGAAATACTTGCTGTCAGCGCACCAACTTCACGTGCGTACGCCAATCCTCCAATGACATAAGGCGTTCTGCCACTGGCGGCAATGCCAATTACCGTGTCGTTGGCGGTAAGGTCTATGGCAGCAAGATCCTTCTTCCCATACAGTTTCGAGTCTTCAGCACCTTCGACAGCCTCCGTAAAAGCAGAACCCCCACCTGCAATCAACCCGATCACACGTTCAGGGGGGACACCAAAAGTTGGTGGGCACTCAGCAGCATCAAGGACACCAAGACGACCACTCGTCCCTGCGCCCATATAAATCAGCCGCCCCCCCGTTTTCAGCCGCTTAATCGCTTTCACGACAAGGGCCTCAATTTCAGGAATGGTTTTTTGAACTTCTGTAGCAACGGTTTGATCCTCTTTGTTCATTGCTTCAAGTGCTTCACGTACAGACATCGCGTCAAGTTGCATTGTATCGTTGTTTCGTTGTTCGGTTTGCATGTGTTCTAGTTTCATCGCATTCGCCCCAATTAAGTGTATTTCTTTGCTTTATATCTAGCAAACTATGATGGCAAGGTACTTTTGACTTACTTAATGTCTACGCTAAGTATACGAGATAAAGAAATAAAAAATCAATTGTTTGGGGATGTTTATTAAAATAATATTTTACCAATGTGCAATAAGACGGCTCTTGTCCTGCGTCTCGTAAAACATGAAAGCCCGCGAAGAACTCTATATTGAGCGCTTTCATCTCATGCCATTTTCGTAACTTCTCCTCAGTTCACTTCCGGTCTTTTAGGGCTCGCTTCCTCCCGTTTTGGGCTCACTTTCCCCCAATTCGGGCTCGCTTCACGTCTTTTTCGGCTCGCTTTCCCTACTTTGGATCGCTTCCTCCCGTTTTGGGCTCGCTTCTACCAGTTTAGTCATGCGAAAAAAGGCGTCGCTATCATCGCAGCGACACCCTTTTATGATTGATCCTTATCAATTGTACTACCCAACAATGAACGCCTTGCGTATGTTTGAAGTGGAGATTCTCTCACCTGTTTTCGTATAATCTATCCTTTTATCGAGCTGGAAAAAGCGGCGTCTATAAAGCTTCTTTGTAAAGCGATAAATACAGCAATCACCGGAATTAGAGCAATCATCGCACCAGCTGCAATCAGCCTCGTATTTGTGACAAAGGTTCCTTGAAGCTTATAAAGGCCTACAGTCAAAGGATGCATACTTTCATCCTGTAATATCAGAAGTGGCCACAAAAAGCTGTTCCATTCACTTATAAAAAACAGAATACAAAGCGTTCCTAACATTGGCTTTACCATCGGCAGTAATATCCGCCAAAAGATTTGCCAGACGTTTGCTCCATCAATGATGGCTGATTCCTCAATTTCCTTCGGGATGTTCAAAAAGGCTTGCCGTAAGAGGAAGATGCCGAAAGGAGAAAGCGCTCCAGGGACGATGACTCCTGCAAATGTGCCCATTAAATTCAATTCATTAATTACAAGGTACATTGGGATCATCGTCACTTCTGACGGAATCATCATTGTTGAGATAATAAGAATAAACAAAAACTGCCGTCCTTTAAATTTCATTCTCGCCAATGGAAATGCCGCAAGCGCAGATGTAATTAACGGCAACGACACCCCGAAAATGGTAAGCAGGACACTATTTCGCAAATACGTGGGGATCGGTACCGTATTCCACACTTCAATAAAATTATTGAGCGTCCAGTGTTCAGGGATGAATTGAGGCGGCATTGAAAAGATCGGATCTCCATCACCTTTTAGAGAGATCGAAATGGTCCATAAAAAAGGAATGATCGTAAACGACGCCAACAGCAATAAAAAGAAATAGATCACACCAAGACGGGTGATTTTACGTTTGCTCCATTTTTCTTTTTTTAGATATGGCTTTACTTCCGTGGATGGCTGACCCATTGGATGTCCTCCTTAATCCCCACTTGGGTTTCGATCAATAAATTTTTCGTTAATCAGCGTGAGAACCAATATAAATAGAAACAATAGGAATGATACTGCACTGGCATACCCCATATTTAGGCCTTGGAAAGCTTCCTTAAATACGAGCAGAACAACTGTCGTTGATGCGTCCAATGGACCACCATTCGTCATCGTCAGCATTAAGGTGAATTCCTTAAACGCTCCCATTGTTGAAATGACTGAAACGAAGAAGATGACCGGCCGTAACATCGGAATTGTGATGTAAAGATGTTTCTTAAAAAAGCCAGCACCATCAAGCTCTGCAGCTTCATACAAATCCTTCGGAACAGTTTGCAAACCCGCCAAGTAAAACAATGTATAATAGCCGAAACCAGACCAGATCGTCACAAGCGCCATACTTGGAATGACCATCTCAGGGCTTGTCAACCATTCAACGGCCGGCAAGTTGAAGACACTTAAAAAATAGTTCAAAATGCCATCAAGATTAAACATCCAGCGCCATAAAATTGCTGTAACAACTACAGATACGAGCACCGGAAAATAAAAGATCAAACGAAACACACGAATGCCTCGTACTTTCTGATTTGCCAACACAGCTACAAAAATCGGCATAATGACAAGCGTCGGTGTCGCAAGTACCCAAAAAAGGACTGTGTTCCCTAACGCATTCCAAAAATCACTGTCCTGTAAGGCTTCCTTATAATTATCAAACCAGACCCATTCAATCGGATCAAAAATGTTGTAGCTTGTAAAGCTAAGAAAAAAGGCACTAATGGCCGGCAGGAGAATAAAAACCATAAATAACAGCACGGGAACGATTAAAAAAAATACAGCATGCCTTGTTTTGTACACTCCATCTCCTCCTAAAAAGCCACCGACCTTGGAAAAGGCCGGTGAACTGGCGGCTGCGTTACTCTTGTAACAGACTATTAATCTGCGTCTCTAAATCGGCGAGCGCCTGTTTAGGGTCTCCATCGTTAATCAATACACCTTGGAATGTTTTATTCACAACCTCGGCAATTTCTCCAGCATTTTCATGAGGGATCGTAAAGTCTTGTGCGAGCTCAAGCTGTTGTGCGGCAAAGAAATTCCCTTTTACAGCAGGGTCGTCGGAGTCCTCACCTTGCGTGAAATGTTCAGCTTCTGCGGCTTCTTTAACAGAAGGTAAAATGTTAGCCTCTTCTGAAAAGGCCAATTGATGTTCACTGTTTGTAATAAACGCAGCAAAGTCTACCGCCAAGTCAACATGCTCACTTTGCTTAGGAACAGCTAAGTTCATAATCGATGCATTTTGTACTTCTGCTTCACCGACAAGCGCTGGAGCAGAATTCGAATTTTCATAAACCTCTGGCGCTAAATCATTCACTTGACGGAACAGCTGTGGACCTGTCGTCCAGAAGGCAACTTTTTCTTGTGCATAAAGCTCTGGCACTTTTGCTTGATCGAGTAAGATTCCTTTATGCACTAGCCCTTGATCGTATTTTTCTTTCAGTGTCGTCCAAAGCTCAACGGCTTCTGGTGTATTGATCGTCGCTTCTGTTCCATCTTCTGAGACAATTGGAATGCCGTGTAATGGCATTTGTGTATGCAAGTTAGGAGCTATCACCATACCGTACGCGCCCGTTTTTTCATAAATGACCTCTGAATACTCCCAAGCTTCTTCGAAAGTGGATGGCGGTGTATCAAAGCCAGCTTCCTGTAAAAGCTTTTCATTATAAAGCAGTCCGCTGGTCGAAACATACCAAGGGATGGCGAAGTTTCCGTCACCAATGTCACCCGATTGCCAAATGCCTTCAAAGTAATCATCCTTGACGTCTGCTGCGGCTTCATCCATGTTAACTAAAGCTCCCAGCCCCGCGAGCTTTTTCAGAAACAATGTGTTCAAGTTAATGACATCAGGCAAGTCACCACTCGAAGCACTTGTCATAACGAGCTGTTCAATCTGATCGTAAGGTGCATCTTTCCACTCTACTGTCACACCTTCATTTTCGGCTTCAAATGCATCGATGACACCATTAATGTATTCGTCGAACGTTGGACTTAAAGAAATTGTCATGAACTCAATTGTTCTCTCTTCTTGTGTTTCCCCCTGTGCTGCATCCTCCGTAGGTTCACCAGCAGCTCCATCACTAGTTCCTGAGCCCCCCGATGAACATCCTGTTAGGAACATAATGAACATAAGCAATGCGAACCCCATAATGTTTTGAACATTAGACTTACGTGTCACCTTTATGACCTCCCCTTTTTAATGAAAAGATTCGATATGAACCGACAAAGACATAACCTAGCGCTTCATTCGTTTGAAGAAAAAGAATTTTCTCATTAAAACTTAGGTATACAGTATCATTTTACTTTCGATATGTAAATATTTATTCCTTAGCAAAAAAATAAAAAGGAGAAAAAATCCACACTATAGAGAAAATGCCCTTTTATTAAATATATCGAGGAGATAATATCCTTTTCAAGGATAACATAGAGAAAAACTTACCATCAATTAGATTATTTCAAATTGTTATATACTTAAATTTCTTCTATACTATGTGTCTAGTAGTGAATTTATATTAAGAAATGGGGAACTCATTTGACAACCATTGCTTATCTCCCGCTTGATGAACGACCATGCAACTACAAATTCCCACAAATGCTAGCGGGTATGACAGATTTTACGTTACTCCTCCCTGAAAAACAGCTGCTTGGAAAGAAAAAACAACCTGCCTCGTTTCCCGAACTGAAAAACTGGTTATTTACTGCCGCTGCACAGGCAGATCATTTAATTGTTTCAATTGATATGCTCGTTTATGGAGGAATTGTTCCCTCACGTCTCCATTTGCTCACGGTAGAGGAGTGTGAATCTCGTCTTCATGTCTTAAAGGAGTTAAAGGAAAAGCACCCCTCCCTTCAAATCTATGCGTTTAATCTCATTATGAGGACACCTTCATATAACAGCGATGATGAAGAGCCTACCTATTATGCCTCCTCCGGAAGTGACATTTTCACCTACGGCTGGCTCACTGATAAACAAACCTCAGATGAGCTTACTGCCGACGAGCAGCAAACATTGTCAGCGGTTGAGAAGCGTCTTCCCGCTAGCGTTCTAACTGACTTTACGAACCGACGTCATATGAACGCCACCGTGAACAAAAAAACGGTCGATTACGCTGCGGATCAAGTCATTAATTTTCTCATCATTCCTCTTGATGACAATGCACAATACGGGTTTTCGCCAAAGGAACAGCGCAAACTTGTCACACATATAGAGAAGAAAAACCTTATGGACATTGTTGCCGTTTATCCTGGCGCCGATGAAGCCGGCTGCACGTTGTTCGCTCATGTCTTCTGTAAGGAAAAACAATATGAACCAGAGATCTACATAAAATATTCATCTACAAAAGGCCCATCTATCATTCCTGCCTTGGAAGATCGCTCATTAAATGAAAGCGTGAAAGCACAAATCGCTGCTGCAAATGGCTATTTAACTGACTCTGAAGCAAGTGCAGATGCCATATTAATGATTCATTCACCGGGTGCTGGGCAAACTCATATGGCTGGACCAGAAGATTTTACCGAAAGGCACCCCTCGTATGTGTCCGAAATAAACAAGCGAGAATTCGTTCGTACAATGAAACGCTTTATCGATAAAGGCAAAACGGTCGGTCTCGCAGATGTAGCCATCTTAAATGGAAGTGATCATCTGCTTATGCAACTCTTAAGTAAAAACAACCTACTGCACGAGCTTGCCTCATATGCGGGGTGGAACACATCAGGAAATACATTAGGAACAGCCATCGCCCAGCTCATTATCCAATCGTATTACGGGCCATCTCTTCAGTCTCGCTACAATTTACTGTATCGCTTAGTAGAAGATTGGGGGTATCAAGCAACCGTTCGTCAGCAGGTCACACAAGAACTACTGCCTACCCTCGATGCGACCTATTTCGACATTAGCGCAGAGCAACATTCAGTTGAAGCACAGATTACAGAACGTATAAAAGAGTTTGTGACGAGAGAATTCCCCCCAGAATTGCTCGAAGGTTTAACTATTTCCCGATGTACCATGCCGTGGACAAGAATGTTTGAAGTCGAGCTTGAAATACAACTAACCTAAATGCACTTAAAAATGAGCCCCCGCAGGCATGTGGTGGCTCGTCGTATGTCTAGGTGTTGCGCTGCATATACAGCCTCAGTGATACAAGATCTTCACGTACTAAAAAAATCTTCCCGTGTTTACATTCATAATTTATTCTCCATTCAACCCCATTTTTACTACCTTCATGTCAAAACACTCAGTCTTTTTACCCAGAGAAATACAGCGCTTTCTTTTGAATAATCCATAAGCACTGTGTAAAGGCTAATTGCAACCTTCTTTTTTCGTCTTTTTTCGACCTTTACAAAACCTTAACATTTCCTTCGTAAAGGATTAATAAATCGTTGTTATATTGAGTAAGGAATTAAAAACGTACAAATTGGGGGATACAAAGTAATGAAAAAAATGTCTTTTTTGCTCGCAGCTTTTCTCCTTATGATTCTTGCGGCATGTGGTAACGGTGACGGTAGTGGCGGAACACCAAACGCTGACGGAGCAAACACTGAAGATGCGACAGACGATGGCGGTTCAGAAGGTGAAGATTCAGCTGCAGGAGATGACGCTGAAGGAACTGTATCAGGAAGTGTTGGCATCGACGGATCTTCAACAGTATTCCCTATTATGGAAGCTGTATCTGAAGAATTTCAAAAGGAATTCCCTGAAGTACAAGCTCCGATTGGAGTATCCGGTACTGGTGGCGGATTTGAGAAGTTCATCGCTGGAGAAACTGACATTTCAAATGCTTCACGTCCTATTAGTGAAGAAGAAGTTGCAGCGCTTGAAGAAGCAGGCATTGAATATACGGAGTTCGAAATTGCTTATGACGGGATTTCCGTTGTTGTCAATAGTGAAAACGATTGGGTCGACCAATTGACAGTTGAAGAATTGCAAAGCATGTGGCTTGAAGAAGGTGGCGCTACTACATGGGCTGACGTTCGTGAAGGCTGGCCAGCTGAACCAATCCAATTTTATAGCCCTGGAACAGATTCAGGAACATTTGACTACTGGAATGAAGTTATTCTAGAAGAACAACAAATCCGTAAGGATGTTGTTCTCTCTGAAAATGACAACACACTTGTCCAAGGTGTTGTTGGAAACAAAAATGCAGTTTCATACTTTGGATATGCGTACTACCTTGAAAATCAGGACACGCTGAATATCGTTCCTATTGTGAACGAAGCTGGTGAAGCAGTTGAGCCAAATGAAGACACGATTGCTTCTGGTGACTACAACCCACTTTCACGTCCTATGTTCATCTATGTAAATAACGCTTCATTGGCAGAAAAGCCACAGGTTTATGAGTACGTTATGTTCGCACTTGAGAATGCCGGTACATTGTCTGAAGAAGTTGGATATGTAGGTTCACCTCAAGAAGTATATGACGAAGCTATCTCTACTGCGAACGAAATCGCTGGACAATAAAAGTGAACATTTAATAACCCGCAACAAATGGTGAAGTGTACTTCGCCATTTGTTGTAATTCTATGTAAGGGGCACTTTTACATGAATCGTACAAATCAGAATGAATCAATTGCAGAAATTATTGAACGTAAAAAAAGCAAGTCCAACTGGTTAGGGAACTTTATTGAAAAAGCCATCCCGGTTGTTCTCTGGCTGGCTGCTGTTATATCCATTCTTACAACGGTTGGTATTATATTTACACTCCTAAAAGAAACATCAAGCTTCTTTTCAGAAGTAAGCATCTTGCAATTTATAACTGATTTAAACTGGTATCCTTTCTTTGAAGCAGATCCTGAATTTGGTATCCTTCCTTTATTAAGTGGGACACTGTTGGTTGCGGTTATCGCAATGTTTGTTGCCATTCCATTTGGCTTAGCTACGGCGATTTATTTAAGTGAATATGCGAGTGAATCTGTACGTCGTAGTATAAAGCCTATATTGGAAGTTCTTGCGGGAATCCCTACGATTGTGTACGGATATTTTGCGTTAACTTTTGTTACGCCCTTATTACAAACTATTATTCCTGATTTGCCATTCTTCAACGCGTTAAGCCCGGGTATTGTTGTTGGAATCATGATTATTCCAATGGTTGCCTCCTTGTCAGAGGATGCAATGAGCGCTGTCCCTAACGCTATGAGAGAAGGCGCTCTTGCTTTAGGTTCGACACGGCTTGAGGTGGCTTTAAAGGTTGTTCTTCCTGCTGCTTTATCCGGTGTCATTGCTTCATTTGTATTGGCTATTTCGAGAGCCATTGGAGAAACAATGATCGTAACTATCGCAGGTGGTTCATCACCAACACTAACATTCGATCCGACAGATTCCATCCAAACGATGACTGCCTTTATTGTGCAAGCAAGCCTAGGCGATGCGTCGTATGGATCCATTATTTATTTCAGTATTTATGCGGTTGGTATTACACTATTCATATTTACACTCATCATCAACATGATTGCGCAATACATTTCAAAACGATTCAGGGAGAGCTATTGATATGTCACTCATTAATAAAACCGACGTCGAACAGCGCATGCATGGCAGGCAACGAAAAAACAATGTCTCTAAATATTTGTTTCTTGCCGCAACAATGTTTGGATTAGTTGTTTTAGCGGTATTGTTTTATAGAGTCATTTCTCAAGGGGCTCCACACATTTCATGGAACTTCTTTACTGAATTTGCATCACGTAATCCCGAAGACGCAGGCATGAAGGCTCCACTATACGGAACCTTTTGGCTCATGTTAATTACAGCACCTGTTTCCGTCATTTTAGGCGTATCCACTGCGCTTTACCTTGAAATGTACGCCAAAAAGAATCGTTTTACATCTTTTATCCAAACGAACATTTCAAACCTAGCTGGGGTACCCTCGATCGTGTTTGGTCTTTTAGGCCTAACCATCTTTGTCCGGCTAATGGAAATGAATCAAAGCATCATGGCTGGTGGACTCACACTGGCACTTCTTATCCTGCCTGTCATCATCGTCGCCTCACAGGAATCCATTCGGGCGGTGCCAAGCGATGTCCAGGAAGCGTCTTACGGCTTAGGAGCAACGAAATGGCAGACAATACGACGTGTTGTCCTCCCGGCAGCAATTCCTGGGATTTTAACAGGAAGCATTCTTGCCCTTTCAAGAGCCATTGGTGAAACAGCTCCATTGATCATGATTGGTGCCTTCACATTTATTGCCTTTGTCCCAGAAAATGTTTGGTCCGGCTTCACCGCAATGCCAATTCAGATTTACAACTGGACGGCTCGTCCACAAGAGGAATTCCAGCAAATCGCTGCTGGCGGTATTATTATTCTCCTCGCTATGCTTCTTATCATGAACTCGATTGCTGTATTGATTAGAAATAAATTCTCAAAACGATACTAAGGGGTGTTTGCAATGAGCATCGATCTTAAACCGAAAACAACAAACACAAATACGAACGTTGAGCAGGTTGAAAACAACCAATCAGCATCCAAGCGTAATGTGTATGAAGTAGAAAACTTTAATCTTTGGTATGGCAGCGACCAAGCCTTGAAAAATGTTGACTTTAACATCGTTGAAAATGAAGTTACTGCCATCATTGGACCTTCTGGTTGCGGAAAATCGACTTTTATTAAATCACTTAATCGTATGATTGAATTGATCCCGATTGTCCGCGTCTCCGGTTCAATCAAATACCGTGGAGAAAATACGTTAGACAAAAAATACGAAGTTGAGCGTCTGCGTACGAAGGTCGGCATGGTTTTCCAAAAACCGAACCCATTTCCAAAATCTATTTATGAAAATGTGGCTTACGGTCCACGCATTCACGGCATTAAAAACAAAAAAATGCTAGATGAGATTGTTGAAAAAAGTTTACGTGGTGCTGCGATCTGGGATGAAGTAAAAGACCGTTTAAAGGAAAATGCTTTTGGTCTTTCTGGTGGTCAGCAACAGCGAATCTGTATTGCTCGTTGTCTTGCGATCGAACCAGATGTCATTCTTATGGATGAGCCGACTTCTGCACTTGATCCAATTTCAACACTTAAGGTGGAGGAACTTGTACAAGAGTTGAAGAAATCTTATAGTATTGTTATTGTGACGCACAACATGCAACAAGCGGCACGGATTTCAGACAAAACGGCGTTTTTCTTAAACGGTGAGTTGATTGAATTAGACAATACGAACCAACTGTTTTCAAATCCGGCAGATAAACGTACAGAGGATTACATTACAGGTCGATTCGGATAAACATGCAAATTGAGTAAGGAGGGGTACTATGCCCGCAAGCGCGAGACCATCGTTTGAAGAAGAGCTTCATCAACTGCATGATTTAATCTTGAAGATGGGCGAAAAAGCACGTGAGTCAGTCACACGTTCAATAGCTGCTCTGCAAACGCAGGATGTTGAAGGTGCTATTCAGGTCATTGATTATGATATTAAAATCAACCGACTTGAAGACCAAATAAATGAAAAAGCCATTTGGCTCATTGCAAAAGAACAGCCTATGGCAACTGATTTGCGTAAATTGATGACGGCGATAAAAATCTCCTCTGATATCGAACGCATCGGTGATTTGGCGGTAAATGTTGCTAAATCAACAGTCATTATTGGACGCGAAACACTTTTTAAGCCTTTAAATGACATTCCTGAAATGGCTAATAAGGTTGTCACGATGTTCGATCAAAGTCTGAAAGCCTTCCATGAGGAAGACGTTGTGCTCGCCCGCGAAGTGGCCGAGCTAGATGACGAGGTTGACGACCTTTATGGACGACTCGTCAAAGAACTAATGCATACCATGTCCGAGCGTCCTGAGATGATTCAGCAAATCACACAGCTTGCATTTATTGCTCGTTACCTTGAACGCGTTGGCGATCATACAACCAACATCGCCGAAAACGTTGTTTATCTCGTCAAAGGGAAAATGTACGACTTGAATGCATAAAGATACGGCAGCCGGAGCGACAACGTTCCGGCTGTTTTTTTTGTTCATTTTCATCTTAACGAAGCTAGTGATGCTCCCCTCTCACTACTCGGCTTAACCGAGCAGTTTGACACCATAGCCGCGCGGTTTATTGCGTTAGCCGAGCACTTATGTCGCTTAACCAAGCACTTCAAAGCTGTGAGCGCGCAGTTTCGGCTTAACCGAGCAGTTTGACACCATAGCCGCACAGTTTATTGCGTTAGCCGAGCACTTATGTCGCTTAACCAAGCACTTCAAAGCTGTGAGCGCGCACTTTTGGCCAAGGTGCACACTAAAACTATTTCTCATTCCACTAAAACTATTCCCCCCTCCCCTTCGCCTACCTTAATGAGCCTAGATGAAAAATGATGGAAGTGATGTGCATTGAACAGCATGGAGCGTAAATGGATCAAAGCGATTAAGAAGCAGCAAAGTCAGGAAGCGGCTGATCTGCTTGTTCGCCACTATTACAATGAAATCTACTCTTTTGTTTACAAGGAAATGATGGATCAGGAGCTTGCTTTGGACATTACGCAAGAAATTTTTATTTCTATGCTCAAGGGCATCCACAATTTTTCCTACCGCTCCTCCTTTCGTACGTGGCTTTACAAAGTCGCTAAATCCAGACTGATCGACTATTACCGCTCAAAATTTCACAAGCAATCGAGACGAACAGACGAGCTACATCCCGAATGGGAGCCTGACGCAGCGTCTCACGATGTTTCCATTGATACAGAGGAACAGGCAGAGCTTGCGATGGAGGTATTCCTTTCAATTGAGGAAACAAGCCAGCGTATCGTAAGCCAAAAGGTGTTTAGAGGCGATACGTTTTTAGAAATTGCTGCCACTCTAGAGCTAAATGAATCCACCGTAAAATCAAAATATTACGCTGCGTTACGTAAGATCAAAAAAGAGATGGGGGCAATGACGCATGAACGACAAGCTGGATGCTCAAACGATTGATGATCAGATTAATCAAATCGTGCAAAGGGGACTGCCGAAGCGTACTTCATTCCGTGAGACACTGTCGATCCTTTATCATCATATTGGCTTACGTCACCTCTTTCGCGACGGGGCTGAAATTATTTATTCCATCGTCGTCACCCTACTTATGTTGACCGTTTTTGGTGCCTTCACCATTGGTAGCGCAATGTTCCCGGCATCACTTCTGTATGGCTGGATATGTGCATTGGCTCCTCTAACCTACATCGTGCTTGTGACCTTGTTTTATGTTTACAAGACGAAAACACCAGGCTTCGATATTGAACGCGTGTGTAGGTTTACCGTGATTCAATTGGCGATCTGTCGCATGCTTCTTTTTAGCCTGTTTGCGCTTTTAGTGAACAGCGCATTCGTGATTGTTGTCAGCCAAGCGAGTGATGTCCATGAAGGCAAAGCGCTGCTCTTGTCAGTCGCGTCGTTGTTCTTTTTTGCAAGTTTGACACTTTTACTCCCTGGTATGCTTACATCGGTTTTCCGTGTCGTGCTATTAAGCTTTGGTTGGATGGGTGGTTCAATTTGGCTCTCCCAGAAGGCGCCAACCTTTTTTCTCACAGTGTTGGGCTCGTTACCTGCCTATGTGTTAAGCCTAGCCAGTGTAGCTGCCTTGCTCTTGTTTCTTTTTTCCCTGAAAGGCTTTCTAATCACCAAACAAACAAAGGAGGCTGTCTAATATGCTTTCAGTGAAGCAAGTCACAAAAACTTATGGGACGTTGACAGCTCTCGAAAACATTTCCATTGAGTTTACACATGGTGTTTACGGTTTACTGGCACCAAATGGAGCTGGCAAAACGACACTGTTAAAAATGCTCACGACGTTGTTGTTTCCAACACGTGGGCAGATTGAATACAACGGTTCCCCTATTACAACGCTGGACGAGCAGTATCGTGATCTCTTAGGCTATTTGCCTCAGGAGTTTGGCTACTACAAAAACGATACGCCAGACAAATATTTAACCTATCTCGCTGCTCTTAAGGGGATGTCTAGAAAAGACGCACAGCAGCGCATCCCCGAAGTGCTTCAAGCGGTTGGTTTACGTGACGTCCAGTCAAGAAAAATGAAAACCTTCTCTGGAGGAATGATCCAACGCGTTGGAATTGCTCAGGCATTGTTAAACGATCCGAAAATCCTCATCTTAGACGAACCAACAGCCGGCCTTGATCCTAAAGAAAGAGCCCGCTTTCGAAAGCTGCTCACATCGCTGGCAACCGATCGCATCATTATCGTTTCAACTCATATCGTCTCTGATGTTGCGTTTATAGCGAATGAAATTATTATGCTAAAATCGGGCCAGCTGCTCTATAAAGCCAGCAACGAAGCGATCTGTGCAACACTCGAGGGCCATCTGTTTGAAGCAGACATAAACACGAAGGAAGCCGACGTCTTTCGACAAAAGCATTCTGTTCTCTCTGAACGTGTTTCACAAGACTTCTACAGCTTCCGCTTTGTATCAAAGCAAGCTGCCCTCCCAGCATGGCGACCAGTTGATCCACAGCTTGAAGACGTGTTTCTCTTTGAATATGAAGAAGATGGGACTCCGCTATGAGGCTTTGGTACGAGGCACGAAAGGTGAGCTCCTCTATTGTTCTGTGGGGGTTGCTTGTCTTTTTCATGATCGTCAACGGTCTTTATATTTGGTCGTATGTTGATCGGCATTCAGAGGGATTTTCCGACATGGCGTCCATTATGGAGACCTATGGGACAACAATTGATAACGAGATGATGAAGGCGATGGAACTTGATCAGACGACTGAGCTCGCATGGATGAATTCTCTCGTTGAAAATCCGAAGCATTTTGATCATCCCACTGATTTTATAAAAGCCCATGTCATGGAGCTCACTTCTGAAGAAACTGAACGAGTGCATCAGCTCCAATTCCTTACCCTGTATCTTGAAATCGCCCGAAGCATAGATCCCATCTACGAAAACTTTTCCGTAGCGGAATCTATGGCGGGAGCCGTCGCCCAATTTGGCTTAACAGACTCTGCACAAAAGCTCGCCTTACAACAAAGCGAATCGATTCAAAAACGTGTGGATGAGCTCGTTGCTAATAAGGAACACAAGCATTTATTTTATTGGGGGCCAATATACAAGCCGCATAGCTTTTTATTTAAAGAAGTTGGCCAGCTCCTTATTTTTGAACTGATGATCCTGACTGTTTTGATTACAAGCCGATTGATCAACTATGAATTTGAAGAAAAAACTGCCCAAGTCGTGTACAGTACGAAAACAGGGCGGAAGCTACTACGGCGAAAGGTTGGCATAGCCGCTCTGTTTGTAAGCGTGTTTAGTATGATTGTGCCTGTCATTACTTGGATGATGGTCTTCATCGGTATTGATTATTCTGCTTTGGTAAATGTACCGATCAGCAGTTATTTCAATCGCTCATCGTCGATGATGCCCTATATTTCCTGGTGGCCATTATCGTTTTCGCAGTATTTGCTGCTTTTTTATGCGTGCCTTGTCGCATGTCAGTTCATTTTCTTTGGGTTGGCTGCGCTGCTCGCCGTGTTTATTCGCAACACCTACTATGTTTTTTTCGTCTTTTCTTTGATTTTCGGCATTGGCGTTGTCACTCCTTTGCTGAGTTCAACATCGTCTGCGCTGCTGTTTTATACAGGCTACACCCCATTTTGGCTCGTGATGAACCCTCACATTTGGTGGATGGCCAACGGTGTATTCACGGCTAGCCAATATTACGAGCTCACCACGTTGTTTGGATGGAGCTTGTGTCTAGGCGTCGCTCTATGGTTATCGATGCGTCGGTTTCAACGCCAACATCTGTGAAAGGAGGGGAATCCTATGGCTGTCTTTTGGCATGAACTCAAAAAACAATTTGCCTGGAAGCTCGTCGCCATTGTCGTTGCCTTCAGCGCGTTATGGTATGTGCTGTATGTTGATTTTTATTTTGAATATTTTTTGAATGGACCGAATGACATAGCAACGCATTTAGTTGTTACAGAAGCCTACGAGAAATATGGTAAAGAATTGAATGAAGAAGAATTTCATGAGTTAAAAAACGATTATCAACGTACTATTGATGAAATGGATGCTTTATTATTATCGAATGAAGCATTTAGAAAGACAGGATTTGACGGGTATATTGACTACCGAGATAGAGAAGCCGAAAGTCCTTCTCAGATTCAACTTGGTATTGATTATAAATCCATTTATGAACAAGCGTTAGGTGAAAACGGAGAACTACTATCATGGAAAATACAGTCCTATCAACACATGATTGAATTTTACGAACTGGAAATTCTGGAAAGAAAGCTTGATCACACGAGCATTTTTCCTTATTTTATTTATACTAATTACAATACGGTCATCGGTTACGTTGTGATTATGGTGTTGCTTTCTGTGTTTATCTTAGCGGCACCCGTGTACTTCCGTGATAAAAAGGAGCGCCTTCTTCCTCTGCAATTCACTAGTGAGACGGGAAGACGAATTCAAGCCGCAAAGGCATGGGCTGTTACATGTATGGCTTTGGTTGTCACCACACTGCAATTAGGTCTATTTTTCTTCTTTTATTTTCAAGAAGATGTTGATCCTTATTTGCATGTCAACTTGAACTCCTTTATCCAAAGCCATTTGTTTCTGTTCGACCTTACGTTCATTCAGTACATTGTCATTACAATCATAGGCACTTATTTGCTTTCGCTTAGTGCTGCATGGCTGGCGGCCATTGTTTCCCGATTTGTCGCCAGCTATCTGGGCTTACTCGGAGTGCTGGTCCCAGTAGCAACAGTGATGATTGTGCTTGCCAATGCGATGTTAATGGAGTATTTATTTACGGAATACCAGCCGACGCTACTGACCGTTAGTCTTTACGCCGTTCTCCTTCTCGGCAGTGGCATCGCTTTGATAACGATCACCCGACGTGACAGATCCTTGGATGTGCGCTAGACGATTGCGCTATTTTTCCTAAGTGCCTGTACATTGGGACGGAGAAGCGCTTATACTATTATCTGGTTTGTATTTTAATGAGCAAATGAGGAATAGTATGAAGCGCTTCGTTATTTTCATTATTGGCTTGTTGTTTTTGACCTGTGGCATTGTTTTAACGATTCGTTCCAGCTTAGGCACATCTCCGTTTGATGCCTTGCTTGTCGGACTGTCCAAAACGGTCGGCTTAACTCCCGGAAGCTGGGAGGTCATTATTGCCCTCTTGCTCATCGGACTTAATGCGTTCCTGAGCAAGCAAAGACCTGAATTTTTAGCGCTTGTGACCGCATTGATCACTGGTGTTTTCATAGATCTCTGGCTGTTGATGTTATCTCCGATTGAGTGGCCATCTGCAGGACTAAGCACCTTCATTCTTTTTGGCATGGGGCTTATTATCATGGGTTTTGGAACAGCTCTCTATTTGCACACGAACATTGCCCCGATACCGATTGATCGCTTAATGCTTCTTATTAAAAAAATCACCGGCATGCGTTTGTTGTATTGTAAAAATCTACTCAGTCTTGTGTTTTTATTGCTTGCCTTGTTTTTTCACGGACCAATTGGGATAGGAACCATTCTGATCGTCCTACTTGGCGGACCGTTGCTTAGCGGTTTTACACCATTGGCCAAACAACTGGATATCAAGTTATCAATAAAAAATCAAAAAACCGTTCCTCTGGATTGATGAATAAACCATAGGACGGTTTTTTTGGTATCGTAACTCTTCGCATACTCCACATTGTCCACGCCACAGAAACCATAGTTGCAGCTCTTGTTTTTGTTATTTAACGCCACAGGTGCTATAGTAAATAAATGAAGATTCTTTCAATTCGAAAAGGAGGAAGAAGATGAGTTCGTTTCCACTAAAAACCGTTCATGGCGTTAATGCAAGTCAGATCGTGCTTGGGTGTATGAGAATGGGTGGTGCCTGGGATGACAGCCCGATCACGTCAGAACAGATAAAAGATGGTCACGCAGCAATTGAAGCTGCGCTAGACATCGGCATTAATATGTTTGATCATGCGGATATCTATTCAAGCGGAAAGGCTGAAATTATTTTTGGTGATGTCCTTAGGGAGAATCCAAGTTTGCGAGACAACATCATTCTACAATCCAAGTGCGGCATTCGCTTTGAAGATGAAGAAGGACCGCATCGCTATGATTTTAGTAAATCTCATATTTTACAAAGTGTTGATGGCATACTTAAACGGCTAGGCACAGACTACATTGATATCCTTCTCTTGCATCGCCCTGATCCCCTTGTGGACCCTGAAGAGGTGGCGTCTGCATTTCGAACGCTTAAAGAGGCGGGGAAAGTTCGCCATTTCGGTGTGTCCAACATGAACCACGGGCAGATCAAATTGCTACAGTCGTATTGGGACGAGCCTCTAGTGGCCAACCAACTCGAATTAAGTTTGCTTAAAACAGGTTTCCTTCATACCGGCATCTATGTGAACCAACAGCAGGCGAAGGACAACACGTTTCCGGATGGTACGATGGAATTCCATCGCTTAGAAAACATTCAGCTTCAATCTTGGGGACCACTCTCACAAGGGCTGTCTTCTGGTGCTTCGCTCGCTGATCAGCCTGAAGCCGTCGTGAATACGGCAAAACTTGTGAAGCAAATGGCCGCAGACAAAAACACGACGCCGGAATCAATCGTACTCTCGTGGCTGATGACGCACCCTGCCAACATTCAGCCGGTCATTGGAACCATTAATGCAGATCGTATCCGTGCATGTGAGGATGCGAAAACATTGCGACTGACTCGGGGCGAGTGGAACTGGTTATACCATGCGTCCAGAGGCAGAGAAATTCCCGAGAAGCGGCTGTCGACGAGCTTTGCCACCAGTTAAATCTTACGGCGACACCAATCGTTCCCATTCACAAGATAGCGAGAATATTGTATGATAAACAACGGTGTGTTTTAGCAACACATTCCTTGGTAGATTGTCTGCCAGAACCGTTTGTTGATCTTTGAATATATGCTATCTTTATACATCGCTTATACATGCCTTTCAGGGTTCCGTGCTTTTATGCAGACTGGTCCGGGAAGGCGGCATTAGACAATGCTCCGACTGGAAGGAAAAGTCCGGTGAAGAATCTTATGATTCTTCCCGGGCTTTTTTTACGGAGCTTACTACAGAATGGAGTGGACAGGGTGTCGCAGAAAAAACTACAGGATCAGGATTTTGAACTTCAAGCAGTGCCTTCGTCGGCGGGCCGAGGGTTTTGGAAAATGTTTATGCTCATGGTCGGTTTTACATTTTTCTCAGCGAGTATGCTCGCAGGGGGGACATTAGGGCAAGGATTGTCCTTCTCTCATTTTATTGTCACCGTATTAATCGGGAATCTTATTCTCGGTACATACACAGGACTATTGGCAAATATCGCCGCAAAATCAGGTCTTTCCACGCACCTTCTCACAAGGTACTCATTTGGTGAAAAAGGATCGTACCTCCCATCCTTCCTCCTTTCTATTACACAAATTGGCTGGTTTGGTGTCGGGGTGATGATGTTTTCTGTTCCTGTCCAAACGGTCACTGGGTGGAACATTTGGATCATTATTATCGTCTCTGGGGCATTGATGACGGCTACTGCGTATTTAGGCATTAAAGCCTTAACCGCGCTCAGCTTTGTCGCTGTACCTGCCATTGCCATCCTTGGAACGATCTCTGTCGGCAGCGCGGTCAACACGATGGGCGGAGTGAATGAACTGTTCGCCTATCAGCCAACAGAAACATTGACGTATGCAGCTGCCATTGCCATTTGTCTAGGCTCCTTTATTAGTGGAGGAACGCTGACACCTGACTTTGCCCGCTTTGCCAAGACGAAGAAAATCGCCGTATCTACGACGCTGATTGCCTTCTTTCTCGGCAACTCGCTCATGTTCCTCTTCGGTGCTGTCGGTACCATTGCCACTGGTAAATCGGATATTTCCGAGGTGATGTTTACTCAAGGATTGATTTTGCCTGCCATCATTATTCTTGGGCTGAACATCTGGACGACCAATGACAACTCGTTGTATGCCTCTGGGCTTGGTTTTTCAAACATCACCAAAATCGCGAAGAAAAAGCTCGTCATTGTGAATGGGTTATTTGGCACATTGATGGCCATGTGGCTGTACAACAATTTTATTAGCTGGCTCGGCTTTCTTAATATGACTCTCCCACCTATTGGTGCCATTATTATCGCGGATTATTATTTTTGTCGCGCAAAGCGCTATGCGGCCCTAGAACACCACTCTTTTCAAGTCGTGCGCTGGCAAGCCATTCTCGCTTGGGCCATCGGTGTCCTTTGTGCGCTATTCATCCCTGGCATTGCGCCGCTCTATTCTATGCTTGGCGCGGCTGTAAGTTATGTTGTCTTAGCCAAAGTATTCGACAAGCCGTCAGCACAACGATCATCAATGAAAGAGGTTAGATAAATGATTATTAAACGAGCGAAACTCCGTCACAAGGATGGTCTGTGGGATATTGAAGTGTCTAACGGGATCTTCCAACGAATTGCAGCGACGATTGAACCGAAGGAAGGCGACGACGTGTTGGATGTGGAAGGCAAGCTTGTCCTCCCTCCTTTTATTGAGCCCCATATTCATCTCGATACGACGATGACGGCTGGCGACCCAGCATGGAACCTGTCTGGAACGCTTTTTGAAGGCATCCAACGTTGGTCTGAGCGAAAAGCGACCGTCACACATGAGGATGTGAAGGAAAGAGCTACGAAAGCATTAAAATGGCAAATTGCGCAAGGTATCCAGCATGTGCGAACACACGTTGATACGACTGATGAGTCCTTGACCGCGATGAAAGCATTGATTGAGGTTAAAGAAGACATGAAGCCCTACATTGATGTACAGCTCGTGGCTTTCCCTCAGGAAGGCATCCTTTCCTATCCGAACGGACGAGAATTGCTTGAAGAAGCTATTCGCTTAGGGGCTGATGTAGTTGGTGGTATCCCTCACTTTGAAATGACGCGCGAGATGGGCGTTCAATCTATCGAGATCGCGTTTGAGCTCGCAGAAAAATACGACAAACTGCTTGATTTTCATTGTGACGAAACGGATGATGAACAATCTCGTTTTGTTGAGGTAGTTGCGGCACAAGCGTATCAAACTGGGATGAAGGAGCGTGTGACTGCGTCCCATACGACAGCCATGCATTCCTACAACAACGCCTATGTCGCTAAGCTTATGCGCGTGTTTGGCATGGCCGATTTGAATTTTGTAGCCAATCCACTTGTGAACACTCACTTGCAGGGACGTTTTGATACGTATCCAAAACGCCGTGGCATTACACGCGTAAAGGAACTGAATGAAGCCGGATTAAATGTCTGCTTTGGTCATGATGATATTTTTGACCCGTGGTATCCTTTAGGGACAGGAAACATGCTGCAGGTGCTCCACCTTGGTTTGCATGCCTGCCATTTGATGGGGTATGAACAAATCAAGCAATCGATTGATTTTATTACGACCAACAGTGCAAAAACATTGCACATCACCGACCAGTACGGCATTGAACAAGGCAAACCTGCCAACTTTATCGTTGTTGATGCCGACGATGAATTCACGCTCATCCGCAAGCAAGCACCAGTTCTCTACTCGGTCCGTCATGGGCGTGTAATTGCAGAGACGAAGCCAGCCGAAACGTCCATTTCATTAGGTGAAAAATCGGAGGCCATTCATTATACACTTTGACCTGTGAGCTTTATTCTTCCCGGTTAGATAGAATCAGTTTGCCAGAAATGTCTGGACTGTTGTCATTCTTAGTGTTGGTAATGACCTTTGATTAAGTTGTTTCGTCTTATATAAAGGGGCTGTTCCTATACTTATAGGAGCTAGTGCCCTTTCCACTCCCTTCGTTGGTTATGGTCGAACTTGAACCAACAAGGTATACTTCATTTCATTCGTTCTTTACAATAACCAAAAGCAACGATTAGTGAGACTCCAGCAGCAATGAAAATACGCCGAGTTCTTTATGCGCTAGGGTGCACGGGAATGACGACCGCTCCGTCAACATACTTCGCTTGCACCCTAAAGGGTATAAGGTCAACATCGATTCGAGAGTACCTCATCGTGTTTTCTTTACTGTGGGGCACGGCTTCAGCTTCCTCGGAAAGCAGGCTTTCCGAGGGGATCTTCAGCTCGCGCTGATCCCACTAGAGTCTACGTATGTTGACTACGCTGATGTTTGTTTTTGCGTACATTGTTTTATTGTGGCTCGGTCTCGTATAGAGGGTAAAAAGCCTAAGATCTACGTTACCTGATGGGGCACTAACCTCTCATCATTTATTTGTCCATCTCTTTGGATGAAAATAGCTTTTTTAGCAAATGAAAAAAACGCCCCCTTGATTCCTCTAGGTGGGCGTTTCATATTTATGATTGGACAGCTTTTGCTTCATCTGCCTCTTTTTCATTCATTCGATCAATATGAGTTTCGCTCCATGAATGCATGGCGTGAAGAATCGGGTCCAAGGTTCTGCCGTACGTAGTGACGCTATACTCCACCTTTGGCGGTATTTGCGAATACACTTTTCGTTGAACTATGTCGTGGGATTCAAGCTCGCGTAGTTGAGAGGTCAGCATTTTCTGAGTAATTCCTGGGATGGCTCGTTTCAACTCATTAAAACGCATCACCTCATGCTTTGAAAGTTCAAACAAAATTTTATGCTTCCACTTCCCTACCAGAATATCTAATGCCGTATCTGCTTTGCACGTCTCCACACCAACGCCTCCTCTTTACAGTTTCTTTACAACCACTATACCACCCACCTTATGTACATTCAAAACGAATTGATTCTGAAGGGTAGTTTCCTTCACGATACTAAACCACATAAAAGTGCGTACTTTTAATCTTTTGAGTCCGTGGGTAAACTGTAATTGTAGAGATTTTATAAAAGGAGAGGTTTATACATGAGTAAAGACTTTTTTGGTGCATTAGAAAATCGTCGTTCTTATTATGGCTTAAATAAAGATCATGTCGTTTCAGATGAGCGAATTGAGGAAGTCGTAAAGCATGCTGTGAAACATGTACCTTCTGCATTTAATTCTCAAACGGCACGTGTTGTCATCCTTCTTGGCGGCGATCACGACAAGCTTTGGGACATTACAACAGACGTGTTAAAAGTGGTCGTTGGTGATGGCGATTTCTCAGGTACACAGCAAAGAATGGACGGTTTTAAAGCAGCCTATGGAACTGTACTGTTCTTTGAAGAGCAAGACGTCGTTCGTGACTTCCAAGAGCAATTCGCCCTATTTGCCGACAACTTTCCTATTTGGTCTGATCAATCCTCTGGCATGCATCAGCTTGCCGTATGGACAGGACTTGAGCTCGAAGGGTTTGGGGCATCACTTCAGCATTACAACCCACTGATTGACGAGCAGGTGGCTCAGGAATGGGACATCCCAAACACATGGAAGCTACGTGCGCAAATGCCGTTTGGTAAACCTACAGCAGCGCCTGGAGAAAAAAATTTCCAACCAATCGACGCTCGCGTAAAGATTCATAAATCGTAACTCTTACCAGATTACACAGAAAAAACCTCAGGGCATCTATTCTGCCCTTGAGGTTTTTAACTATGTGGTTGCATTTGCGAGAGATGCAAGCGTTCCTGGATCCAGTGGAGTAGCTCAGGCAACTGATTATCACATTCAGAAATCCTTCTCGGAGGCGCCGTAAAAGGCTCTTCCGCAAATTGGTTCCAAGACGTAATAAGATGACCTTTGCCTAAATGCTCTGCTTCAATCAACTGACAAAGCTGACGATCCTCAGCCACCTGCTCTCTGCCGATAAGTCGAGAAGGCACACCAGCCAAAACAGCATCTGCAACTAGATTCCACCGTGGCTCACAGATCATCCAGTCACTCGCCGCTATATAATCCTCAGGAAATCGTTCGAATTTTGGGACAGGGACAACATTGGCGTCTCCTGTTAAACGACCTGAAGAAACAACAAACACAGCGTTTTCCATCTTTGCCCATTGTGTGGGGAGCTTCACATGGCCAACTTCATCGCCAAGACCGATGAAAACGATTTGCTTTTTATCCGTTTTTGACAACCAGCGTTTTCGTAAACGCCTCACTCGTTTATCGTTTATGCATTTGCCAAACCACACTATTTGCTGCGACGATTCTCTTCCCCAGTCCTTCTCATTATTGCCTGCCAACCCTATCCAATGCGTCATTGATTCATAGGCATTTTGCATAAAGTCGAGCTGTTCAAACCCCATATCCCTAAACGTCGAAAACCACGTATGATGGGAAATGCCAATGGATGGAACCTTTGCTATGGACGCCGCCTGTAATGCAACTGGATCAATGTCACTGATGACAAGCGCTGGTCGACACTCTTTCAAGTAAGCAGCTTCCGTTTGCCATAAAGCGGGCCAAACCTCTTGGTACTCTGCTAGCCGCTCCTTCATTTTCCAGAGATCATAGTCAAACCCATTGTCCGCTGTCACATACCCAATCGTCATAGGGATTGTGCGAAAGACAATACGCTCTTTGAACATATACAACCTTCTACGAATGTACCGATCAGATTCACTCACGACAATCGTCACACACAGCTGAAGATCTGCTTCAAGGAGGGCGTTAATAAGAACAACGCTTCGCCTCGCATGGACGCCTCCTTGATCAGATACATAATAAACAATGTGTTTCATAACCCTTTCGGCCTCCCTTCTTCTCGCTTACACATCAAACCAATCCTCTTGCTTCCTTTACGATTAAGGAACAAAACTATCTGACACCTCGTTCCTCCCAATAGATATGTAGTGAATTCCAGCTCCTTCAGCTTCCACTGGACAGTGAACATTCCGACCATCCAATAGGACTGGCGTTTTCATAAAGTGCTTGTAGTCATTAAGCGGGAACGCTTCAATTTCTAGCCCATCTGTTAAAATCATCGCCAAATCACATTGGTTCACCGTTTCCGCAATCGTACGTCCGAAGAGGACGCCGTTCGGCATCATTTTTTTCGCACTCTCTATGGCTACCGGATCGTAACCAATGACTTCGGCGCCTTCTGACAATAAAGTATTGGCGACCGTCAGAGCCGGCGTCTCACTCAAGTCGTCTGTATTGGCTTTATAAGTAAGGCCAAGCAAAGCAACTCGCTTTCCCTTCAATGCACCACAATCCTTCGCCTTTTCGACAAAGGCTTGCACTTGATTCTCGTTGACTTCAAGGACAGCTTTAAGCACAGGCATATCAATCTCATTCATGTGAGCAAGCATGGCGAGTGCGCTCGTGTCTTTCGCAAGACCTGAGCCAGAATAGCCAATACCCGCCTGTAAGTAAGCGCCTCCAATACGCCCGTCCAAGGAGAGGCCTTCAGTGACTGCTTCAATATCTGCTCCAATTCCTTCACAAAGCTGCGCGATTTCATTAATGAAGCTCACCTTTGTTGCTAAAAAAGCACTTGTTGCATATTTAATCATTTCAGCATTTCGTAGAGTTGTTTCATATAACGGAATGTCAAAAGCCGCATGGAGCCTTTGCATTTGTTCAGCCACTCGGTGAGAGGACATGCCGAGAAGAATGCGATCTGCTTTAAACGTATCGCGCACGGCCGAGCCTTTTCTCATGAAATGCGGACTGTAGACGACTTCCGTACGGTGCCCTTGGGCCAACAGTTTTTCTTGCAGCGCTTCACACGTGCCAGGGAGAACAGTGCTTTTGATCATTAAAACAGCGCAATTTGGCAATGCTTCACATACTTGTTCAGCGAGGGCAACCAGCTCCGCTTCATGTGGCATATCCAAAGCGAGGCAAAGAACCTCTGCTTCAATCTCAAACAGGTGATCTGTCATCCGAAACCGGTCAGCTGTCATGTTTTTCATAAGCAGCAGCTCCAGATCAGGTTCATAAAAAGGGACGGTTCCTTCCCGAAGGCGTTTCATGTCGTTATGATTTGCTTCAATATTAATGTAAGTTGTATCGTGTCCGACATCTGCAAAAGCCACTCCTGTTGTTAAACCGATATGGCCTGTACCAATCACCGCTATATTCAATGAATGTGACACTCCTTTTAAAAGTTAGGTACAAATTCATCCTAATTTAATAAATTAAATGACGATGATGACCGTTCTCTAAAAAAAACAGTTACGTACGAACTATCACCTTACTAATTCTACATACCCTTATTGTAATATTTTTCAATCAATAGTCACATCAAGAATCGTTCAAGTTTTTTTTGGGAAAATTGTCGTTTTATCACACCTGGATATCGTTCTTTTTAACGAACTTTTGAACTAACACTGGTATTATTGACTCTATCGTTTAAGAAATTTGTCAAACAGTTTAAGAAAGACTTTAACAGGAGAAAACAAAAGGTATGGTAGAGGGGGTAGGAAGAATTTTAGAATTTTATTATAGAAAAAAGAAAGGACTGCCCTAGAAGTCATCTTGATGACTTCTGAGACAGTCCTTTGTCAACCTATCGCGATGTTAAGACGTCCATTGCCTCTTTTCCTGTGAGTGGCATCTGACAGGAGAAATTTTCACAAACATACAATGTAGGCTCGTCGTTCATCATATTATGTTCAGCGGTAAACGGAGCGACCTTACTCAGATCAGCCTTTTTCATATCTTTAAACAAAAGGACATCGCCTGGGCGTTGCGTCGTCTGTGCCAATTGCAGCAAAGCCTCTAATTTTTCTTCTCCACGAACACCAACGATAACAATTTCTCTTGAACGCTCTGTCGCATAATATAGTGATCGCAGCATCGAGGTAAACCCGTGAGGTGCCTGCTTAACCTCCTGACCAAAGGCTTGAGAAAGCGTTTGGGCATAGCCTTGCAGCTCGATATTGCCTGTAAGCTTGGAGAGTCTTAGAATATTGGCCGCCGCCATGCCGTTCCCTGAAGGCATGGCGCCATCAAAGCCTGGCTTTGGTCGCTGAAGCAGCTGTTCCCCGTCCTCGCCGTAAAAATAAAAGCCTCCATTGTTCTCATCCCAAAACAATCGCAGCAAGTCCTGAGTCAGCTCAAGCGCACGAATAAGGTAATCGTGGTCAAAAGTGGCTTCATATAGCTCAATGAGTCCCCATGAGTAGGCGACATAATCATCAAGGTACGCGAGATGCGCCACATCGCCATCCCGATAGCGTGCCATTAAACGACCGTCTTCCCGTCGCAGCTGAGTCCATAGAAAGTCATCTGCTCGCTTGGCAGCCTGAATATAATCCTCTGACTGCAGCACCTTCCCTGCCTTTGCATACGCAGCAATCATCAAGCCGTTCCACGAGGTAAGCACTTTGTCATCCTTCAGTGGCGGTACACGGGCTGATCGCGCTGCAAGCAATAGATCGCGCCACTCCTTTACGTGCTCTTTTAGACCTTGCTCAGATAATTCGCGGTCCTTTGCTTCTTCTTCCCAGTCGACATTGAGCAGATTCGGAATGCTTTTTCCTTCAAAGTTCCCATCTTCGGAAATGCCGTACAAGCGACAAAAAGTTTCTCCTTCTCTTTGTCCAAGAACACGAGTGACCTCACTCGGTGTCCACACATAATAACGTCCTTCCTCTCCTTCAGAGTCGGCATCCTCCGCTGAAAAAAAGGCGCCTTGCTCACTTGTCATTTCACGCTTCACGTAGGCGAAAATGGCGTGTGCAATGTCAGCATATTGCTGATCTTCAGTAGCTTGGTACGTTTCAATCGCAGCAATGCTTAGCAATGCATTGTCATACAGCATTTTCTCAAAATGCGGCACGAGCCATTTCTCATCTACTGAATATCGTGAAAAGCCACCACCAATATGATCGAACAAACCACCGTTGTACATGCCTTTTAATGTCGTTTCCACCATTTGCACAGCGCGGTCTTCACCCGTGTTCTTGCCATAGGCGATGAGAAACGACAGCTGGTGGGGGGACGGAAATTTAGGCGCATCGCCAAAGCCTCCATAGGTCTCATCGAATGTACAGGTCAAGACGTCAAAAGCTTTTTGAAAAACACCTTGATTAAAGGCTACAGGAGCTAGTTCTGTTGACGATTGTTCGTCCAACATCTCCTGAGCAAACTGTTCAATCGTCTCCTGCTCTTCCTTCCAACCCTGTGCCATTCTTGAAAGCAAAGAAAGCAGTCCCGTTCGTCCAGACATCTCGTACTTTGGAAAATATGTCCCAGCGAAGAATGGCTTCTGCGTCGGGGTTGCCAAAATTGTTAACGGCCAGCCACCATGCCCTGTCATTCGTTGGCAGAAATTCATGTAGAGCTGATCAATGTCGGGACGTTCCTCTCGATCTACTTTAATGGCGATGAAATGCTCATTCAACAGCGCTGCCACCTCTTCGTCCTCAAACGATTCTCTTTCCATAACGTGGCACCAATGGCAAGTGGCATAACCGATAGAAAGGAAAACGGGCTTCCCTTCCGCTTTTGCCTTCTTAAAAGCCTCCTCTCCCCATGGAAACCACTGGACAGGGTTATATGCATGCTGGAGTAAGTATGGGGATTTTTCATTCAGTAGTTTATTGGCTTTTTTTTGAGCTGTCATTGGCAACATCTCCTTTATCTAAAGTCAATGTGTGCGATATCTCTGCCGGTTTTCATTACTTAAAGGATGGAATCCTATTGTATCAAATAATTCTTTAAAAACTCAGAGGCTATAACGACATAATAAACTAAACCAAAATTGACTTATATTAAATAGCCTTTTGAAGATAGTCACACTATATATGAAAATGATGGAAGAAGAAATGAAATTGAATTGAATACAGCATTGAAGCGATTTTTCTAGAATGTTTGAGATGAAATGGTGAGGAGAGATTTAGATGCATGCTTGTTTGACCGCCATTATTTGATCACCTGTTGAAATGATGTAAATATTATGCAGACATATAGATGCCAATACATTCACTTCTCTGATTTCGACATGGCGGTGGTTAATAAATATAGAGAGGGAGGCGCTTTCTAATGAAGAGAATAGGATTGTTCCTGTTATTTTCTGGACTCATGGTTGGCTGCGGACAAGCAAACCATGAGTCTCAAAGGGCAACATCATCCGAGGTGAATGAACAGCCCGCTGGAATAGAGGCTGATCTAATACCTTTTAAATTTCAAAAAGCAATTTCAGATGCTGATTTAATCGCTGAAGTTATTATCAAAGAAAAAAAGGAAGAAGTTGATGTAAAGCCTCTTCCGTACACAGTATTTAGTGCCGAAGTGAACAATATATACAAAAACCCGTCGACAAATCAAAATGTAAGTACGATCACTCTTAAGCAACAAGGGAATAGTGAATGGACTGTAAATCATTTAGAACTCTTTAAGCCTGGCGAAACATATATTCTGTTCTTGAAAGAAACGAAAGGTTCAAAATCAGATTATTGGATCATTGGAGAAGCAACTGGCATGTTCAAAGTCATTGATGACGATACGATTGTGAAAATGCTAGGACCCTCAGAAGAATTCAACACTATTGAAGTAGAAACAAAAAATAAAAATCCTTATATTAATCATGGTTCTCAAGTTCTAGATAAAAATGAATTCATTCGAAAAATTAACGAAAGCTGATATAGGTTATGTAAAATAAGCCACTAGCGCAGCACACACTTCTCTTTTCAATATCAAGATATTTTTACTACCTATTCATGATAAACTCAACTTTCGCACCTTTTATTTGGCAGGCACGCCTTAGATATCAATGGGTAAAGCTACAATCCAATGTTGTAGTTGCTTTTTAAAATATCGGGGGTCACTTCATACGCGCTCTGTGGGGTCTCGCTTAGCCCGCTTATACACCCTACGGGTACAAAGTGCAACATCGATTCGAAAGGACCTCATCGTGTTTTCTTTGCCGCTGGAGTCTCGCTAGTGTCATCTTTTATAATGGACTGATTTTATGACATGACATGAATAAAAACGCAGAAGCACACATCAGCGTAGTCAACATACGTAGACTCCTGCGGGAACAGCGCGAGCTGAAGATCCCGCAGGAAAGCTTGCTTTCCGAGGAAGCTGAAGCCGTGCCCGCGGAAAGCGAAGTATTTTGACGCAGCAGTCGTGATTTAAGGTGTAGAAGTCTAGTTCGTTATAAAAGACGATCTTTTAAAGAAGCAGGTGTGTTAGGCAATGTAGAAATGCATAACATTGCAATTGCACCTACACAGTAATGCAACTTGACATGGAGCCTCTATGGGCGTGCACTTTACGCCAAGAAGCCAAGCGCCATAAGGCATTGGCTTAGCCGAATAGGCTAGCACGCCCAACTCTCCATGTAAAGTTGCAACGAAATATTGGCTTGCAAAGTTATGCACTTTTGTTTTGCACTACACAGCAGGATTGTGAACATTAGCCTCTCTCTATTTACACATGTTTTTAAATTGTCAATAGATCTATATTACACTGCTTCAACTCAGGCACAGTCAACATGAAAAGTGTTTTTTGCTCTGCGAAAGGTGAGTTATAAACTAAACCAACTACAAACGAGTATAGGAGTGCAGACTAAATGCATTTATATCATGAATTTATTAACATGATGAAAACTCTTAATAAAGAGTTAGATATTGTTCCATTGTTATATGGGTCGCTTGGACTTGAAAGGGTAACGGGCATTGACTTTTCTCCAAAAGACATTGACCTCCTTGTTCCTCAGGTCTTTTTAGAGGAGAAGTGGAATGATCTAAAAGATGTAATAGAACAGCAAGGATACCAAATGGTTGATTTACGAGAACATGAGTTTAAGAAAGAGACTATAAAAATAGGGATCGCGTATATAGAAGACTTAAAACCTTTTGCAGATGTTGACTATCATAATTTAGAGGTGTTTGAGGATTCAGGTGCTAGATACTATTTACTAACTCTTCCCGATTACCTTAAGGTTTATAATAAGTCGGTATTAGATGGGTACAGGAGAACGAAGAATAATAACAAAGATCAAAGTAAACTGAGGATGTTGAATCGTCTAATGAACGATTAGTCCATATTTTGCCACCAACGGGCAATGATATCTAACTCAAATACCGCAATGATAAAGATAATGGGTTTTATCTGCTAGTTTTTCAGAAAACGAGACGAGTTTATCAAATAGCTGTACGATCTCATCGCGACAACATGTAATTGTGTCGAAATGCCCATCACCATTATCATCATTCCAGTATTCACCTGTTCGTTCCACATGCTCTGGTGCGTTTTGGAAAAGGTTTCTAAAGATACGTTTTGCAATACTTGCAGATTCGTGGTCAAACAAGGTGACACCTGTATAATTTATGCCTTGACTGGGAGAACTACTAGAAAATTCGGGGTTTTTACTCGGAATCCAATTTTTATAACTAACTCATCATGAAGGACAACAGAGTCAATGACGGCAGGGTTGTCATTTATTCCTTTCGAAAAAGACCTCATATCCTCCTAATTTAAAATGAGATAAAACTCGTGAACCATCGGCACTTGTAGACCCTTTTCGCAAGCTCATTTTTCAGGACCTTATCCATTTAAGGACTAAGCTTCCATCAGCCGTTTTGCATGATGAAAGCCGCCTCCCTTAACGACTTCTTTCTTGTACCTTATGTTTGCTACCACCAAACACAAAGTTGTTCTTCATGAATAGCAAGCATTCATTGATTAAGAGCAATACAATCAACCACACGAGATAATCTACAATGACATCCTTCACGACATACAGCACAGCCACTTGGCCAAAAGCGGTATGTGAGAAGTGCAGGGTTAACGTAAAGGCGTATAACATGCCAAAGGTAAAATTGCGCGACCATTGGGAGACATTGTAGCTGCCTATGCCTTCCACCCAGCCATATTTCCTAATGCGCGCGGCTGCTCGCCACACTTCAATGCCTTCCACGATGACAAACCAAAGCAAGACCCAAAGCCAGATCATGACACCAATATCGGCTGGGATCGCCCCAGAAATCAATATCGCCAAGCCTGAGATTGACATCGCTCCGTGCAGGATGCAGTTCGTATTTGCCCAATCCTCACACACATTCCAGCGACGTAAAAACAAGTATCTTCTTAGAAGCAATGCAAAACCGAGCACATAAAAGCCAACACCTAAACTGATGAGGCCAACATACACAGCGTTCGGTATCAAGTCGGTATACAACGTCTTAAACAAAATGACGAGCGACTGTGTACTGACCGTGGACAGCAGCACGACGCCATGAACCTTTGCATACAAACCCTTCTTCCAGATTCTCTGAAAATTTCTCAGCGACAAACCCAGATAGTAGATCCACAAAACGACTGAAAACATCGCCAAGCTATGCGCTATCCAAATAAATTCAGGTAATCGTTGTGCCATGATTGTTGCGCATACTGCAGTGCCTGCAATCCATGTCCCCACAGCAAACGTTTGTATCGGATCACTTAAATGCGTTGCCCCCAACTCCTTACGAATGGCCAACGTAAAAAAGGACATCGCAATAAATAGCCAGATGACAAACAATAGCAACACAAGATACACGTCCCACTTGCTGAGGAAAGCAAAATGATGCGCCGCGCCATTTAAGAAAATCCCTAGCGCCATAACAATGGCCCCCGAGGCAGTATTAACAGACTGCTTGCGCAGAGTAAAGGTTCGTATTAGCCAACACACAAAAAAAAGCAGGATGAAAAAAATCCATGCTGTGACGTTCACCGTAAGCTCCCCCACTTCCAACAGTTCATTTCTTTTTTCATTCACTATCATTAAGTGTACCACGTTCTTTCATCTCGTTCATTGGATGCCGGCGAAGAGTGATTTCGAGAATCTCTATTTAGCCACCCATCATGCTTTGGAACTATCTTTCTCTGAAGCTGTTCATTTCTTTGTGTGGATGTCGATAATTTCTAAGAAGCAGGCTGAAAAAATGACATGAATGGAAAAAGGAGCTGAATTTCTATGAAATGGTTCACAAGATCAAATTGCATCCCTAAGAACACTCTTGCCATTAGCTTTATTTTCGCCATCATAGTATTCGCAACTGGACTTTCTGGGACTGAGCGAGCAGTTTCCGCCTCCACATTCTATTATGTTTCCGTCGATGGAAACAATGACAACGACGGTCGCACAGCAGAATCGGCATGGAAAACTTTGCAGTACGCCTCTTACAACGTTCCTGCCGGAAGTACGGTTCGTGTCCTGCCTGGCGTATACAATGAAAAGCTGCGGATCTACGACTCAGGCTCCGCATCTGCTGGACCGATCACATTCACAAGCTATCCAAATAAGCATGATGCCATTATCGATGGCTCTGGTCTGTCTGTTGGTGGCGGTGAAGGGTTGATCGAAATTGGGTCCTCCAGCTATGTGACAATTGATGGCTTTGAGGTACGAAACTATAAAACAACAACTCTTGATAAAGTACCTATTGGAATCTATGTGTATGGCTCAGGAACGAAAATTAAACTACTAAACAATTATGTTCACGCGATTGAATCCCATGCCAAGGTACGCGATGACCTTTCCGGAAGAGATGCACATGGCATTGCCGTTTTTGGCACAGAAGCCCCTGAGGCGTTGCGTCATGTAACGATTGATGGGAACACGCTAACGGATCTTGTACTCGGCTCAAGTGAATCATTGGTCGTGAATGGAAACGTTGATACGTTTGCGATTACAAACAACATCGTGAAAAACAATGACAATATTGGCATCGATGCCATTGGCTTTGAAGGCATGGTCCCTGACGAAGCGTATGATCAGGCGCGAAATGGCGTTATCCGAGGCAATATAGTCACGAATATCACATCAACCAATAACCCCTCCTATGGCACGGATCTTCCGAACGATTCCTTTGGTGCTGATGGGATTTATGTTGACGGTGGCAAGCACATTGTGATTGAGCAAAACAAGAGCTGTGGAAATGACATCGGCATTGAAATTGCAAGTGAGCATCTTGGAAAAACGACGAGCGACGTCATTGTTCGCAACAACCTTGTCTGCCATAACCACTTTACTGGCATCGCGCTTGGCGGATACGATACAGAGCGTGGGACAACGATTGATTCACAAGTAAGCAACAACACCTTGTACATGAACGATACGGAAGACTTATGGGGTGGCCAATTACTGTTGCAGTACGGCACGAAAAACAACGCCATCGTGAATAACATTATGATCGCGGGAGAAGGCGCTCTGCTTATCTCGAATGGATTTACGGAAAACACAGGGAATATCGTAGACAACAATTTGTATTTCACCACTTCGGGTAACACTTACGATGCGCGTTGGCTGTGGAAAAACGAGCTTTATACAGGAATGAATGAGTACCAAGCACAAACAGACAACGACGCCAACTCCATTTTTGCCGACCCGTTGTTTATTTCTGAGGACCAAGAAAACTTCCGCATAGAATCGGACTCTCCAGCTATCGATCAAGGGATAGACTCCGTTCCCCTCGGAGATGTCGATTATTCAGGTCAGCCACGATTGGTTGGAGACAAGGTCGATCTTGGGGCCTTTGAAATGGAAAAATAATTTCTTGAAAAAAGAGCGTATCTGATTGGCAACAATCAGTACGCTCCTGTTTTTTTGTAGACAAATGGTTTCCCCCTGACAAAGCCTACAAATAGGAGCAATACCCTATGCTCAATGTATAGTCATCAAGCATCCTATTAGACCGCTGACAAAGAGAATAATAGGCATTCACCCATCCAAGGCATCCTGCATATAGTGCTACAAACAACTACGAAGGGCAGGTGTTGGCGATGGCTGTGTCCTATATGGATTTTACTTCCCCGTCGACCAAGTTTACGTATGATCTAACCAAAAACACCCTATTCAGGAAAAACAATCGGAATTACATTTACGCACTGACATCCCAGCAGCTCAATACTCTAGGGAATGTCTCGATGCTTGATGTGTTTCTCAGCAAAGGTAATATTATTGAGCCCCATATTCACCAGAACGCGTCAGAGCTCGTTTATGTCGCCAGCGGAAGTGTGATCGTTTCTATCTTTAATCCGTACACGTTAGAATTTAAGCATTATCCACTAAGCGCTCAGCAAGCAGCCAGCGTTCCACAAGGCTGGTGGCATTACATTACAGCAAGAGAAGATGGCACTCATTTTCTCGCCATTTTTGATGCGCCAATTCCACAAGTCATTTATGGCTCGGACATTTTGCGGTTCACACCACCAGAAGCGTTGGCAAGAACCTATTGCTTAAATCAACAAACGGTGAAAAAAGCCTTTGAACCGCTCAAAGACACCGTTGTCATCGGCCCACCAGCAGATTGCCAACAACCTCGGGTCCAAAATTCTCCTGTGTATCGTCAACAAGTGCCTTTACACAGCTACCCCCCAGAACAGTATTTTCAATCGCCGAGTTAAACGTATGAACGATGTTTCATGCAGTAACGAAAGTAATTCGCCGGAGTGCTAACTCAACAGGCGGGTTACTTTTTTCTTCTAGTGATCAAGAAAACGAGCGTTCCAAATGTATGTTACTTTATTTACTCGAGCAGCTAGGATAGGACCCGTACACTCAGTTTTAAAAGATATCCCGTCTCCCTTGTATAATAATTCCGATAATTCTTATACGTAAACGCTTGCATATTCATCCAGTTTATGAAAAAATGTAGCCATAAATAACATTTGAATTTTCGGGTATTTTCTACTTGTATTCGACTACATACTAAGGAGTGAGCACGGATGATTCAATTGGGTTGGTGTGCCCCTGTTTCTGATGCTGAAGTTTTGCGTGAAGCTGGGTTCGATTACATTGAATGTGGAATTTCTTCTCTACAGGTTGAGGATACTGACAAATGTAGACAACAAATTGAGGCACATAAGAACGCAGTGCTACCAGCTAGTGCCTTTAACTTGTTTTTCCCTGGCGACATCCATGTCGTTGGCAATGATGTACCGACTTTGAGAGTCAAGGAGTATGTAAAGCGAGCAGCAGCTGCACTTGAAGAGATTGGTGCATCCATTGCCGTGCTCGGAAGCGGTCGTTCAAGAAATGTGCCTGAAGACTTTGAGCATGTGCGTGCGGATGAACAATTTCTTTCCTTGCTACGTAATATCGACGAAGCCTTTCAAACGACCAATGTAACACTGGCAATTGAGCCTTTAAACAAAAAGGAATCCAATCTTATTAATAGCGTTGGAGAGGCTGTGGAATTTGCTAAACAGGTCAATTCGCCAAAAATTCGTGTGTTAGCTGATTTCTATCATATGGATGAAGACGATGAGCCACTAAGTGAAATTGTCACCCACGCAGATTGGCTCGCTCATATTCATGTGGCAGACACAGGAAGATTACATCCTGGCAGTGGACACTATCCGTACCAAGAATTTGTGAAAAATCTGCATGCTATTAATTACGATGGCATGGTGTCAGTGGAATGCCAAACGAAAAATTTTGCGTCTGATGCTAAGGAAAGTGCTCAATTTTTAAAGGATGTACTTCTGCAGGGCGCCAACAAAACGTCAGGCTGATGAGAAACGCTTGCTTTGCCTTGTCCGGTGCTCATTGCCCGCATGGCAATTCGACGCCTACCAAGGCTTAACGTCTCGAAAGACAAACGTTTAATGGAACATTAGTCAACTAAAAGCCCCCTTCTACACATTGTGCTGAAGGGGGCTTTCCATGTTTCTATAAGAACATCTGTTGCAAATATTGACCTGTTAATGAACTTGGTTCCTTGACGATATCCTCTGGGGTACCGATGGCGACGACTTGACCACCCTCTTCTCCTCCGCCTGGACCAATATCGATGACCCAATCTGATTGCCAAATCAAATCGAGATGATGCTCTACGAGAATGACGGTGTTCCCGGCATCAACCAATCGGTCGAGGAGAATTTTCAGTTTGTCGACATCAACCATGTGTAAACCTGTTGTTGGCTCATCAAGGACGTATACGCTATGCTGCTTGGACGGCTTATTGAGCTCCTTCGCCAGCTTTAAGCGTTGGCCTTCTCCACCTGACAGCGTATTAAGGGATTGCCCCCATTGCAGGTAACCAAGTCCTACATCATGAAGCAGCGACGTGGCTGCTAGCATTTTAGGATGACCTTGTAGGATGTCCAAACTGTCCTCCACGGTCATATCGAGAAGATCAGAAATGTTACGGCCCTCATACGTCACCTCAAGCACTTCTTGTTTGAACCTTCTCCCTTTACATACTGGACATTTGACTTCAATATCCGGAAGAAAATGCATATGAATGGAGACGACACCAAGCCCGTTGCATTCTTCGCAACGTCCCCCAGCTGTGTTGAAGGAGAAATGCTTTGCAGTCAGCTGACGTGCTTTCGCTTCTGGAAAAGAAGCAAACCATTTGCGCATTTGCGTGTACACATCCGTAAATGTTGCCACATTCGATCGCTGCATTCGGCCGATAGGCGACTGACTCACAGTGACGAGCTGTGCCTCCTCTGGCCAGCCTGTCAATTGCTCGCAACCTTCTGCTGTGCCGTGTTGAATGGACGCTGCAAACACTTCGTACATCAAGGTTGATTTTCCTGAACCAGAGACGCCTGTGATGGACATCATTGTTCCTAGTGGAAGGGCGACGTCTACCTGCTTGAGGTTTCTTGCCGATGCCTTCTCTATAAGAATGTGTCTTCCAATTCCCTTCCTGCGCTTTTGTACCCGCTCCTGTGCGGAACGTCCTTTAAACACCGCGCCAGTTACGGAGGCAGGGTTGTTCATTAATTCATGGAGCGTTCCTTCCGCGATGACCTGCCCCCCTTGGCTTCCTGCACCAGGACCCATATCGATAATATGATCAGCTGCAGCGATGACATCTACAGAATGCTCAATGACAAGCACTGTATTGCCGAGGTCACGAAGATCCTTAAGCACTTGAATCATCGCCTCGCGGTCGCTCGCATGTAATCCTGCTGTTGGCTCATCAAGGATATACAGCACCCCCGTGAGCCCAGAGCCTAACACAGAAGCGAGACGCAACCGCTGCGACTCACCACCTGAAAGTGTAATCACCTGTCGATCAAGCGTCATGTAGCCAATGCCTACTTGTAGCAGACGCGATATTCTTGTCTCCATATCATGAAGCAGAGATTCTGCCAGCAGCAACGCGTCTTCATCCAAAGTGGACGTGGTGTTTTTGGCCCAGGCGAGCGCGTTTTTTAACGTCATTGAGGAAATTTGATCAATCGACGTGCCGCCTACCTTTACACGTCGGCTTTCTTCTTTCAGCTTTGTGCCATGGCAAGATGGACAGAGCTGCTCTCGGAACATGGCGGATTCAGCCGTTTCACCGCCCCCTTTTTCTTGGTACCTTCGCCAAATGCCTGTGACGACGCCTTCAAACTTGCCTTTGCCAACCGTTTTCGGAGGGGCAACGTCTGGAAAATGAGCCACAAACGCTTCGCTTTCCACACCATAAAACAGCAGATCACGCTGTGGAGCACTCAAGTCTTTAATAGGTTTCTCGGCATCAAAGGAAAGTCCGTAGTGCTTTGCCGCTGATTGAAGGTTGGTCAGACTATAAGAGAGGTAGCCTTCATACCAAATCAACACACCACCAGCCATGACACTACGCTCTACGTCAAACACTGTCTCCAGCTTGAGATCCATCGTATGACCAAGCCCACTACAGGTTCCACAAGCACCCTCCGGCTTATTAAAGGAAAAATGCGACATCGTCAGTCCTTCAACAATATGCCCACAGCTTGGGCACTCGCGTTTTTGCCCAAACATGTCTTCCTCGTCATCCGCAACACGTGCTTCACCGAAGGCTGGCGGAATCGATTTCCCACAGGATGGACAAGGACGAATACCAAGCTTGGCATACACGATTCGCAGCAACGTATACACGTCGGTCACTGTCCCAATCGTCGACCGTGGACTCCGATTTGTCACATGCTGCCCGACACTAATTGACGGCGACAAACCTTTAATGGAAGCAACCCGGGCCTTATTCTCCCACGGCGACACCATCCCCATGGAGTCCAAATACTGACGCTGGCATTCGCGTTGCAACGTATCCAAAGCGAGCGTTGATTTTCCCGAACCAGAGGGTCCTGTCAGCACGACAAGCTTTTGCTTTGGAATGTCCAAAGAGATGTTTTTGAGATTGTTTTCCCTTGCCCCTTTAATCGAGATTACGTCGTTCATGGTCAGCCTCCTCTTCATTTCACAATACCATTTTTACCATACAACATTGATGCAAGCCCCCTTTTCAGAAAAACATTTAGTGACACCTCATGCCTTTGCTTGCCAAAACCCGTCACAGGACTTTAAACTTTTAATAGAAGGTTTGAAGGAGGAGAAAGGATGGGAATACGACCGATTGAGATTGCACGAAAGCTTGGCATCACGACGAGTGCTCTTCGTCACTATGAGAGCTGGGGAATTGTGCCACCTGCTAAACGACTGCCTAACGGCTACAGAGTGTATACGGAGGTTCATGAGGCCTACTTTACATGTTTGCGCACGCTGCTCCCGGGGTTCGGCATGGATGTCGCCAAGGAGATGTTGCTTCATGTTCGCGCAGGAGAGCTTACTGCTGCATTGTGGGCACTGAACGAATCACAGGCAGCTCTTGCTGAAGACAAACGTTTCGCGGAACGCACCATTCATTTGCTAGAAACCGATGTGCTTCATCACCTAGAGGCAAATGACCAAAAACAGTGGGGATCGATTGGGGAAGTGGCAGAAGATACAGGTGTCGCCACTTCGGCCATCCGCCATTGGGAACGGGAAGGACTTCTGGAACTGCCACGAAACGAGGAAAATGGCTACCGTATTATTGAAAACACGCATGTACGCAAGATTCTTCTTATCCGCACACTGCGTCTCACCGGTCAACCACTAGCTACAATTCAACATCTCCTCTCAGAAGTGGATGTGGATCATATTGAAAATGCATCTAAAATTGCCAGAGAATCCATTTTATTTCTTGATCGAATGATTCTTCACCAGCTTAAAGGCAGTGCCGCTGTGTTGGCGCTTGCCAAGGTGCTTGGGCTTGTTGATTCATGACGTTTTCGCCTTGTGCCTAGGTATCGTCCTGTTTCTCGCAAGAATATGTGAAGCGACTGCTTTTCCGAGCAGTTCACCTTCGTACCCGAATAGTTTATGACGTTATACGAGCACTTCCTTCCCCTATCCGCGCAGGGTCAGGCATTTTCCGCACACTTGCAGCTTGTTCGCGCAGGTTATGACGATAGCCGAACACTTTTGACGCTTATCTGTGCAGTTTGCCATCGGAACCGAGCACCTTCCGCATACAATTATCATTCAAGCAATTCATCAAAAAAGTAAACTGCCCGCAATTGCTCCGGACAGTCTCACTTCTAAATTACCACTCAGTTGTCATCGTGACGGGCTTAATTTCTCCATCCCTAATATCCATTTTATCAATACAAAGAATGCGGCTTCCAGGATCGCGATCTCCGATGATACGACGATGGTATACAATCAGCCATTCGTCTGTATCTTCCAAATGCAAAAAGCCATGATGACCCGGTCCGTCGGCGATGGGTTCCTGCTTTTGGATGACGGTTCCTTTGTTTTCAAATGGACCAAACGGACTTTCACTAACGCCATAACCCACACTGTAAGACCCGTCTGTCCAGTTGCCCATCGACCACATAAAATAGTAAAGGCCGTCCTTTTTCAACATGCACGGGCCTTCCACATAACGATCAGGCGTGATGCTGCGGAAGATTTCTCCGTCTGGCAAAGGCTCAAATCCTGTCATATCGTCATTCATTTTGGCAACGTTGCAGTGTCTCCATCCACCGTAATACAAATAAATGGTCCCGTCATCATCCTTGAACAAATGAGCATCAATCGGCTGAGCACCATAAATAAACTTGTCCACAAGCGGTTTGCCTAGGTAGCCACGGAATGGTCCTTCAGGCGTATCGGCTACAGCGATCTCAAGTCCGCCCGTCTCTTCATCGGACTGGATATCATTTGAAGCGAAGATAAGATAGTATTTCCCCTTATGCTCAATGATCGTTGGTGCCCAGACAGCTCTCCAGATCCACGGAAAATCCTTCATCTCAATAATGCCCTCATGCTTTTCCCAATCAATTAAATTCTCTGAACTAAATGCTTCTAGATTCATCTGTTTTGTATACTCCGTAATGGAGCGTGTCACATAGACCCAATGCTTTCCTCCATATGTTCTTGCCTCTGGATCTGCATAAAACCCATCTACAACAGGATTCTTGATTCCTCTCAATTCCATCTCTCCTTACTGTTTCTAAAATATTCGTCATCCTTTTTCTGTTGCCACTTCCACAGTTCGACAATTGTTGCGAAAACCCTTTCATTAAAAACATTTGTTCGTTGCTTGGCTAAATCTTATCATAGGAAACTTAAGATGTTGTGTATACGTTTAAACGTCTCTCCCAAACATCGTTAGACAATCCTTTATATTGATCGTCTTAAAATAACATGAAGAAAATTCTCTAGTTAGTCCAAACTGACCATATTGTCAGAGATTCAAACATAAGAAATTTGACCTAATGGCAGTCCAAAGTTGAACCTATTTCTGGTTGTGTTAAAATGTGAACATTGTGGGGTGTGTATAATTTGTGAACACGCACCTTATAACGAGAACACCAAAAAAGGTGTTAAAAAAACAAAATGGGGGTCAATCAGAATGAAGAAAACGATGGGAATGCTGCTATTTGGCATCATGCTTGTTGTTCTTGCGGCGTGTGGAACTAGCAGTCAGGATGGCGCAAGTGGAGACAACACAGACAGCTCTAGTAATGGGGAAGCAACGGACAGTGGAGGCGAAACATACGTCGTTGCCACTGACAACAACTTTGTTCCTTTCGAATTTGTTGATCAAGAAACAGATGAGCTTACAGGCTTTGACGTGGAACTCATGAGAGCGATCGCAGAGGAAGCTGGATTTAATGTCGAGTTTGAACAAATTGAATTTTCTGGTCTTATTTCCGGTGTAAGTACAGGTCGTTATGACATCGGGATTGCAGGAATTACCATTAATGATGAGCGTAAAGAAAAGGTCGATTTCTCAGACCCTTACTATGATTCAGGACTTACAGTAGCTGTACTAGAAGGCAATGAAGAGATCCAATCGGTAGAGGACCTTGCTGGTAAAACAGTCGGGACGAGAACCGGCTCAACGAGTCAGGAGTACCTTGCAGAGGAACTCCCTGATGCAAATGTAGAAGCGTATCCGGAGATTACAACAGCCTATCAGTCATTGCTAACGAACAAAATCGACGCCGTGCTGTATGACCTTCCGAATGTTCAGTACTACAGCAAAACAGAAGGTGGCGGAAAGATCCTTGCTGTTGGCGATCGCTTAACAGGGGAAAGCTACGGCATGGTATTTGAAAAAGGGTCCGAATTAACAGAGCAAGTGAATACAGCTCTGCAAACTTTAAAAGACAACGGCACGTACGATGAAATTCATGCCAAATGGTTTGGTGAATAACCGCTACGCCAACACCTCATTTTCCATCCATTCCCGGCTGCCCCTTGCGGCAGCCGGTACATTTAGATTAAGGAGGCGTAGTTTATGTCCGCTGAATATTTAAGTCAAGTCTTGCCCCTTCTTTTAGAAGGCTTTTGGATTACTTTTTATATCATAATTCTTGGCATGTTCTTTGGAACATTGATAGGTATTGTTTTTGGACTCATGCGTTTATCAAGATCAAAAATCGTCCTATTTTTAGCTAGTATCTATATAGAAATCGTTCGTGGTACTCCGATGCTTGCGCAAATCTTTTTTATCTACTTTGGTATCTCAGAAGCGACCGGCATAAACCTTGATAAAACAACAACTGGTGTTATTGTCATCGCCATTAACGCAGGTGCTTATTTGGCTGAAATATTTAGAGCAGGTATTCAATCCGTTGATAAAGGGCAAATGGAAGCTGGCCGTTCGCTTGGGCTCACACACAATCAGACGATGCGCCAAATTATTTGGCCACAGGCTTTAAAGCTTATCATCCCCCCCTACGGCAACCAATTTATTATTAGCTTGAAAGATACCTCCCTTCTTTCGGCAATTGCTGTTGGCGAATTACTCTATAACGCAAAACAATTTGCTGCAACTGACTTTTCGTATTTTGAGACATTTGCATTAGTGTGCGTTTTCTACCTTATTATTACGATTCCATCTAGCATACTTCTGAGACGCTATGAAAGGAGGATTGAGCGTGCATGATCGAGGTTAAGAATTTACACAAGTCATTTGGCAAAAACGAAGTCCTTAAGGGGATTAATGCATCGATCGCAGAAAAGGAAGTCGTTTGCGTGATTGGTCCTTCTGGTTCGGGAAAAAGTACCTTTCTTCGATGTATCAATCGACTGGAGGACATAACCTCTGGAGACATTACCGTGAACGGCGTCAATGTAGCTGACACAAAAACCGACATTAATAAGCTTCGTTCAAATGTCGGGATGGTGTTCCAGCATTTCAACCTCTTCCCTCATAAAACGGTGAAGCAAAACATTACACTTGGGCCTTTAAAAGTAAGAGGCGCTAATAAAGAGGAAGCGGACAAAAAAGCGTTGCAGCTTTTAGAAAAAGTTGGCCTGGCCGACAAAGCAGATGCTTATCCATCCAGTCTTTCTGGTGGGCAAAAACAACGGGTCGCCATTGCTAGGGCGCTTGCGATGAACCCTGAAGTGATGCTTTTCGATGAGCCAACGTCCGCTCTAGATCCAGAGCTTGTTGGCGATGTGCTTGACGTCATGAAAAACCTCGCCCAGGAAGGCATGACGATGGTTGTCGTCACCCATGAAATGGGCTTTGCTCGTGAAATGGGCGACCGTGTTTTCTTTATGGACGAAGGTGTGATCATGGAGGAAGGCACGCCCGAAAGCGTGTTTACACATACTTCTCATGAACGAACGAAAGCCTTTTTGAGCAAAGTGCTCTAATAATACTCAAAAGTCTATTAGGTCACTGACCTTTACATCATTGCTTTCTCCATTTTAAAAAGCCAGGAGAATAATTTCTCCTGGCTTTTTTATATTGAGCGCCTTCACGTCATTCCTCGGATTCGGACACTTAATCTTCCTCGAATATTATGTCATGCTCTTCTGCAAGAACTTCCATTTCCTCTTGAAAAGTTGTCATAGACTCATTATAAGCAGTGAGTTGTGCATCCAGCTCTTCTTCTATTTTGAAGAACTCTTCCTCTGAAACGGCAGGATCCACTCTTGCTTTAGCATATTCAATCTGCAAATCAGTTACTAGAACGAATTGATCATAGAATTGTTGCCGCAATTCATACAAATCCTGTGCTTCCTCGGTTTCAACAGTCGTCGAGGTCATAATCGCTTCGATCTCGTCAAGCAATGGCTGTAATTCTGTTTCATTCAATTGCTCCACGTCTTCCAAAGTGTTTTGATTATACATCTTTGCGATAACTTCATCTGATTCCACACCCTGTTCATCAAGCATGTCACTCACTTCATTATTCACTGTCAAAATTTCCTCGGTTGCTGCAGATGTACACGCACTTAAAAACAACACACTCATCAATCCAAAAGCCAATACCCAATTTTTCACTACACCGTTCCTCCTCTAATTTTCTGCTTTTGTTTCTGGATGAACGGCATTTCAACAAATTGTTTCTTAATTTCCATATTATCCATTTAACGCCGTTCTTTCTTCTATTCCTCCATTTCTTCCATTTGAAACATCTTTTTCCACATTTATAGTCTTTGCTCTATCGTTTCAATGATCAATGGCAGCTGATTCGGTATCATTTCTTTTTTTCGCTCAGGCACGGTAAAAGGGACTTCGTTCATCTCAGACCAATCTCGAACAAGATGGGTTTCTCCCAAATAGCTCAGTTCCACGGTGGCACAAAGATGGCGAACATCGTACATCGCGGTTTGCCCAACGAGACGGAGAGGAATACCTGCCAAAACAGCCGTCGACACCGTCGTCCAGTTTGGTCGCGTAAACACCCAATCCGAAGCTGCTATATAATCCTGTGGATTTTTTTCAAACTTTGGCACAGGGACGACATTGGCACTGCCCGTCATCATCCCAGAGGAAACGACAAACATGGTATCTTGGCGATTCGTCCATTCTGCTGGCAGTTTAAACTCGTCTTCCTTTGTGCCCAGGTCAATATAAGCAATTTGTTTTTTCTCTTCATGCGCCATCCAGCGTCTTCGAAGGCGTCGAATGCGCTTTGTATTTTCAGTCGCACCGAACCAGCCTGCATTGACTGTTTGATCCCTTCCCCATGCAGGCTCATGATGTCCTTCAAGCCGAATCCAGCAGTCCATATGCCCGTACGCATCTTCTAATAATGTGGAATTTTTCCCAAATAAATCTTCATAGACCGTGCTCCACGTGAAATTAGACAATCCTATCGAAGGGATCCCTGCTGCATGGGCTGCCGGAAATGCGACCGGCTCTATATCACTCACGACGAGGCGAGCTTCAGAATCACGCAAAAATGCCGTTTCATTAGCAAGCAATTCCGGCCATTCGAAACATAACGTTTCGAAATCTTCGGTCATTTTCGATTCAGATAACGTCCACCCATCCAACTGGTAGCGATAACCGAACTGACACTCAAGTGTCCGAAACGTTAAACGATCCCTGTACGGATATAAGCGTCGAGAAAGATATCGCCTTTCGGCTGTATGTACAATGGTAATATGAAGCTCTGAATGTTTGGAAAACAGGGCTTCTATGAGGACAACATCTCTCATAGCGTGCCGGCTATCTGTATCTGATATATAAAATACAACGTGTGACATCGACGTCTCCTATCGCTCGCCTCACCTTACTTTGACGTTGGTGGACCGCAAGAATTCAACAGCATCTCAAACAGCAGCTGACATGTAAAGCAGATAAATGACGAAGATGATGTTCTCAATAAAGAAAACCACACGAATAAGAGACGCTTGAGATCCTCACGCGTCACGTTTGTTCTGTATGCCCGTCTCACCTAATCAAGACTGCTTCATTTCAACACGCCTTATCTCACTGCAAAATGCAATTCAGTTCAATAATTATACCACATTTTTACACAAACGTCATCGACTGGTCTAATTTTAATGAGGACTTAAGAAACCTAAACGATTAGAACCCCAAGCACTGAGATCAATTCCTACCGTGCGTTGTCGTGGTATACTACGGATGAAAACTGAAGCAAGCCTTTTCGGTGTATCAATAGTAGAAGTGTACTCAGTTAGAAGCAAAAAACCATGAGTCCGTCTAAAACGAACGACACTTTATTCATCACCCTACTCGTACTAAAAAGTACTCTATAGGAGGCATTTATGAAAGAGTTCACTCATTTAAACGAGCAAGGTCGTGCGCGCATGGTCGATGTCTCAGCAAAACCGGAGACCGTTCGAACAGCGAAGGCGCGAACTTCCATTTTCGTTAATCAAGACATCTACATACAAATCAAAGAGCAAACAACTAAGAAAGGAGATGTCCTTGCCGTTGCACAGGTGGCTGGCATTATGGCGGTCAAGCAAACGTCTGCCATTATTCCGATGTGCCACCCTATCCCTGTTCTGGGCATTGACATTTCCTTTGAGTGGCAGATAGACGAAACCAACCAGATTTATGAGCTCGTCATTGATGTAGAGGCAAAAACAAAGGGCAGCACAGGGATTGAGATGGAAGTCCTCACAGGTGCTTCGGTGACAGCGCTGACAGTTTATGATATGTGCAAAGCACTCGACAAAGGGATGGTGATTGGTCAAACGATGCTTCTGACAAAAACGGGCGGACAAAATGGTCGCTTTCAGCGTGACGACGCATAGCCTTTTTGAGGTACCCGTGAATAGGCTGAAGAGAGCAAATACCCCCTTCGCCTATTCCACTGGACCAATTGATACAGACAACAAATGCTCTGTTCTGCCAATATACATTTTCGATTGCGATGAACTCATTTAAAGCCGCTTGTAAAACTACATAGCGGCTATTTGTCATGGAGCGCACTCTCAGACAACATAAAACGATGTTGTTTTTTCGTGATCTCCTTCGTTCGATCGACCTTATGCAGCCACAGAATAAAGACCAGTGCCGCGAGCGAGGTCTGCGACAAAAGCATAAACGCAATGGCGTAGTCTCCGGTTAACGCCTTTACCCCTCCAAGGACTAGCGGTGGAAACACACCTCCAAGACCGCCCATCATCGACACGACACCATTCACAATCCCTGCCTGCTCCTGAAAATAATAAGGAACAAGCTTAAAGACGATCCCATTGCCTAGACCCGACAAGCATGCAATTGCCAGACAACCAACAGTAAACCATACTAGTGTCGTTGACAGCGCCAGTAGCAACGCCATGACGACAAATCCGGCGATAATTCCTAAGAGCAATCGTAACGGTAGGAAGCGATCGGCAAGCCAGCCTCCTAAAGGTCGTAACAATGTTGCACATGCGATAAACCCTGCAGTTCTCATTCCCGCATCAACATTCGCGAGATTAAATACGGTGACTAAATGAATAGGCAGGAACACGGAAAATGCCACAAAAGCCCCGAAAGTAATGAAATAGACGAGAGACAAAAGCCAGAGCTTCTCATTCCGATACACCTTCACCAGCTGATGTTTTATCCCCGTTCGAACGCGAGGTTCATGGCGATCGCCTGCAATGACGTTGAGGAGGACAAAGAGAGTAAGCAGCGGGAGATAAAGCCAAATGGTGCGTTCCCAGCCAATTGAACTGGCGATGACTGGCGCACAAAAGGTTGTCACCGCCGTACCAATATTGCCTACACCATAGATGCCATTGACTAGGCCGTGACGGTCTCTTGGATAATATTTCGGCAGCGATGTTACCCCAATAGAAAACACCGCCCCCGCCACCCCAAGGAGCAACCCGCTTACAAACAGCGACGGAACTGTTGTAGCGCTACTAAGCAAATAAACAGGGGGAACAAGCATAAGGAAGCTCACAATGAACAAAACCCTTGCCCCAAAAAGGCTGGCATAATAGCCAAAGGGGATCCGTAAAATCGATCCTAAAACAACAGGAGTGGCAATCAACAATGACATATGTTCATCAGCGACTTGCACGTCGTCACGTATGAATGGAAGCAATGCAGACAAAAGCGACCAGACCATAAATGCAGCGATTAAATTTAACGTTTGCAAAGGCAGCTGCCAAGCTTGACGCACCACGCTTCACCTCTCCTTGTCTCTTTCTTTCTTTTTACCACATTCGTTATTGCTTTTCGGATTGATTGATAGATATATTCACACAGAAAATTCCATCAATCTGAATGGAGGGCTGCAATACGTAATGAAGAAGGAAGCAAAACCAATGCCAACAGGGCTTTGCAACGGCATCGTTCTTCCCTAACAGAGTGACATCATCTGATTTTTGGAGAAAATGTCCTTTTTTCATATGAAAATTGGATTTTTATTGCTGATTCCCTCTTTGTTCTGCTATACTTTGCTGTATAAAACACATCGCTTTTACAATAACCCCATTTAAATGAACAGGATCTGCCAAACAAAGGGGGCGTATGTACCATTGGGGACAACTTACGCAGCATTAGACGTCGGGGGAACAGCCATCAAGTACGGTATCGTTAACGACCGTAAGCAAGTGCTTTCCAGTCATACAATCGATACGGAGGCGCACAAAGGCGGGGCCTATGTCGTTCAGAGAATTTGCCACCTAGCAAAAGAACTGTCAGCGAACACGGATGTAGAGGGAATTGCGATTAGTACGGCTGGGCAAGTGGATGTGTGGTGTGGGTCCATCACTGATGCCGGCCCAACCATGCCTGGGTATTCCGACCGTGCCATCATCACCGCGGTCGAGAACGCTACAAAGTTGCCTGTTGAAGTGGAAAACGACGTCAATTGCGTCGCCCTCGCAGAGCATTGGGCAGGGAGCTGTCAAAAAACAGATCACTTTGTCGCCTTTACATTAGGTACAGGGATCGGCGGTGCGATATTTATTAACGGAGCGCTCTATCGCGGACACGCCTTCAGCGCTGGTGAATGGGGGTATATGCCAATCAATGGGAAGGGCTTTGAAGAGACAGCTTCCATCAACGCGCTCCTCAATCAAGTACGGAAAGCGCTGCCAGAAGAGACCATTCGAAACGGTGAGCATGTCTTTCAGCTCTATGATCAAGAGCATCCGCTGGTCGTTCCGCTCGTCGAGGCATTTTATCACACGATTGCTATTGGCATTCGAACAGTTGACCACATACTGAATCCTGAAAAAATCGTCATCGGGGGCGGCGTCACGCAACGCGGAACGTCCTTTTTATATGAATTGACAGAGGCTTTGAAGAACGTCCATCCGACTATGGCGGCTAAAGTGGTTCTTGCAACTTCAGGGAATCAAGCGGGCATGCTCGGTGCCGTTTATCATTTTCAAGCCATGCAGAAGGCCAGGGAGGCGATTCGCCAATGACAACTGCATTCTTCAACACCATTAAACACAAGCTCATTGCCTCATGCCAAGCATTAGAAGAAGAACCCTTACATGGTGCCGATATCATGGCGAAAATGGCGACTGCCGCCAAAATGGGCGGAGCCACCGCGATTCGTGCCAATTCGGTCGTCGATATTCAGGCGATTCGAAACGCCACGAAGCTACCGCTAATCGGCATCATCAAGCAAGAGTACGCAGGCAGCGACGTGTTTATCACACCGACCTTAAAAGAAGTCGAAGCACTGACCTCCCTCCAAATTGATTGCATTGCCTTAGATGCGACCGCACGACCACGTCCAGGCGGCGGAACATTGGAGCAGCTCATCTCCTTTATTCACAGCCAAGGCGTGTTAGTCATGGGTGACATCTCCACGCTTGAGGAAGCGAAGCAAGCGGAGGCCCTTGGTGTGGATTGTGTAGGCACGACATTGTCTGGCTATACTCCTTATTCCCGACAGCTGCAAGGCCCCGATCTCACATTAATCCGGGACGCTGCACTTGCCCTGTCCATTCCGGTCATCGCTGAAGGAAAAATTCATACGACCGAAGATGCCAAACAGGCGATGCTTGCAGGTGCACATGCGGTTGTAGTTGGCTCAGCGATCAGTCGCCCACAGCTCATTACGAAACGATTTGTCACTAGCGTCGAAAGTGTTTTTCATCCAAGCCGCGAGTCACAAGGCAGCTGATCAGCTGCTTTTTTGTTTTGGTAATGTATTTAAAAATGGCGCAGGAGCTACGCCTTATTGTAAATAGGCTAGCTCCTCCGTTGATTTCTTGCTTTTTGAATGGATTGTCAAAGCAATACATCTATGCATACTCTCTAATCAGTTTGTTTCTTCTTCGAAGTTAATAGGTTCTGTCTCGCGCCATGACCAACTGTATGTATGCATTTCATCGTCTAGTTTAAAGTTCTTAATAAATGTCTTACCACCTGCATCCATCTCCACATCATACACATGAATATCAATGACCTTTTCTTGGTCGGAAAAATAGGTGATCTTTAGTTGTCCATAAAAATCATAGGATGAATTAAAGTTGCCTGCGTAAAGGTCATATTCATAGACCATGTCTCCCCCATCATCTTTGTATGTATAACTAACCGTATATGGCATAAGTTTCTGTAGATTTGTTAGATTATCGTATCCCTCAACTCGTTCCTCGTAGGCATCATCTAAATTAGCATGCACCCTTTGATCCGCCTTCTCTTCCTCCCATTCACTGAAGTGCCAAATAGAAACAATTACACTTAGGAATAAATAAGGGATAAAAAAGATGATTATAGACGTCCCAATTGCCGAAGCCCTAGAATATTTTCCAATGACTAACCCGACAAAAGCAACGATTGCCAACGTAAGAGGTACATAAAATGACCATCCAAAAAGAATTTTTATCCAATCCATTGCTTTCCTCCTTTACAATTCTTGATGCTCCGATGGAAATTGCCTTCTTACTTTTTTTCCGATAGTAAAAAAAAGTTTGATACAGAGAAAAAAGACGATCTGCGCACCGAAGAAGCTAATCGCAAGGTAATCACCGGATGCCCCATCTCCAAAAATGGCAATTTGAATAAACGTACACACGAGCGAAAGCGGAATGAATTTGAGCGACCTTACAAACGTCGCCTTTTGCATGTTGTATACATATAAAATATAGGCAGCGCCGTATGTTAGCAGGTGAGTCCATCCTAGTAAATCTGGGATGAGCTGTTCAACAGCTAGAAAAGAAAGCAAGGCTAACGGGACATTCAAGGCAAGAATCACACCAAAGAGTCTAGGTCTAAAGTGAGTAATCGCTGGTAAGCGACCTGTTTGTCTTCTATGCAGTAATGCCTGCTCACGGCTGTTTTCGATGTCATGCTTGATCGCATTTTCGTGGTGAGCAAAGTCCAGCTTTTCCCCATTCACCATCGTGGCTTTATCAAGAGCTTCTAGGGATTCATCCACAACTTCATCTGTGTGAATAAACGTCGAGATGCCCTTCACTGTTAGCACGTTCACCCATTGATCCATTAAAGACATTTGCTTTAAAAAGACAGGAACCACACCATTGGATGTTGATAAATGCAAGGCAGGCAATACACTCGATTCTTCGTCACCCTTTTTGTGCCCAGAACTCGTTTGCAATGCAAAGAAATGTCTCGCCTCATAAAAAACAATGTGACATTCTTCGATTTGTTGTAGAGAAATCGAGTCGATCTTTGTCTCTCTGGACAGCTTGTCATAATATCGGTATTCCAGGATGTCATCCTTCACTGCATATGTATTCAATTTTGTGTTAAACCATATAAAATACTTGTACGTTCGTACAAGCCACCTATAGAGCGGGAAAGCAGGTAAGTACACTAACATTGTAATAAGAGACATCGGTGAAGAAGTAGTCACATACGTATAGATTGGCAATAACGTAAGGCAAATAGCTAAAATTAAGGCAGACAAATAAAGATACACATAGCCCACCCAATTGAACTCAAATATCTTATGGTCTTGTTGTTCAAATTGCATGGTTTTTTGGTCCAATGGGATACCTCTTTTCAACAATTATTTTACTTGATAAAAAGATAGGCAAAGGCTCTCTGCCTTTACCCATCTCTTGCTTCACTCAACTGACACATTTTTTTCAAAGACTGCCTTTAGACTCTACTTATTGAATAGATTCACCTATTTCAATAAGCATTCGCTTCACTTCCTCCTCACCGTATTCTCCTAATAAATCCGTCGAAGGCTCTGGAACGATTGAATAATAGGTGGTGCCGTCATAAAGATGCAGGCTCTGATTATCGAGCTTAAAAAAGCCATCTTGCCAGTTTGCGACTTCAACAATTTCTCCAAAATCTTCATTCAAAAACGATGATGGTTCGGTTGGCGTAATCTCAAGTTCTATCGGTATATCGGACTCTTGTTCACCAGTGTAATCAATATGAAAATCAATCGTATTTTCGCCATCAAACGATACGACAGCCCCTCCATCAATGAATGCCTTTTCTATTGGCAGACGAGTTGGGTATTTGAATTCTTCTGGATGAATGCCATGTGGAACGGAGTCAGTTTGTTTCATTGACTTTCCGATTGCTAGCATTTCCTCTTTGGAATATTCATACGTCGTAAAATCATAACAGACATTGTTCTTATCAATGACCATTTCAATATAATCGTTGCCACCCTTATGATAGTAATAGTCAACTCCATCTACGTTCTCTATGAGTGTCAAATCATTCACTAAACAACCTTTAGTTTCATCATCTTGCACCTTGGCCGAAAATGAAAGGTCCTCTCTTTCTGAATCAGCAAAACGAAAGTTTTTCGCATAGACTGTTTGTTCTGAACCACCATGCCAATGACTGCTTTTCACCATGGATTCAACCGTTTCAGGAAACTGAGTTGGGTACTCAACTGATGTTCTCTCATTCCAAATATCTTGGAGCATCTGTACCTCATCTAAATCATGGTCATAGAGGGAAAATGTTTTCTTTTCAGGCGTTTCTTCTTGACCGGCCAATGTCCCAAGAAACTCAGTTGTCGCAAAGGACGATGAATCTCCAAGAGCCACTTTGTACAAATACTGCGTATGAGTTTCATCTTCATGACTTTCATTTCCAGAGTAAAAAATATAGTCTCCATTTCCAGTAAGCGTGTAGTACTCACCGGATATTGAAAGCTCCGGAACAATACGAGTGTCTCCAGAATCAATATTGTACAAAAAGATGCCTTCTGAACCTCTCAACAATACATTCCCTTGATTATCTATATTTCGTATGTAGCGATAGTCCAATTCACTTAAAACCGTCTCCTCACCACTGTCGAGGTTATGAAAATGGAAGGTCTGGTATTGTGGGTGTTGGTCATTATGTCTTATTTCATAGTAAAGATACGTCCCATTTGGAGAAAGAACACTGTCGTATAGAAAAATATCTTCATTGTCTTGCTCTTCTCTAATAGGAAGAATGTTCACGATGGGCTCCGCTGTTCCTTCGTCCACATCAAACATGTATAGTGCAATCGTCGTATCTAAAAGAATTTTGCTGCCGTCTGTGGTAGGAAAGATCTTATCCAGTGATGGGTATTCTTCATTTGGAAACAGCTCTTCTAGAGGGTAATGCGTCATCTCACCAGTGTTTGAATCATAAAGGCTCAAGGCTTCAGAGTCACCGACAGCACTCGTTTTGAGATACACCGTACGATCATTGGAGATGCCATAGAGTTCGGAGATGAACGTATCTCCTTCTTCCATTTGGTGAACAGTTTTCTTACTTTCCATATCGTATATCGAAAATCCAATATTGAGTTCAATACAATTGTATAGAAGGCTTTTCCCATCTGGTGAAAGACTGAGGCTCGAACAATACTTATCATCGGTCTCCTCCTGTGACAGGTCTGTGCCTTGGATCACTTCGTTCTTCTGATTCACGAACATCTCATAATGCTCGCTATCGCTATCAATATCCTCATTCGCTGTAAACGTAATAGCACTACCATCAACGCTTGGAGCTAATGAAAGCAATGAGTATTCTCCAAATTCATTGAAATCATGTTCATACAACACCGTCGTTTCTAATGCAGTCACTTCCCCTTCTTCCTCAGTAGGCACTTCCTGCTGCTCGGTATTTTCGCTTTCCTCCTCCTGTGCTGCTTCTTGAGAACATCCAGCGACAAACATCATAAGCATTGCAAAAGCCAAGAAAATTTTCTTCAAACTGTCATCTCCCGTATTACGTTTTTTGATAGATAGATTTGGTGGTTTATTGATGGAAAGAGCTATGAACTATGAATAAATAGATGTAAACTTCCTTTACTCATTAATTCGTATCAAGACCAGCTTCCTCACGAAGTGCTTTCATGCGCGCAATCCAGTCATCGACTTCTTGTCTTGAACGTTCAATCGCTTCGTCAAATTCTTCATTTTTCATATCCTCCATGCGATCTTTGCTCTCACGAAGAACATCATAATTGGCCTCATTTATTGCTAGTAGTTCCTCTTTCGTTTCGTCACTTATCATTTCCATGTTTTCCATCTTACGAATCACTTTACGAATGAGCTGACTTCGATCAGATATAGCGCTGGACACTGGAAGCGTAGCCTCTTTAAGATCAAGCGACCGCCACGCTTCTGACCAGTTTCCACCGATAGAAAAACGATCAACCTCTTTAATATCTAGCATGCTTGGAACCCATTGATACGTCATTTGTTTTGTAAGCTCTTCTGGAGAGTCAGCAGCATAATATTTCCCGTTTCCTGCTTCTGCGACTTTCTTCAACTGATTTTCTCCTTCAGAATCCACATCAAATCCAATGATGTTCACAGTGTTTTGATCATTTTTTTCTGCAAATTCTCTTGCCTCTGCAACTGGATCACCGCCACAGGTTTCAGCACCATCACTAACAATATACATTGTAATATTTACATCTTTATCGTCTTCAAGGGAAGCACCTGCTACTTTTATTGCTTCTGCAAGTGGCGTCCAGCCTTTAGCCTCGATCGCATTGACGGCTTCTGAAAAGTCACTGCTATCATAAGCTTGCATTGGATACACATCTTCAATTGATGAACAAGACAATACTTTGTCTGCGTCAGCTTGTGTGCCTTTGTGTCCATAGACAAATAAGGCAACTTCACTCTGCTTACCGACCGTCCCTGCAAATTTCTTCACAGCATTTTTAGCTGTCCCCATCCGTTCCGCGCCATCGGTTTCTAGAAGCATACTTGAACTAGCATCAAGTAAAATGATGGCTTTTGATTTGTTCCCCGACTCCTTTTTTAACGTGTTGATATCGAGTTGTTGCGGTTCCGGCATCATTGGCATCTCAATAGAAGGCTTAATGCTTAGGTATTCATTGACTTCCTCTCGTAAAACCTTGCTTTCGACGTAGTAAAGTGTCCCCTTAAAGAGAGTCTCAGGGTCGGTTGTTTCAGCGGCAAGACTTCCTAAAGACTGCATCAATTGCGTCTCAATTTGATCCAATTCAACTTTCTCATCGGTTGACAAGTTTTGTACAAACACTCCCGCCTCCAACGTAGACATTTCCTCAATCGTTTCTGGAATCGTTACGTCTTCGATGGCGGCGAGCTCTTCGTCAGAGATTGTAGGAAAGCTAGGTGTGGTGTCTTCTTCTTCGATGGACTCGTCTTCAGTATTTTCTTCATTCGCATTCGTCGTGGACGTTGAGAACTCAAACTCTGGAATGGCTCCTTCTTGCGGATAAGTAATATAGTCTATTAATTCTTCATCCATAGAGAAGGTGCCAATCATTTTCTTCTCTCCTGGCTCTAAAAGAATATCAAAGGTATGTTCATCAATGATATTGCCGTCTGCATCTAAAGTTTCGACCCAAATACGCCCCTCGTATGTAAATTCCTCATTAAAATTACCTATGTAAAGGTGATTGTCATAGGAGTAGTCTTTTTCGACGATTTGAATAAACGGAATGATTTTTCCCCATTCACTAACCTCATCTCCAGATGCCAAGATCGCTTCATAAGCCTTGTCCATTTCGGCATATGCATCCTCGGCCATTGCATAATCAGAATAGGTGTAATAGCCCGACGCAGCGGTGAGAGGCAAGAAAACGACGAGAAACGTGCCAATCGTTCTTGTGATTAGTACATTTTTAGGGTATTTGCCAAAAAACAGTGCCAATCCACCAACTAAGGTCACCCAAAGGGCAAGGTAGAGAATCCAAGGTTCAAAAACGCTTAACCAATTCATATGGCCTTCCCCTCCTCTCTTTGCTCCGCATCTATTGTACGCCACGTTTGCTGTAGCTCTGGCAAATGCTTTTCAGCAAATTTCTCTTCGTAGGTAAATGGAAGGCCATCGGTTTTTTTCGTCTCCTCATCAAGTTCATCCATGCTCGCCTCTGATATGGTTCCCTTCTGCAATGTCATTGGAATATTGTGCGCACGGAGGACGTCAAGCCAATGATCCAGGTGACGATGGTCCTTTAGAAACACTGGAATAAACACACTGCCTATTTTGAGATGCAATGCTGGAAAAACCTCATGGGGAGACTTTCGCCGGTTGTGGCCCTTCACATAGGAATAATGATATTTCGCTACATAATACACAACACGACACTCGGGAATATCCTTGAACAACACCTCGCCTTTTAACGTTTCCCGGCGCTTCACGTCTGAATAGCTGTAGCGCATCCCCTCCTGTGTGAGGGTATATTGGTTTCGGTGAAGATTTTCCCAAAAGTAAGGATGAAGGCGACGCATTGTCCACCGCAAAATGAAAAAAGCGAGACCAACGCCAATAATGGACAACACAGCCCAACCAGGCTTATCCGTCGCAAACAAATACACAGGCAGGCCAATCAATCCTAAAGATATAATGATAACCAACACATAAAAATTCACCGTAAACACCCAATACATCGGCAACACTTTTGGGTCGTTCTGTTGCAGTAAAACCGTTGACATGAGGCACCTCCAATTTAATGATCTTTCATTAATTATTTGAACATCGTTTCATTTACTCATCCATCGGCTTATAGTTATCGAAACTTTTCGTTTTCGTTTACTGTATTAATCAAAATCTAACGTTCTTTTAAGGTTCTCATGCATTACATCCTGATCAGCTTTAAGTTTCTCGAAGAACTGGTCAGATGAATATGATAATCTCGTTTGCTTAATTACAGCATTAAAGCCAATGTCACGACTTGTCATCTCTAGATTGTAGAAGAAACGATCAATTTTGCCTTCCTCCGAAAGATAAGCAAGGGCCTCATTTATATTATTGCGCTCTCTTTCCCAATTCTCATCCCATGAGGACATTACTGTATCCAATCGCTCTTTTCTCTTGGAGCTGACTTCATTAATCTCTGCTACCGTTTCACTTCGCCATTTCTCCCATTGAGCGGCAATTTCATCTGCTTGATCAAACTGTTCTGCCAACGCTTCTTGATCTTCCACGTACGCAAAGACGCCATCTGCACTTTTGGCAACATCTTTTAATTGCTGCTGCCCTTCCTCATCTACGTTAAAGCCGATGACGTTCACGAGTGGCTGAATATCCGAGTCCTTCAGTTCTTTAGCCGCACTTACCGGATCGCCACCGCACGTTTCAATGCCATCACTGACCAGAAAGATCAAGTTTGTGTTTGCCTCTTTGTCCAGTCCTTCCAAGTCCTTTTTTGCGTCCTCTAACGCTTTTGCCATCGGAGTCCAACCTGATGGTTTAAATTGCTCTAGAGAATCGGATAATGTGGACTTTTCATACGGCTGAAGCTCGTACATTTCTTCACTGCTTTCACAGGACATCACTTTGTCCTCAAATGCCGTCGTGCCTTCATGACCATACACCCGTAAACTCACATTCGCCTCTTCAGGCAGATTTCCAGCAAATTGTTGAATCGCTTCCTTTGCCAGCACCATCTTTGAGTCTCCATCGACTTCTTCAATCATGCTCCCACTTGCGTCTAGAAGAATTTCTACGTTTAGGTTAGCCGTTAACTGGCGTTTACCATTGTAAATCGTTGGAGGATCGACCTTTAGTTCCTCCCATTCTGGAAAGGGCTCTTCATAATCCTCGGCAAACAACAAGAGGAGCTGTTTGAGTATTTCCTCTCTTCCATCTGCGACATCATCTTCGTGTGGAAATTGCTCTAACACAGCAATGATTTCCTCCCGATTCTCCTCAAAGGGAGCGCCAGCAAATGTCCCTTCAGGATTATTAACGAGGGTCTCTTTATCGGGAACTCTCCAATCAATTTCTGTTTCCTTATCAAAGACATCTTGATTTTCAATTGGTTCAGGTTCTTCCTCAGTTGACTCTCTGTCTGATGTATCTTCAACGACAGAATTGCTTTTGGCTGCTGTTGATTGGCTTACTCCTGTTTTCTCAGGTGCACACGCTGATAAGGCAAGCAGAAGGATACATGTGATTGATAAAATGACCGAGCTTTCCTTTTTACGCTTCAATAGTTTGATCAGAATGAACCCCCCTCCTTTCCTAGTAGAAATCTAACAAATCGATGATGTCGATACATTTTGTTTATTGTTTGTTTGCTTCATTTGCAACGAGCAAACTAGAATCTATCGTTATACATAAGAACATTGAGCAGTATTCTATCGAATAGAATTGTTCTCTTTTTTCGCCTCAACTTCATCAAAATTTTGATCGAAGGCTTTGTTTGCTCTGTCATAAATTTGACCTGCCTCAATTCTCCCAATATCCCCAAGGAGTAAGACCCTATCAAGATTCATTTCCCATAAGGCTCCTCTACTATCCCCATCAATAATTGTGCTCTCTTCTAAGTAGTCTAAAGCACTAACAATAGTGTCACTCTCTCGGTTAAAGTTTTCTTTCCATGTAGCACGCATCTTTGATACATCTTCTTTTTGTCTTCCAAATTCATCATGAAGGTAATGCCTTGCTTCTGAATGCCATGCTTTCCATTGATCTGCGATTTCTCTTGCTCTTTCAAATTGCTTCTGAAGAGCCTCCTCATGTTGAACAAGGGCATAGATTCCACCGGTCGCCTCCGCGATGCTCTTTAATTGTTGCTCGCCTTCTTCATCCACATCGAATCCGATCACATTGACAATGGGTTGAATGTTAGAGTCCATCAGCTCTTCTGCGGCTTGAACGGGATCTTTGTCACACGTCCCCTTCCCATCACTAACGAGAAAAATGAGGTTCGTGTTTTCCTCGCCATCAAATGCCTGCAAGTCCTTTTTTGCGTCTTTTATAGCTTGAGCAATCGGTGTCCAACCGGCTGGCTGAAATCCTTCAAGTGCCGTTTCTAACGTCTTGCTTTCATATGACTGGATCTCATAAAACAATTCACTGCTTTGGCATGAGCCGATTTTGTCTGCAAACGCCGTCGTTCCTTTATGTCCATACACTCTCAAACCCACGTTTGCTTCATCTGGAAGCTGAGAAGCAAAATTGTCGATCGCCCCTTTTGCGAGCTCCATTTTCGGTTGGCCATTCACTTCCTCTGCCATGCTCCCACTTGCATCCAAAATAATTTCCACATTGAGATGTGGCTTTAGCTGAAGACCATCACTCGTTGTCGGAGGATCAGGATAGGTAAAATCCCAATCCTCAGTGACTTCCTCTGGTCCAGGGTAGTCCTCAACAAACAAGGCGATAAGCCTTTTAAAATAGGCATTGGTTTCTTCTTCACTTGCTTCCTCTGTTAGTTTAGGAAAATTGTCTAATTCCGCTTTAATGGCTTCGCTATTTTCCTTAAACGTCTCACCCGCAAAAGGGCTAGTTGGGTATGCCAAGACATCGTCTATGCCTTCTGGAAACATAGTGATATTGTGATAGTCAAGTTTATCTATATCTTCTTGCTCTCCTTTGGTGCTTTCTGATGATTTCGTAGTAGATGATTCAGCACCAGTCGTTTCTTTGACCTCTGTATTATTTGAACACGCCGAAATAACTAACAGTAGTAGTAGAAATAATGCGTTTCGTATCGTCCAAGGCAACGTGCAACCCCCTTTTTATTGATATAGTCGGTGCCACTCAAAAATAATTCTTGATACTAGCCCACCGCCAGCTTCCCTTATCAGCAATCCCATTATTTATTTGAAGCTTCACTGTTCTTCCATTGATTCCAATTATTATCATAGGGATATTTATACTACAACCTTTGGGTATGCAAAACTTGCTTCAATCTAGGAAAATAGTTCTAAAGGACTAATAAAATTGTATGATCTATTGAATATATGTTTGAAATCCCTTTTGAAATCCCTCGTCCTTGAATCAAACTTATCTAAAGATAGATCGTTTCTTTTGAACTAGATGCATGGTGTATTTATAATTTCATTATTCGGTCTATTATTTCTTGAAACACTTTCCCACGAAACAATTTATTAGCTGTTTTCTATTTCCTCGCCGCAAACGCTGCCTGTTGGGCAATGCCGGACGCGTGCCCCTGCTTAATAAATTCATTGAACAGGCTCATTACGACCATAAAACCAGCGATCATGATCATTAACGAGCCCATCAGGAGCACAGTCACACTGCCTCGTTCATTGCTTAATATTCGTTTCATTACTTAATCACCCGGCTTGTCATTTCGCGAGCAATTTGAATCGGTGGCAAATTCCAGTCGTCGGCGAGGAAAACGAGGTCCAGATCCGTCGCAATGGTTGCCGTGAATGGGTCGCTTACGGGAATAGAGCTCTCTTCTTCATCGAATTCGAGATAATCGCCAACCGTCTTAAAAACAGCCATAGCCGCATCTCTCGCTTGTTGCTCACTACCTGTCGCGCGGAATATACCATCGCAGCTTCATTGACCGCAGATTGCACGGTCATCAAGGCAAAGCCGGTGACCAAGAACTGCCAGAAAAGCGCAACAAATAGGAGGAAGATTGGGAGGATGCCAAGGAATTCGATCGAAATCGATCCATTTTCTTTTGTTTTATCAAGCCATTTCTTTTTCAGTGTGGTTCACCTCTATGCGAGATCAATTTGCATTTTCAAAATAAGTATCAAACGATTCCAGATCAGCATTGACTCTCTCATCATTATTTTTACTAGAGTATTTATATTCCCAATCTACTTCCCCACTGTTTACATCTAGAATACGGCTTCTGACCTCACTTTCAAGATAGTCTTGTACGTCTGTATCGATCTTTCCTTGAGCAGCTAGGTATTCAATGGCTTTGAAGAGATTATCCTCCTCCCTTATCTTTTTCTCCTCCCAAATTTGGTAGTATTCATCTATTTTTTTCTGGCGTTCTTTGAATATCTTATCAAATCTATCGTGTTCGCTTAACATCCAATCAAGCCATTGTTGAGCAATTTCCTCCGCACGATCAAATTGTTCCGCCAGATCCTGCTGATTTTCCACATATGCGAAAACGCCATCGGCACTTTCAGCGATATCTTTTAATTGTTGTTCTCCTTCTTCGTCAACATTAAAGCCAATGACGTTGACGAGAGGTTGAATATCCGATTGTTTCAGTTCTTCTGCCACTTTTACCGGATCGCCGCCACATGTTTCAATACCGTCACTAACAAGGAAAATCAAATTTGTATTGACTTCACTGCTTAACCCTTCTAAATCCTGCATTGAATCTTTAAGAGCTTTCGCCATTGGAGTCCAACCGGAAGGAGTGAATTCTCCAAGGGCATTGTTTAATGCCGCTTCATCATATGATTGCAAATCGTACACGAGCTCACTGCTTTCACAGGATGCTTCCTTGTCATCAAATGCGGTCGTTCCTTTGTGGCCGTAAACACGCAAGGCAACATTTGCTTTCTCAGGAAAGTTGCTCGTAAATTCCCGAATTGCTTCTTTCGCTAAGCTCATTTTCGATTCCCCATCAACCTTCTCCACCATACTCCCACTGGCGTCAAGGATAATTTCCACATTTAATTTTGGTTTTAATTGGCTTTTCCCACCGTAAATATCGGGGTATTCGATCGTAATTTCCTGCCAATTACCTTCAAATGGATTCTGGTAATCCTCAGCGAAGAGCATTACGATCTGTTTAAACATCTCATCAGCTTCTGATGAGCCCCAACCACCTGTGGCAGTCGGATATTGATTCAATATTTCTGTAATATATTCCTTATTATTAGCAAACGCTTCTCCAGCAAATTCCCCTGTTGGTGCAGAGACCACACCTTCCAAGGTATCTGGAAACACTGTGAATTTTGTATCACTGTCATAGACGTCAGTTATTTCTTCTTTGTTATCTTCATTCGGTTCCTCTTCGTCAACCGTCGCTTCGACAGGGGGAGTTGATTCTTCAGCGTTACTGGAACACCCCACCAGTAGAACAAGAAAACTGCTTAGTAGTATGCTCATTTTAATTTTAGTTACAGACATCAGAAGCCACCATTCTAAAGATATTTGTCAGCACAACTGTTTTGAGCTTGCTGGTAATACAATGATTCATCTCACTCCTGTTTTACTTCCTAAACGATTAATTCAAAGATTAGTGGTTACCTATCAAAAAACTTCAACTTTACTTCGGCTTTCCCTCCAACTCTTTCCGAAAAGTTTTTGCTGTTATGCAAAGTCTTTGTTGAAAAAAACAGAGCATGTAGGCCCCGGTAACGGATATCCATGAGGTTGCCGTAGGAATTAAAGTGCGACGTATCGATTTTTCCTTTTTCTGATAAATAATCTAACGCAGCATTTATATTATCTCGTTCCCGATCTCTGTTCTCGTTCCAATCTGACATCACTGTAGATAAACGCTCACTTCTTCTGGAGCTGATTTCATTAATTTCCGCTAAGGTTTCGCTCCTCCATTTTTTCCATTGGGCAGCAATTTCATCGGTCTTTTCGAATTGCTCCTGCAGTGCTTCTTGGTCCTCTACGTAAGCAAATAGGCCGTCTGCACTTTCAGCAACCGCTTTAAGTTGGTTCTCACCTTCTTCATCCACATCAAATCCGATCACATTGACGATGGGCTGTATATTGGATTCCTTGAGCTCACTGGCTACTTTTACCGGATCGCCATCGCACGTTCCAACACCGTCACTCACGAGAAAAATGAAGTTCGTATGTGTTTCTCCGTCCAACCCTTCCAAGTCTTTCATGGCATCTTTCAATGCTTTCGCCATCGGTGTCCATCCTGCTGGTTCAAACTGCTCGAGGGCGTTGTTTAATGTTCCTTCATCGTATGACTGTAACTCATACACTTGCTCACTGCTCTGGCATGACATTTCTTTATCCGCAAACGCTGTTGTGCCTTCATTTCCGTAAACTCGCAAACTGACATAGGCCTCTTCTGGCAACTTCCCAGCAAAGGTTTTAATAGCATCCTTAGCCAGCGCCATTTTAGACTCACCGTCAATTTCCTCGATCATGCTTCCGCTCGCATCAAGGAGGATTTCCACGTTGAGATTTGGTTTCAATTGCCGGGCTCCATTGTAAATCGTCGGTAGCTCTACGTTAATTTCCTCCCACTCGGGGAATGGATCTTCATAATCTTCACCAAATAATAGCATCAGTTTCTGCATATATTCTGTTTCATACCCATCTAAATCCTCTTGAGAAGGGAACTGGTCAAGAACCGCTTCAATGTCCTCTCTATTCGCTTCATACGTTTCTCCTGCAAAATGGCCAACGGCGTTATTAACTAAACTATCTAACTCACTTGTCAGCCAATCCGCTTGATCGTTTGTTTTAAAAACATCCGTAATAATCTCCGATGTTGTTTTAGATTCATCACTATTATCCGTATTTTCTCCCGCAGCAATATCAGTTTCCTTTTCATCACCGACCGAGCCTGTTGAGGTTGTTTCGCTTGAACACCCTGCGAGAATGAAAAAGGTTAGAGCAAGGAAGGGTAAGAAGTTTACGAGTTTATTTTTCAATGTAAGTTTGCTCCTTTGAAGGTTTGTAAACACGCATATAAGTTTGAACGAGGGTACAAAATCAATTCTTCAAAATCGTCAAGAAATACGTTAATCTCTTTATTAAAGTTATAAACTTCTGGTTTACTTAAATTTTCTCGAATAAATCCTCAGCTTTCTTTAATCCCAAGCATTATCATGAAATGCATCAAATACTTCACTTTTTGAATCAGATGCTTCATCGGCGTTTTTCAGATCCGTATCAAGGATGATGTCATCCTTCAAAACTTCTAGCCACAGCGTACGATTACTTAATTCGTAGCTCAAGCTGTCCGCTACACTAGAATCTATGATTCCTTCGCTTTCCAAATACTCAATGGCTTGCTGAATGTTTTTGTCCTCTCTAGCAATCTTTTCTTCCCACAACAGTTCTGTTTGCTCTATTTCTTGCTTCCGATCTTCTTTGGCAGATTGAATTCGTTCAATTTCCTTATCTCTCCAATTGATCCACTGTGCCGCAATTTCATCAGCACGATCAAACTGCTCAGTCAAGTCTTCCTGGTTTTCAACATAGGAAAAAATGCCGTCTGCACTTTCCGCTACCTCTTTTAATTGTTGCTCGCCTTCTTCGTCCACATCAAATCCAATCACGTTGACGAGCGGCTGAATGTCCGACTGTTTCAATTCATTGGCCACGCTTACCGGATCACCATCACATGTTTCTATCCCGTCGCTGACGAGAAAAATTAGATTGGTATTAACCTTACTATCCAACCCTTCCAAATCATCCATTGAATCTTTTAGAGCTTTTGCCATTGGAGTCCACCCTGCTGGTGAAAAACCTTCAAGAGCACCTGCTAAAGCCGATTCATTATATGGCTGGAATTCGTAAACCAGTTCACTACTCTCGCAAGACGTCATTTTATCTTCAAAAGCGGTGGTTCCCTGATGCCCATAGACACGTAAACCAACTCTGGCTTCTTCTGGTAAATTGCTCGTAAATTTTTTGATTGCTGCTTTTGCAAGGCTCATTTTCGATTCCCCATCAACTGTCTCTACCATGCTGCCACTGGCATCCAGAATGATCTCTACGTTGAGTTTGGGCTTTAATTGACTCTTGCCATTATAAATACTTGGAAACTCCACCGTGATTTCTTGCCAATCTGTAAATGGGTCTTCATAATCCTCCGCGAAGAGAAGCACGAGCTGTTTTAACATATCTATGGTTTTCTCCGAGGATCGTTCTGTTACTGAAGGGTATTGATCCAAGATTTCAGTAATTTCTTTTTTATTTTCCGAAAAGGCTACCCCAGCAAAACGCCCAGCTTTCGTCTGGACTAACTCTTCTTGTGTTTCAGGGCGGAGTATAACTTCTGTGCCTGGTTCGTAAACATTTGGCGTTTCTGATGCTTCATCTGATGAAGCGTTGATGAAGCTTGACTCTGTTTGTTCTTGCTGATCACTACTAGTACTCTCGTTATTGCTTGAACAACCAGTAATGATAAAAAGGGCAACTAGAACAACAAAGAGGTTTTGCGGCTTGTATATAAAAATTCTCATCACCTTCTTCTCTATATTACTGAATGGCTCACGAGTATATTTCCGCCATAGACACCTCAAAAATCACGACTTATTCGCATCAAATTGCGGGTCCTCTACCCTTGCCCATAAGCAGTGAAAGAAAACCACCATAATATAGGCAAAAGGAAGCATCCCTAATGAAAGAACTAGAGTCGACTTATCGTAGCCGAACAAATCTTGATAATAGTGTGGAAAGATTAAAATGGAGCCCACAAGGACGGATGGGATCAAAAATGAGAACGTGAAAATCCGCCCTTTAAGCCGACCGCCGCCCCTCCCAAAAAGTTCTTTTGCGACAACTCTCTTATTAAAATGCGTAAGTAGCATAACGAATAAGTACGATACTACAAGAAGCATCGCAACCCATGTCTGGGAACCCACCAACCGCCAAAAAGGGAGTAAACAACAAAATGCAGCAAGATCCATATGAAACACCATGAGTAATGCATGCTTTGAGGGATCACGGTGAGCTTTAACTAAATATGCGAAGAACATCCAGACGATAAGTGCCCCCATAACGCCCAACCAAATGTAAAAAAGATCTGTTGACCAGAAAGGAAGTAGAACCGCGAAAATTCCTACTAATCCTGGAAACATCGGGGCCAAGTAAACGTTTTTCTGCATCGAATCCTTGGAGTATTTCGACGTTTTTCCTGCGGAAGACATCGTATCTATTTGGCAAAGCGCGTTCAACAGACATGAGCTTACAGCAATATACGCTTTTTGAGCTTGCTCTGACATAGCTTTGACTGGAGGCGGTATGTACTCAAGATGCTCTACCAGCGAATCATAGGTCACCTCTTCGAGAAATTCAATTTCCTCCTTCACCCATTCCAGTCGCGTGTTGTATACCATTTGCAGCCAATGTTCATCGTAAAATTGCTCTGGGAGCGCTGTCGTAGTCGTAGCTCCAAAGGTTGATAACGTCTCAAAAATCTCATCAATGGGCATCGACCTCTTGTCCTCTTCGATGACACTGAACATTTTCTCCTGTAACCATGGAGGAACGCCACATTCACTCATATGTATCTGAAACGTAGTGAGCAATTTCTGATTTTCGTTGTTTGTATGGGTCGGCAAGAGAGCACCTCCTTCTTGCTTATAATTCTTACCTCTACGTCTGCTTTTCCGCTTTCAGCATCTCCATCCACCTGTCTCTTGTGAACAACTTAGAGGAGGAAGCAAAATTAATTGATGAATTTTGTGTATTTAATTATCCCTATTTGTATATAGATACGAATGACGAGTAATATATACGAAACATTCTGTTTTTAATATAGAATGATTTAAACCTTTGAAGTAATCCTCTTTTTCAACTTAATAACTACCTCTTTGAAACGTTTTAAACTATAGACATAGTAATTATAGGTAAACGTTTAGAGGTCTCATTCGAGAATATTTGAGATTTATTAATTTCTTAGTAACGGGTTCACTCTTTTTCTTAAAGCCTCGAAATATATATTCTGTTTATGGCTTTTTAATTGATTCAAAGATAGTGACCCTCTTTTTCTAGTTATAAACTGCCCGTTTATGTCCTTTTCAAAAGTTGCAATCGATTCAAATAATGCGATTTTTGCACGAGGTTGAAGCTGAGCATCTAAAAACACCAAGAGATTTTTTAGTTTCTTTCTCGAGATTAAAGATGTTCTTTGAGTTTTCTCCGAAATACTCTCATACACATTTTCTAAATTTATAAATGTTTCAATCTGATATTTATACCTACCATATAAAACCATTTCATATTTAACTTCTAACTTTTGCACCTCTTCAATATCTTCCGGATCTGCATATCCATTTCTTACACAAACCGTATCGATTAAATCTAAGGCATCAGAATACAATTTATTAAAGTCATCTACTGAATCAATAAATAAATGAGCAAGTGTAGTGATTCTCTCCCAATCTTCTTCTACTTCAGTTATTAATTCAGGATATTTATTGTTTACCAATTCAATATCTTTAAGTGCCCTGCGAACAAATTTAATATCTTTATTAGCTTGTGCAGATACAATACCAAGTTGTTCTTTCCATGAATGAAATTTCATATATTTGTTTATTATTTCTCACTAATGTTGCATAAATAATTTCATAAAATTCTGTTCTTTGTTCATCGCGGGTAAAGCAAAAAAAGGAGAACCTGAACGAAAGGCGATCTGTCCATTTGGTAATTATATACATTTAGACATAGGGAGGCGGCCGGTATTTTCTAAGGCACAGTGCGGCCTTCAACTCGCCAAACCCAGTGTTGAGCTGGTTTCCATAACGTGTGTTTTAGCCAGCGGCTGATTTGCAACACCTTACT
>NZ_SNYJ01000002.1:342019-476122 GCF_004363045.1 Aureibacillus halotolerans
TGTCTTTCGAGGCGCGAAGGCTAGAGAAGCGCGGAGTTGCCATAAGGCAATGAGCACTGAACATGCCAAAGCAACAAAGAAAGCGAGCGTTTCTCACAATGAGGAATCAGGCTAGTTGAAAACGCTTGTCTTTCGAGGCGCGAAGGCTAGAGAAGCGCGGAGTTGCCATAAGGCAATGAGCACTGAACATGCCAAAGCAACAAAGAAAGCGAGCGTTTCTCAACAGCCTGGCGAGCGTTTTCATCCGCCTGAAAAAGTAAAAGCAGCGTAGAGGATGCCCCCCTACGCTGCTTTTCTTTCTGCCTTTTCAACTCGATAACTTCGGTATGAGAGCAAGAGCAAATAGCTTAATGTGCCGAACAAGCAAGAAATGAACAATGCGTGTAACAAAGAAATGGACAAGGAAAGCAATGTAATAATGATGAGTGCTCCAGAGATCACTTGTAGACTGACGAACATGAATGCGAGGGTCAGAATCCATTTCACCGATTTTGAGACATCTGATTTACGCCAAGTTCGAATGAGGAAGAAGAGCAACCAGAGAAAAAACAGGCCTGCGGCGGCACGATGTCCCATATGAACCCATTCGTACATATTTGTCGGAAGTATGCCTCCCTCATTTGAACAGAAAGGATAGCCTTGACAAACGATGCTTGCACCAATATGACGGACAAATGCGCCTGAATAAACGACGGCATACAAATACACCATAAGCCATACGAGCTCTTTTCTCATCCCATGAGGAATGCTTACGAGTCGCCGTGGCTTTGTTGAAGTATTTTCAAAGACGAATAAGGTTAAGAGTAGCGTTGAAGAAAACGAGACAAGGGAGATTCCAAAATGGAGAGCCAAAATAAAATCAGACTGCCCCCAAACGACGGCTCCAGCTCCAATGAGTGCTTGTAGAACGAGAAAAAAAACGGATAAAATGGATAAGAGGCGTGCTTCCTTAGAGCGAAAGCGAACGAATGCCCAAACGGAAAAGATACCTACGATAATACCCGTATACGCTGAAATCGAGCGATGACTCCACTCAATTAATGTATCTTTAGATAAATCCTGTGGAAGAAACTCTCCGTGGCACAAAGGCCAAGTCGTTCCACAGCCAGCACCTGAGTCTGTTTTTGTTACGAGCGCACCGCCTAATAGAACGAGCAGCATACAGAAAACAGAAAAGACGCCTAATGCTCTCATTAGTTGTTGCAATTCATCACCTTCTTATGTTGTAAAGACGCTTCCTCTGTATCATATAGTGTCATCAGCCAAAGATCAAAAGGAAACGACTGCCGATGACAAAGAAACTCCCCAATACCGAAATTTCTATGAAGGATTTCATAAATAGCTTGAAACTTGTCCTGCATTTTGCTAGAAATAGATGAGGGGATTATGATGTTAATGCACACATATTTTTCCTAGTCGCGCACTAGGAATGATTGGAAAAGGTAGGGACACAAAACTGTCATACATATTTTTGCGACAGTCCTCCTAAAAACCATGGTTTGTGTTTTAATTGGGTACGACAACTGTCTTTTTCCATTTAAACACGAGGTCGTCTGCTTTTTATCCACAAACATGGTACAATGTAATTTGGACAGGGTCATAACCTTTGTTCTAAGGAGAGGGAGGATGACGATGAGCATAAAACAGTCGTCTCATATTGTAGAAGAAACAGGTTCCACAGTCGAGAATGCTGAGACTCAACCAATAAATAAAAGCTTTGTTGCAGAGCTTTTTTCACTTGTTAAAATTGGTATTATTAATTCCAATGTGATGACCACCTTTGCTGGTATATGGTTGGCATTGTATTATACAGATAGTTCAATTACGTCCAATTGGATACCTGGCGTTTTGGTATTGCTCGGTTCAGCACTCCTTATGGCTGGTGCTTGTACAATAAACAACTATTATGATCGAGATATTGATGCCATTATGGAACGTACACAAAGCAGACCAACTGTTACTGGGAGGTTTAGCAATAGTTTCGTCATCGCTGCAGGAGTTGCGTTCACCTTTTTAGGTCTTGCAATGTTGTTTTCCGTGAATGCAACAGCTGGTGTCATTGGCCTAGTTGGTTGGTTTTTTTATGTCGTCTTGTACACAATGTGGTCAAAACGTCGCTATACATTAAACACAGTTGTAGGAAGTGTCCCAGGAGCCGTTCCGCCATTAATTGGGTGGGCAGCTATTGACCCAACACTTTCTCATCCAGCTGCATGGATATTGTTTATGATCATGTTTTTGTGGCAGACACCACATTTTTTGTCACTCGCCATTAAGAAAACAGAAGACTATCGCAAGGCTGGTATACCGATGCTCCCAGTTGTTTACGGTTTTGCAATGACAAAGCGGCAAATTTTGATTTATATGGTTTGTTTGTTGCCTTTGCCTTTCTATCTTGCATCACTTGGGACGATTTTTCTCATCGTAGCGACACTGCTAAACGTGGGCTGGATTTTTCTCACGATTTACGGAATGAGATGGAAAGATAAAATGAAATGGGCAACCGGTGTGTTCGTCTATTCATTAAACTATCTAACAATTATGGTCGTTTTAATGGTAGTAGTTACGCTTCCACACGTGTTGTTGCCTTAAGCAACAACACGTATGAATATACAACAATGAGGAAAGTGGGGGACTAAACGCATGAAAAGTGCTGAAAACAACTGGCGCCGACGTATAATGTATTCCCTTTTTGGCTTGTGTGCAGTAATGCTCGCTGGCTGTGGACGGGAAAATTTATCTGCGCTTCAGCCTAAGGGCGAAGGGGCAAGCATGCTTTATGACTTAATGGTGATCAGCATCGTAATAATGATCGCTGTCTTCTTAGTCGTTATTGCCATTTATACGTATGTGCTTGTTCGTTACCGTAAGAAAAAAGGGGATCAAGATATTATCCCAGAACAGGTGGAAGGAAACCGTAACCTGGAGATTCTCTGGACGGTTATTCCAATCCTATTGCTGTTGATTTTAGCCGTACCAACAGTCAATTACACGTTCCAACTTGCCGATACTTCAGAGATGGAAGCTGAAGATAGCGACAATTACGTTGTGGATGTTACGGCAAACGCTTTCTGGTGGAATTTTGAATATCAAGGGCAAGAAGTGACAACGTCTCAAGATTTATACATACCAACAGGCGAAAAAGTTTTTGTCAATCTTTCTTCTGCAGATGTTATTCACTCATTTTGGGTTCCGGCTATTCAAGGAAAAATGGATAATAACCCTGGAGACAGCAACGTAAATACGATTTATTTGGAGACTGATGATGAAGGCGTTTACTGGGGGAAATGTGCAGAATTTTGTGGGCCTTCCCATGCGCTCATGGATTTCCGTGTCATCGCAGTCTCTCCTGAAGAGTTTGACGCATGGCTTGCCAACATGAAAGAAGGACCTGGAGAGCCTTCCACTGAGATTGCTGCTGCGGGCGAAGAAATTTTTGCGCAAAGTTGTGCAAGTTGCCATGCAGTTGAAGCTGGAGCAGTTGGTGGAGTTGGTCCAAATCTAACCAGCTTTGGCGACCGTGAGAAAATTGCAGGAATTCTTGAACATAACAGTGAGAATTTAAAAGAATGGATTCGTAATCCACAAGAAATTAAGCCGGGCAACAATATGCCTCAATTTAGCGAGGATCAAATTTCCGATGAGGATCTTGATGCGCTAGCAGAGTATTTGCTCGGATTAAAAGTAAGTGATGAATAATTTGCTACAGGGGAGGTAGGATTTGTGAGTACTATTGCTCAAAAAAAGGGCTTTGGCGCTGTGTTGTGGGATTACCTTACAACAGTTGACCATAAAAAAATAGCCATACTGTATCTCGTAGCTGGAGGTTTCTTCTTCTTAGTGGGGGGACTTGAGGCTGTATTAATTCGAATTCAATTGCTCATACCTGAGAATACATTTTTAGATGCGCAATTGTACAATGAAGTTATGACAATGCACGGAACGACGATGATCTTTTTGGCTGCTATGCCGATGATTTTCGCATTAATGAATGCCGTTGTTCCTTTGCAAATCGGTGCAAGGGACGTTGCCTTCCCGTTTTTAAATTCTTTAGGCTTTTGGCTCTTTTTCTTTGGGGGCGTCTTTTTAAACGTTGGTTGGTTTATTGGTCAAGTGCCTGATGCAGGCTGGACAGCGTATGCACCATTATCTACGCTTTCAGAAGGTTTCGGTGTTGACTTCTATGTGCTAGGCTTGCAAATCTCTGGTGCAGGGACGTTGGTTGGGGGGATTAATTTTCTCGTTACTATCGTTAACATGCGTGCACCTGGAATGACGTATATGCGTATGCCATTGTTTACATGGTCCGCATTCGTCACATCGGCACTTATTCTATTTGCCTTTCCAGCATTAACTGTTGCCCTTTTGTTTATGATGTTTGATCGAATATTTGGGGCTTCGATCTTTGATGCCTTTAATGGAGGAAATCCGATTATCTGGGAGCATTTATTTTGGATCTTTGGGCATCCTGAAGTGTATATCCTTATCTTACCTGCATTCGGTGTCTTTTCCGAGGTATTCGCAACGTTTGCTCGGAAACGATTGTTTGGGTACTCGGCAATGGTATTCGCAACTGTACTGATTGGCTTTTTAGGCTTCATGGTATGGGCTCACCATATGTTTACGGTCGGACTTGGTCCAGTGGCAAATGCGATCTTCGCGGTTGCAACAATGGCCATTGCAGTGCCAACGGGGATTAAGATCTTTAACTGGCTGTTTACGATGTGGGGAGGTCAGCTTAAAATGACAACCCCGATGCTTTACGCACTCGGCTTTATTCCGACATTTACGATTGGCGGGATGACAGGTGTCATGCTTGCTTCCGCAGCAGCAGACTACCAGTACCATGACAGCTATTTTGTCGTAGCCCACTTTCACTATGTTATTGTTGGTGGCGTCGTGTTTGGTCTTTTCGCCGGAATCCATTATTGGTGGCCAAAAATGTTTGGTACAATGCTAAATGAAACGCTAGGCAAGATTACGTTCTGGACGTTTCTAATTGGCTTCCATCTAACATTTTTCATCCAACATTTCTTGGGGTTATATGGGATGCCACGTCGTAATTTCACCTTTCTTCCAGGCCAAGGGCTTGAACTTGGAAACATCGTTTCTTCCGCAGGTGCTGTGTTTATGACGATAGGAACCGTAGTGCTTGTGATTAATGTCATCGTCACACAGGTGAAAAACGTTCGAGTTGGTGCTGACCCATGGGATGCACGTACACTTGAATGGTCAATCTCATCACCGCCACCTGAATACAACTTTAAGCAAACGCCACTTGTTCGTGGACTAGATGCATTATGGGTTGAAAAGATGGATGGTCGCAAAGGGATGACACCTGCTGAGCCTTTAGGTGATATTCACATGCCGAACAACTCGTTCATTCCGTTTATGATGTCTTTAGGCTTGTTCATCGCTGCCTTTGGCTTTATGTTCTTTTCCGCTGAAGGAGCAGGTGCCACCTACAAGATGGTCACACTTGGAATTGGTATTCTTGGTTTAGCAATTACATTTGGATCAATGCTCGTTCGATCATTAAAAGATGATCTAGGCTATCATATCCATAAGGAAGATCTTCTTGAGGATGACGACGATAAGGGGGCGGAAGCATAATGGATGTCAATGAACGCTTGACAGATGAGAACTTTCCCGCCGAACCGGAAAAAACGACACTTGAAGGAAAAAACAAGTTTTTAGGTTTTTGGTTTTTCCTTGGTGGCGAGACTGTCCTTTTTGCATCATTATTTGGTACGTTTTTGGCATTGCGTGATTCTACAACGGAATCGGAGCTGTATCAGTTGCCCCTCGTCTTTGGAGCAACAATGATCTTATTAACAAGCTCGCTTACGAGCGTTTATGCCATGTACCATATGAAAAACAACAACTTTATGAAAATGCAGCTTTGGCTGGGCATAACTGTCCTCTTAGGAGTCACGTTTTTAGGTATTGAAGTGTATGAATTTATGCATTACGTACATGAAGGTTTGTTGTTTACAAGTAATGGATACTCCGCGAGTTTTTATGCGTTAGTTGGAACACACGGAGCTCACGTTCTTCTTGGTGTGTGTTGGATCACCGCCTTGATTTTCCGGAATATGAAGCGTGGACTTACGCTTTATAATGCACCGAAATATTATGTTGCAAGCTTGTACTGGCATTTTATTGACGTCGTTTGGGTGTTTATCTTTACGGTTGTCTATCTAATAGGAAAGTTGGGGTAACGTATGGCATCAAATACGACAACTGGCCACCAGGAAAGCGAAGCATTAAAGGCGTATCGTAAAAAACAAAAGCAGGAGGAAATGAAGCATCAAGTCATTACCTTTTCCTTAATGATTTTGCTTACGATTGTATCTTTTATTGCCGTTGCCTACGAAGAATTTAGCCGTGATTTTGTTGTGCCATTTATTTTATTGCTTGCTGTAGTTCAGGTGGCTTATCAGCTTTATTATTTCATGCATATGAAAAATAAAGGTCATCAATCGGCAATGTTGTTTCTGTTTTCAGGTGTATTTGTTGCTGCACTTACGATTGTGGCATTAATGGCACTTGTCAGTTGGTCTTAATTAGAAGGGGACTGCTTCGTGCAAGCGGTCCCTTTCTGACTTTTATGGAGGATTCGAAATTCGCTTGGAGGGATCACCGTGTCCATTGATATTTTTGGCTTTGTCGCTCTCTGGAGCCCTTACTATTTCATGTTTGTCCTGAGCTTGCTTATTGCTTATTTTGTCTTTACAGGACCACTACGTGACAATTTCAAGGATGCTGCTCCGCCGACGACCAAAGAACAGAGTTATTTTGTGGCAAGCATGGTCCTGCTTTACGCTGTTAAAGGCAGTCCAATAGACTTGCTAAGTCATCTTTCTTTTTCTGCACATATGGTGCAAATGGCCCTTCTTTACCTCGTTATTCCGCCTTTAGTGATTAAGGGAATACCGAATTGGCTTTGGCGTGGGATCCTTCGCATTCCTCCTATTCATTTCATTTTTAAACTTGCAGCCAAACCGCTTGTTGCCATTATTTTGTTTAATTTCGTTTTTTCGATGTACCATATGCCAGTTGTGTTTGAAACGGTCAAAAGTCATTGGTTTTACCACGGGATAATGACGACAACGATTTTTATACTGGCATTGCTGATGTGGTGGCCGATGCTAACAACAATTCAAGAGTGGATGAAGTTAAGCCACCTTCAAAAAATAGGTTGTATTTTCCTTGGGGGTGTATTGCTAACGCCCGCATGTGCATTGCTTATTTTTGCAGATGTTCCGCTATATAGCACATATACAGATCCTGATGCGTGGGCACAAGCTCTAGCATTATGCGTACCAGCTGACGTTTTAGCCAGTGCGAATATAGGCAGCCCTGAAATGTTTCAATGGCTTCCTGTACAAGAGGATCAACAGCTCGGTGGTGTGCTGATGAAGATCATGCAAGAGATCGTCTATGGCATTGTGTTGTTTCGCGTCTTTTTTGCTTGGTTTAATCGTGAAAATCGCAAAGTTGATGAGCTTCCAGAAGAATACCGCTTAACAGAAGATCCGCAGCCTACGAAATAACAAGGTTAGATAGAGAAAGCAGGAGGGGCGAATGGCACCATTAGATTTGCATTTTATTATCCCAACAATTACAACCGCTCTTATCGTGATTAGTGCAACACTTGTTGCAATCGGTTGGTATTTAGTAAAAAAGAAAAAATATGATGCGCACATTAACGTCATGAAAACCGCTGCACTATTTGCTATTGTGTTTTTTATCATCTATGTGTCACGATCAATATTTCTTGGAAATACGAAATTTGGTGGACCTGACTTTTTGGTTCCTTATTACACGGCCTTTTTAATCGGACATATACTGCTTGCAACAACAGGTGGCGTTTTTGGGCTTGTCACATTGTCATTAGGCTATAAAGAACGTTATAAAAAACATAAACGAATTGGCCCGATCACAAGTGTGATATGGTTTTGTACAGCAGTGACGGGAACGATCGTTTACTTAATGTTGTACATTTTGTTTCCAGACGGTTCAATAACAAACCTATTTGACGCTATCCTTTAATTGCTAATACATGAGCACTTGCATACACTAATGCAAGGCTTTTTCTTATGTGTGATTTTATTAAAGCACAACAGTGTATGGGCCATTGAGAACTTTTAGGCAGGAGGTCATTAAAATGAGTCGAAAACTATATACAGAACGATTGATTTTGTTGCCGTGCTCGGTTCATTTTGCCAAGAGTATTATTCTCTATTTGAAGGAGCTTCGTGTTCGTTCACCCGTTCTGATTCCACCTCAATGGCCACCGGTTCAGCTGAAAATGTTTTTGCCATTTTATCTAGAAGCGTTAGAAAAAGGGAAAAAGGATACGTATTTCTGGGTGTTAATTAAGGCGGATTCTGCAGAAATCATAGGCGAAATCGTCCTTATTCCAAAGAAGGATCAGCATGGTGTAATAGAATTGTCCTATCGAATAGAAGAAACTCATCGTCGACAAGGGTACGGTTATGAAGCAGTGAATGAAGTTTGCTCATACATTTCGACACAAAAAAACGTACGCATCATCGCTGAAACAGCCGAAGGCAATCTCGCGTCTGAACGATTGCTGATGAAAGCTGGCTTACGCTTAACTTTACAACAAAAAGACTTTAAACAATGGGAGCTAATGTAAATGAAACAAGGAATCCACCAACTTACAATCGAAGACGCACCGGCGCTTGTCGAATTATCACAATATGCATTTCAACGTCCACTAGGTGAAGAAGAAAAACATAAACGAATCAAAGAAACAAAGGCGCATGAGTTCTGGGGCTATTTTGATCAAGGCCACCTGGCATCGGTTGCCCGTATTCATCCTTTGAGTGTTTTTCTCGATGGTGAGCTAGTGAATATGGGTGGAATTGGCAATGTGGCTACGTGGCCAGAATACCGTCGAAACCGTTATGTATCTCACTTGATTACTCACGTGTTAACACTCATGAAGCAAGAAGGCAATGTAGTGTCATTCCTCGCCCCGTTCTCGTTTCCGTTTTATCGGAGGTTTGGTTGGGAATCACTTGTCACAAGGAAGCATTATGAAATAAACAAGGACAACCTTCCCACATCTGTTTTTGTGACAAACTATCTCCTGAAGCGAATGGAGTCCCGCTTTTCAGAAGAGCTGCAGCACGTGTATACGGCCTATGCCAAACGATACAACAGCATGCTCAATAGGGAAAAGGCATGGTGGGAAAGAATATTTACTGCCGATAAAAAGTTACATGTGTATGGGGCGTTTACAACGGATGGGGTATGCAAAGGGTACATGATTTATTCCATGCAGGAACGTCACCTTGACGTGTCAGAATTTGTAGCGCTTGATGAAGAGGCAAAAAAAACGTTATGGAATGTATTTAAACAACATGATTCTATGGCAGACTCTGTAACGCTTCTGTTGCCTGAAGATGATCAAACGCCGTATGCATTTCGTCAGCAAGGCATTACGCAAACATTGAAGCCATACTTTATGGGCAGAATTGTCGATGTCTTCCCATTTTTGCAAGCCTTTCCTTTCAAGCAAAACGAAGCTGAAATCTCTATTGAAATCACCGATGAGGTTGCTCCGTGGAACACAGGCACGTATGTGCTTTCAAAGGATGGAAACGTATCTCGATCTAACGCACAAGGGCAGCTGCAGTTTGATGTACAAACATTGGCAGCATTATGTCTTGCCAGTGTAAGTCCGGAGGTTTTATATAGAGAAGGGTGGATTAGTGGGGCGGCAACTGATGTGGCGACTTTAGCAGAGCGTCTGCCAACGTCAACTTCCTTTTTCTTGGACTTCTTTTAAAGATATTCACGCTTAATCTCTCTTCCAAAGACTTAGCGTTTGGGGATTATGTAGTGTAGCGCGCACCAAAGGGATGCTTGCCAATCTCATCTAGATGATGATGACAGACACAAAAAACACCGATCATAATAAAGCATCTGATCGGTGTTCTTTGAGGCACAGTCCGTTATTGAATGGAAGCTGTGACGGCATCTAAAACCTGGTGTAGTTTATCCTTGCAATGACTTACAATTCCTGCTGGAAAATCTTCATTATCGTATTCGACACCGTGTGGGTAATAATGGCGTCCTAAGTATGCAGCAGGCAAGAGCTGAATAATGGCATTGCCTTTATCTACATCACCTTCAGTTGCAAAGCCCTGAAGTCGCAAATAGTAGACATTTCCTGCGGTCATATCTTCAAATTTAAAATCATATGTTACTCGTTCATAGTCCCACTGTCCTGCTCGAGTAAAGCCGATCTCATCCATTATGCCATCCAAAATAGGGAGTGGCACTTGCTTGCCTTCGAATTCAAATTCACTAAATTTCACTTGTTTCATCACTCCTCGCATCCGTAAGCGTATTCTTTCCTATCATAGTATGTTTAGACAAAAGATGCAATCATCCCTTGGAAAATCTAGCATGTTGTTTTCGCTTCTAATTGATATCAATGATGGCATGAATTTACAATGAATGCATAGTTTAATAGAAAGCTGATTTTTAGGAGGTCCAATGAAACCAGGTCTATTTGTTCGTTTATTGCTTTGTGTATTGCTTGGCATCATTGTTTATTTTATCGCCGTCCCACCTAATGAATACAATGTAAAGCTCGCTGACAAAGTGACGCCGCGCCACTCACTGGATAAATCTCAAAAATCAGCAGGGCTGTTTACGTTTATAGGAATGGCAGCTGATGAGGTCGAACGTCGATTGGGAACACCAAAACGAATCGACCCTAGTGCGTATCAATATGAGTGGTGGGTCTATGAAGATGATGTCTCCTATCTCCTTGTAGGTGTCGAAGAGAAAGAAGTTGTCACGTTGTTTGTTTCAGGACGAAATTTTCCAACCGCCCCTTTTCATTTAGGAGCAAAAAGAGACAACATTGAGGCGCTATCAAAGATGAATGATACACTCTCTTTAACGAATGAATATGGCCATTTTCAATTTACTTTGTCAGAAGAAGACATGAGTGCAAAACCAATTGTGTCTTATAACGATCATTTTCTTCAGCTGTATTTCGATACAGAAACAGACCAACTGTCAAGCTTGCGTGTAATGACAGGTGAGATTGCATTAAGACAGAGACCATATGCCATGACGTACCGAGGGGAGCTGCCTCAAGAAGAAGAAATCGCTCAAGAAGAGCAACGTCAGATAGATACGGCCAATGCAACGCAAATCTTTGAAATGACCAACGTTCTACGAAAAAGATATGACAAGCTGCCCTTCAAATGGAATGAAGAGACGGCAAAGGTGGCAAAAAAGCATAGCATCGATATGAAAACAGACAATTATTTTTCCCACGAGTCTCCGACCGCTGGCGATTTAGGCGATCGCTTGGCTACAGGAGATGTTCCATACAAGCTTGCAGGGGAAAACATCGCGTCCCAATACATTGATGGCCCTGCTGCGGTGGAAGGCTGGCTGAACAGCCCTGGTCATCGGGAAGCGCTGCTTCATGATAATTTTACAAGATTAGGCGTAGGGGTTTATTTCCGCTACTACACTCAAAATTTTGTACAAACATGGGCTGATGCCTCAGCGGCAGAATAATTAGATATATCATTAAAATCTTATTTTCAAAAGGGAAAACGCATTATTTGTCGAAATGACATGAAAAGGAGGTTATTTACCATTGAAAATTGCAATTGTAGGGGCTGGGACAATGGGAAACGTCCATGCCCAAGCCTATTCACAAATGGATGAAGTATCCGTTATTGGTGTGTTCGATACAGACCCACTTAAAAGAACTGTTGCTGAAGCGAATGGTCATGCGTTTTTTCATTCTTTCGAAGAGCTTTTAGCTGCACAGCCAGACGTTGTTGATGTTTGTGTCCCAACAGATGTGCACAAAAAATATGTTCTTCAAGCGGCTAGGGCAAAAAAACATATTATATGCGAAAAGCCAATTGCCCGGACGTTAGAAGATGCGATAGAAATGAAGAACGTGTGCGATGAAGAAGGTGTATCCCTCTATATTGGTCAAGTGGTTCGCTTTTTTCCAGAGTATGCTGCTGCAAAGGCAAGTGTCGTTCGTGAACGAATTGGCAATCCAGGAACTTCAAGACTAAAACGTTGCGGGTCCTATCCAAATGGCCACGACGACTGGTACGGAAATGATGCACGTAGTGGCTCCGTATTTTTGGATGTCTGCATTCATGACATTGATTTTATGTGTTGGCTATACGGGGATGTGGAAAGGGTCTATGCGAAAGGGTTCAAGAATACCCCTGATGGCGCATACGTACATGGAAGTATTTCACTTCGTTTTACATCCGGAGCCATTGCGCAAATCGAAGGGTCTTGGGCATATCCGTCGGGCTTCTTAACTGAATTCGATATTGCTGGGACGAGCGGCATTCTTGAGTTTTCAAGTGAACAAACAAAGCCATTGCAGACAATGTTTAAAGAAACGTTGAGTAAAGAAGGCCAGCCACGCGTACAAGTGCCTTCGAGTCCTACAAATGAGAGCCCGTATGCGATTGAATTGCGCCATTTTCTTGACTGCTTAAGAGGGGATGCGCAGCCTATCGTCCCAACAGATGAAGCGATCTACGCATTGCGTATCGCACTTGCTGCGCGGAAGTCTGCTGAGACGAACGAAGTCATTGAGATAGGAGGACACAACGAATGATTCGAGTAGGAATGATTAGTTTTGCTCACATGCACGCACACAGTTATGCTCAAGCGGTGACGGCATTTGCTAACGCTGAGTTGATCGGCATTTCTGATCCTGACAAATCAAGAGGAGAGGAAACTGCTCGTACGTACAACACTTTATATGAGTCGTCTGTTGATGATTTACTTTCAAAAGTAGATGCCGTTGTGATTTGTAGTGAAAACGCTCACCATAAAGCCGATGTTCTCGCTGCAGCAGCAAAGGGGGTTCACGTTCTTTGCGAAAAACCGCTTGCAACGTCAGTAAAGGATGCTGAAGAGATGATTACGGCGTGTGAAAATGCAGGTGTCATTTTACAGACAGCATTCCCTGTGCGCTTCAATCCTCCTGTTCAACAACTCAAGGCATTAATCGACCGAGGAGATTTAGGTCAAATCAGGGCGATTCATGGAACAAACAGAGGAACGAATCCAGGGGGATGGTTCATTGACCCGTCGCTTTCTGGTGGCGGTGCGGTATTGGATCACACAGTGCATGTCGTCGATTTAATGCGTTGGATGCTCCAATCGGAGGTTCAGGAGGTGTATGCCGAAGTCGGTCAACAATTCGGTACGACAACGGCAGATGATTGTGGACTTTTAAGCTTTTCTTTTCAAAATGGAACGATTGCAACACTTGATCCTAGCTGGTCAAGAAATCGTACATTTCCAACGTGGGGTGACGTCACAATGGATGTGATTGGCTCGGATGGAATGACTCGACTCGACGCCATGAAACAACATATTATGCTCTACAGCGATGTTGAAAACGCTGTTTCTCAACTCAGTTGTGCAGATAATCACGACATAGGTTTAATGAAGGATTTTCTTGATAGCGTAGCTGCAAATCGACAACCAAGCATTACTGGAACAGATGGATTAAAGGCAATGCAAGTTGCTTTAGCTGCCTACGAATCATTCCAGCGCAAACAACCAGTCACCATTCATCATTGATACAAAAGATGCAGAAACCGTTCACTTGATATGAGATCAAGAGAGCGGTTTTCTTTATAGAATAGTTTGGAAACACGATGAGGTCTTCGAATCGATGTTGCTCTTTAGGGTGCAAAGAAATTACGGTCGCTTCGTCAAAATACTTCGCTTTCCGCGGGCACGGCTTCAACTTCCTCGGAGTCTTGCTTTCCTGCGGGATCTTCAGCTCGCGCTGTTCCCGAAAGCAAGCGTATGGCAGCTTGTTTTAAAGCAACCACTAACATCATAGAAGAACAGCTTTATGAAATGAAGATTTCCTATTATTTAAAAGTTGCTTAGTGTGGTTAAATTTACGCAATCAATAAGTGGAGCGCCTTTTTAGTTAGTGATTTTCGACAATCTCACTAACCAAACGAAGGGTGCTTTTTTTTGATGATCGCTAGTTGCGTCCAAAAGAAACCACATGTTAAGAAAATCTTTATACTACAAAACGCCATTGGAGTGGACAATCTGTCAAGCCTAAGTTGACAAAGGGATTAATTAAGACCGTTGTGAGCGTGTTTTCAGATAGCATTTTGGCAAGGAAAAGATGCACACATTCGGGCATCTGCGGATAGACTATAGCAAATAGGAACAAGGGGGAGAGTCCATTGACTTCAAAAGAAGAAACCATTCATTCATTCAAAACCTTTATTAAATCGCACCCAGGGCTTGGCGATGAGGTGAAAAGAAAAAAACAGACATGGCAGCAAATTTTTGAAAATTGGTATTTGTTAGGGGAAGACGATGAGTTGTGGGCATCTTATCGAACAACAAAAAAATCAGCATCAAAAACAGATTATTCGGACATGATGCAACAAGCGCTCTCATTTCTGAAAAATTTAGATCCAGATGAAGTGCAAAAGCAAATCACTTCTGTGAGCTCTGCGATCGACACACTGCAAAACGTCATTAAGCAGTTTCAATCGAATAAAGAAACGTCACGGTTGCCCGTTAAAGTTGGAGGAGAAGAACCATTTGAAGCGCGACGTTTTGGCAGGGATTGATTGATGCGTCCTGAGATCACAAGCTGGTTGGAAGCGAACCCTGATTTAGCCTTTTACCTTCACCGCAATCCTACTTGGTACAGTACACTTTCCAGGCATCCTGAGCAATGGAAGCAATTTAAGCAATCAGCAGATGAATTTTATCAACGAACACTTCCACATAAAGTGAAGCGTGTTGAACAGCAGCTGGGCTTTGCATCCATGTTCTTTTCTATGATGCAACAAGCTGAAGGGCAAGATGAATAAGTCTCTGCAGCCGGTCAATGTGCGATTTGGCATTCAGTGGTTTAACCAGCCGGCTGTTAGGGAATATTTAACCAGACCCAATTTGTGAAAATTGTCGAATAATCTTAATGCCAGCCAAGACAAATGTCTACATACATCTGCTTTTGCTTGCTTACTTGCTTGTGTGTAAATGCAGATGAGAATCACCATTGTTTGCTGTGTAAGAAAGATGGACAACATATGAGGGGTATTTTTTGCGCTAAATAAAAAAGGAGGGATAATGTTGAATGATTGGATTCGTTTTTTAGAAATAAACTATACCCGAATCATTGAACTGACGTTTCAGCATGCGCAACTTGTTGGCCTCGCCATCATTGTCGCTCTAATTATCGGGGTTCCATTAGGGATTTACCTGACAACAAATGAGCATTTGGCTGGGACCATTTTGCAGCTGGCATCTGTTTTTTTAACAATTCCTAGTATTGCATTATTTGGAGTGATGATGCCGCTTTTTTCGTTAATTAATCAAGGCATTGGGTTCTTGCCAGCATTTGTTGCGCTTGTTCTTTATTCACAGCTCCCGATTCTCCGCAATACGTATACGGCGATTAAAAATGTTAGTCCGGAAATGCGAGACGCGGCCATCGGAATGGGGATGAAAACACACCAACGTTTGCTTCGCGTGGAAATTCCGAATGCAATGCCGTTGATTATGGCTGGTGTTCGAACTGCTGTTGTGTTAAACATCGGCATTGGTGCGATTGCGGCTTACATAGGTGCAGGGGGTCTTGGGGTTTTAATCACCCAAGGAATTGGACGAGGGGATACATACTTAATCATTAGCGGCTCACTTGCTATCGCACTATTAGCTATTATTGCAGATGTCATTCTGTTGCTAGTGCAAAAGAAATTTACGAACAAAGCCGTAGCGATTGCAAATGAATAGAGAAAAGGGGATCTGCCATGATTACATTTGATCACGTGTCAAAAATTTATGATGGAAATGTCACTGCAGTAAAGGATGTTAACTTCACTGTTGAAAAAGGTGATATCGTTGTGCTTCTTGGACCATCAGGGTGTGGGAAAACGACACTACTTCGGATGGTGAATCGCCTAGAATCGATTACAAAAGGAACGATACGCATTAATGACAAGTCGACAATGGATTTGGATGCCATTGAGTTGCGAAGAAATATAGGCTATGTCATCCAAAGCAATGGATTGTTCCCTAACATGACGATTGAGGACAATGTCATGATTGTGCCAGATTTGTTAGGCTGGGACAAGCAGAAAAAAAGGAAACGCTATAATGAATTGATGGACTTGATCGGCTTGGATGGAGAGGAGTACCGCAAGCGCTATCCGTTAGAATTATCTGGCGGTCAACAACAGCGCATTGGGGTCGTGCGAGCTCTAGCCGCTGATCCACCTGTCATGTTAATGGACGAGCCGTTTGGGGCACTTGACCCAATCATTCGTGAAAAGATACAAGATGAATTTTTGCAAATTCAAAAAGAAGTGCAAAAAACGATATTGTTTGTGAGTCATGATATTGATGAAGCCGTGCGGATGGCTGACAAGATCGTATTAATGAAAGACGGCGAAATTATGCAATTTGACAAGCCTTCAGAGCTATTGACGCATCCGAGCAATGCGTTCGTATCACAGTTCTTTGGCAAGGACAGGGCATTAAAAAGTCTTAGCCTTCATACCGTGCAGGAGCTTAAGGACAACATCGGGCTTGTCCATTTTGATGAAGCCATCTTAGATACAAAAACGATTAAAGTGAATCAAGACCTTCGAAATACGCTTTCCATGCTCTTAAATCAGGAAGCGGATCAGGTCATTGTTGAAAGCATGGAAGGAGAAAAGCTTGGCGCTGTAACAATAGATCTCGTCCAGCAATATCTCCATTACGAAATAAAAGGAATGGCGTCGGGTTCAACCGTTGAGAAAGGGTGAGTAGATGAACACAAAAAAAGTAGTTGCCATCATTGTTCGTGTGATTCTCTACGCCATTCTTGCAATTTTGTTCGCTTTGGCGCTTTACAACAACTATTTCGGCGTGATTTTTACTGAATCGATTCGATTTTCAATACTACTCGTTCAGCATCTCCAGCTTGTTGCCATTTCTTCCGTTCTAGCGGTTGTGGTTGCATTGCCGGTTGGGATTCTTATCACTAGAAAGCGTATTCGCAAGGCTGAATGGGCGGTTTCTAACATTGCAACCTTTGGACAAACGATCCCTAGCTTAGCCGTGTTGGCGCTTATGATGAGTGTTTTAGGGATTGGTTTACAGACAGCAGTGTTTGCCTTGTTTGTGTATTCATTGCTTCCGATCTACAGAAATACGGTTGCTGGCATTGATTCCATTGACAAAAATTTAATTGATGCCGCAAAAGGTATGGGAATGACGTCTACGCAAATTCTGTTCAGAATTGAATTGCCAAATGCAGCGTCTTCTATTATGGCAGGGATTCGAACGGCGATTGTTTTAAATATCGGTACTGCTGCCCTTGCCTATGTGGTAGGCGGTGGTGGACTAGGTGTGTGGATATTTACGGGTATCCGTCTGTTTGACAACAGCTATCTTATCTCTGGTGCATTGCCCGTTATTTTAATGGCTGTGCTCGTTGATTTATTATTACGTTGGCTTGAAAAGGTCGTTGTTCCACAAGGGGCAAAGCAGACAACAGACGCCTAAAACTGATGAGGGGAGTTGTTTTGACGTGGCTACATTTATAAAAACGATTGTGCTACTATTCCTTGTCGCCACCCTTTCCTCCTGCTCCGTTTTGGGTGTAGGTGGAAAGTCAGTGACGGTAGGAGGCAAAAATTTCACTGAGCAATATTTGCTTTCTGAAATGACGGCATTTTTACTAAGGGAAGAGGGCTTTAACGTAAAGGAAATGAATAATCTCGGAAGTAACGTTATCCGACGAGCGCTCATAAATGGTCAGATCGATTTAACATGGGAATACACCGGAACGGCTCTTGTTAGCTATATGGGCAAAGAGCCGTTGCCAGAAGCTGAAGCAACGTTTCAAAAGGTGAAAGAGTTGGACGAGAAAAACAATATTCATTGGATGAACATGTCAGAGGTAAACAATACATATGTGCTCATGATGCAAAAGCCTAGGGCGAAAGAGCTTGGGCTAACATCAATAAGTGATTTGGCGAACTATGTGAAGGAAAACCCTGGAGAATTAACCTTTGCGACGGATGTTGAATTTGCGAACCGTGTTGATGGTCTGCCTGGTGTTGAGGAAACGTATGGATTTGAGTTTGGGGTCAGGCAAGTTGTTTTAATGGAGCTAGGGCTCACGTATGAAGCATTGAACAATGGTGAGGTCGATGTGGCGATGGGATTTGAAACGGATGGTCGTATATTGGAGTATGATTTTCTAATGCTTGAAGACGATAAAAACTTTTTCCCTCCTTATACGGCAGCCGTAGCAATCAAGGATGAAGCGATCGAGAAGTATCCTGAAATTGAAGAAATCACAGCTCCACTAGCTGAGAAATTGACCAGTGATATTATGCGAGAATTAAATTATGCAGTTGATATTGAAGGGAAAAGTGTCTCATTGGTCGCTTATGATTGGCTGCTTGAAAATGGCCTCATTGAAGAATAAAAAATGCCTCTTTTTGTGCCTTGATAGGGTGCAATGAGAGGTTTTTTTGACAGACAATCACTTTGCTTCTCTGTTGCTATCGTTCGAGCGTTTTTAACGTATAAAAGCGGTTGATTTTGCCGAACGTATGAACAGGAGGTGTGTGGATGGGTTTTCTGAATAAGCTAATGATGGGTTTGCTTTTAACACAAGTGGTGACCCTAGCTCCTTCTTCGATTCATTTAAACTGGCATGTCAAGGAAACCTCTGTTTACGTAGAGTGTGATATTCCGGGTGTGACCTATAAGCACGCTCATGCAAACCATCGGACGAAACCGGTTGGAGAGATCAGTGTGACAGTCGATGGTGAGCCTTTTGATACCTTCCATTCACCAGCATTTATTCTGAAAAGACTTCCCCCCGGAGTTCACAGAATTGAGGTTACGCTTGTTCCTTCGAGTGACAGCCCTTATAATGAAACAGAGTCATTTATTGTAGATATTCCTCATGCTAAGTGAAAGCGCCCGTTATGAACGATGCCGAGTGATCGAATAAAGAACAAGCCGCAGAGGTATTGTGGAGGTGGTCTGATGATAGCAACAAATGAAAGCGTAGAAGTGCTTGAACAGGTTGACCATGTCGGAACGATGATTGTTCAATCTGAGTGTGCACATGCCTACCATTATGCAAGGAAGACATTGGCTGAGGACAATGAAGCGCAGTCACTAATACGTGAATTCGGGGAATTGAAAGTGATTTATGAGGAAGTACAGCGTTTTGGTCATTACCATCCCGATTATAAAAAGGTGATGGGAGAAATGAGAGATTTAAAGCGCGCATTAGATACACAGACGAGCATTGCACGATATAAAAAATGCGAAGACGAGCTCCAACAGCTGCTCACAGATGTGGCACAGGCTTTCGGTGGAGCTGTGTCTGATCACATAAAAATTCCGACGGGAAATCCGTTTTTTGACAATATGTCTTCATGTAGTGGAGGCTGTGGCAGCGGAGGCAGTTGTGGGTGCAGTTAATCAATCTCTCCATAGCTATAGAGATTGCAGTGAGAGGTGAAGGAAATGATCATTACAGAGCGACAAGGGATTGTGGTTTATATGCATACATTAAAACAGGTCAGGCAGCTTAGGAAGTACGGTCATGTGATGTATGTGTCCAAAAAGTTAAAATATGCCCTTTTATATTGTGATCGAACGGACGTTGACGGTGTAATGACGAAATTGGGTAATTTGCATTTTGTGCTGCGCCTAGACCCATCCTTTCGTCCAGATGTTCGGGTAGAGTTTGAGAAGTCCAAAGATTTAGCGAAAGAATACGATTACCAATTGGAGGCAAAGGACGGGGAAGAGGAAGAATCCCTTGTGACGGTTACGCCGTTGTGATCGACGAATTGATTTACTGCTCTTTTTGCATGGCTGCGAAAAAGAGCAGTTTTTTTGCGCTTACGACCAAATCGACTGATCACGCTCGAGGAGTCGCTGTAGCTTTAGGATAGACAAGAGGTAAGCTTGATATTGGTGCTGACTGTAAAAGGTTGTGCTGTGCTTTACCTCAAGCTCCAAAGGAGTGAAGCCAGACTCTTCTGCTGCGCGAACAAAAGATGTATATCGTTTGGAATCTACAGAAGGAATACCCTCTCTGCAAAGATAGAGAGGCTGAAAGCGACTCTTTTCTGCAGAGGCAAGAATGAGCAAAAGCGAATAGGCGGCTGTTTCGTGTTCTCCCGGGGCCTTGAGGATAACAAAATGACGTAGTCGATGCTGGTTCGTCCGTGCAATCTCAAGCAACTCATGTACGTCTGTATAACCTTCCCCCAAAGGGACGATCTTATAGATCAAGTAAAGCTCTCCTCTCTTAACGAATCATATGTACTCTGGTTGTTCAATCTCACTTTACCATAGAGGCTTAGCCGAAAAAAGCACAGGTGGCGCACATGAATACTTAGTGCCCTTTCCACTAACTTAGTTGGTCATGGTCTATCTCATTTCATTCGTTACTTACACTAACCAAAAACGGTCATTAGTGAGACTCTAGTAGTAAAGAAAACATGACGAGGTCTTTATGGATCGCTCCGTCAACAAACTTCGCTTTCTGTGGGGCACGGCTTCAGCTTCCTCGGAAAGCAGGCTTTCCGAGGGGATCTTCAGCTCGCGCTGATCCCACTAGAGTCTACGTATGTTGGCTACGCTGATGTTTGTTTCTGCGTACATTTGTTATTGTGGCTCAGTCTCGTATAGAGAGTAAAAAGCCTTGTTGAAACCAATTAAGGCAAGGAAGTGCAATGTTACCCATTAGGGTGAAAGCGAACGTATAGCCGTTTGCCTATAGAAAATGTTTTCCAGCAATTAACTTGTGCGAAAACAAGAACCATGACTCATCCTGAATAAAATAAGATCTACGTTACCTGATGGGGCACTAGAGGGCCAAATGCACTCTCTAAATCATAGGCAAGTTTGAACAAGATTGGCAAATGGTATTAAAGCTCTCAACTGAAGCCCTCTGGGGACAATCTTAGATATAGATAATGGGACACCTGCAATTCAATGTTGGCGTATGTATTAGCAGCCAAATGCTCGCTTACACCATAATGAGCATAAGCGCAGCATCGATTCGAAAGAACCCCATCGTGTTTTCTTCTCGATTTGGAGTCTCGCTAGTGACCGCTGGTTTTTAGAAGTTTACTTTTTGCATTTTCTGAATCGCTTGTTCCTTAACAGATTTGATTTGTAAAGACACTCAATTGGCTAGGATAGGCAGAATTAAAGGTTTTAACGAAACCATTAATCGTTTTTGGGTAAGATCCTATAATTTGAAAAAAAGCAAAATTTACCGTTACATCAATCCTGAAAATCAGATGATCTTCGGGCACTAGGTGAATTTGAATGAGAAGATGCTCTTACTTGTCATGTTTGCCGAAGCAAAGCAGCTCAATTCTCTTTTCCATTCTTGCCGTTGTTTGAGAGAGGGACAAAATAAAAAAATTCAAGTGAAAAAACATCGGCGTAGTCAAAATACGTAGACTCCAGCGGGAACAGCGCGAGCTGAAGATCCCGCAGGAAAGCTTTTGCTTTCCGAGGAAGCTGAAGCCGTGCCCGCGGAAAGCGAAGTATTTTGACGGAGCAGTCTTCATTGCAACATCGATTCGAAAAGACCTCATCGTGTTTTCTTTGCCGCGAGAATCTCACTAGTGGCTTTTGATTTACTCTTTCTTCTTGTCCAGGTATGGTTTCACTTTCAACAGTAAACTAATCAAATTGGTGGAAGTAGAACTAGTGATTAGTTCGTTACTACGAATAATGTTCTCCAAAAAAAAAGCCCTGCACGTATACGGCGCAGGGCTCTTCTCATGCCAGAACCACGTTCTGATCGAGAAGAATAAGGGAGAGGAGAAACCGGAGGAAGAACTTATGGGGAAACGTAAGTCTTCGCCACGGTTGGCAACAACATCTCGTAAAAATGCTGTTCCATATCAGTTTGTCCAGAAAAAAAGAATTTATACGATTGGGAAACACCAGCAAAATATGATAGGATAAAATTCAATTTATGAAGAGTTGATTCGACTTGTAAAGAAAGGCATTGAGGCAAATGAGAGTGATTTCAGGGACAGCTAAAGGACATCCGCTAAAAAGTGTAAGTGGTCAAGGCACACGGCCAACAACGGATAAAATCAAAGAGTCCTTGTTTCAAAAGATAGGACCATATTTCGATGGAGGAACTGCATTAGATTTGTTTGCTGGGAGCGGAGGATTAGGTATTGAAGCGTTAAGCCGAGGTGTGGAGCACTGTGTTTTTGTTGATAAAGATCCACTTGCCATAAAAACCATTCATGCAAACGTCACCAAATGTAAATTCGAAACGCGTGCAGAGATCTATCGCAATGAAGCGCTGCGGAGCTTAAGTGTTGCGGCAAAAAACGGCACACGGTTCGTTCTTATCTTTTTGGATCCACCGTATCACTTGTCCATTCTTCCAAAGGCATTAAAAAAGATCGATCAAGAGCAACTGCTTGATCAAGGTGGCTTAATTGTGACTGAGCACGATACGGACGTTTCAATGCCAGATAAATTTGATACGTTTGCTTTATGGAAAAGAGAAGAGTATAGCCGCCAGACAACGATGACTTTATACCGCTCAACGAGGTGAAAGAGGATGGGGAAAATAGCTGTATGCCCAGGTAGTTTTGATCCAGTGACATTTGGTCACTTAGACATTATTCAAAGAGGATCAAATGTGTTTGAACAAATCTATGTTGTTGTTTTAAACAACCAAGCGAAGGAGTCCCTTTTTGATGTTGAGGAACGAGTTTCGCTCTTAAAGCAGGTCACTTCAACGATGCCTAATGTGACTGTGGAGAGCCATCAGGGACTTTTGATCGAATATGCGAAACAAAAAAACGCCCAAGTCATTTTACGAGGGCTTAGAGCTGTATCTGATTTTGAATATGAAATGAAAATCGGTTCAATCAATAAAATGATGGCCGAGCATATAGAAACCTTTTTTATGATGACAAGCAGTGAGTATTCCTTCCTCAGCTCGAGCATTGTAAAAGAGATTGCGAAATATGATGCGCCAGTTGATCAGCTTGTGCCGGCGGTTGTTGCATCTGCCCTACATAAGAAGTACGCGAGTAAATAAAAGCCGCGATGAGATTTATTTCATTTCCAGATTGAAACTGCGTTTGTGAAATAAATCAATCCCATCGGTGTTGCCTTCGATGATATGACGTTTAACCTCTTGTGTTCCAATCATTTGATAAGTTCACCTCTCGCACACCTATTTGCTCGTGAATACTTTGTCAGATGCATAGCAGACACAATAGAGTGCCAATCCGCCAAGCGTGATGACAGGGCCAAAAGTGTGCATCCCATTGAGTAGTTCGCCAAAAAATGTGACTGCTTGGCTTGTCTCACCAACTTCTCCACTCGTTTGCATCGATGGGGCTGTGTAGAGGTAAGGAAACAATAACAGGGCAAGGACGGCTGAAAACAGTCCATGTAGACAGCGGGCTCTAAAAAATGGGGCATACCGAATGTCGGTTTCAGCAATGATGGATGCGACCTGAGCATGCACCGATAAACCGCTAAAAGCAAGGACAAAGCTGACGATAACAGCCTGGAAGACGATCGGTGCGGTCGTTTCACTAGCAAGCTGTGCCCCGAGTGTAATTTCAAAGAAACCACCAACGAAACTTCCTGAAAGCTCAGCAGGCAAATGAAGGATCGAAAATATTATCGCAACAACGTCTTGAAATAAAGCTGCGATGGACAGGGAAGAGAGCAGCTGATTCAGGACGGAAAACAGGATAATAAACCCTCCAATGAGCAATAGGGTTTGCACAGAGGAGCGAACGGCTTCTCCTAACAGTGCCCCGATTGGTTTGTGATGCTTTAACCTGTGCTCATGGAGAGTCCGGAATGCGTTCCGTAGTGATGGCCATCGAAAAGGGGCCGTTGCGGCTTCACTTCGACGATGAAATCGCATAGCCAGTCCTACAAAAAGGTTTCCTCCGTAGTGCGCGGCAGCGAGCAAGTAGCCTAGATGAGCGTCGTGAAAAAAACCGACGGCAACTGCCCCGAAAATAAACAATGGGTTAGAGGCATTTGTAAAGGCTACAAGGCGTTCGGCTTCGGCTTGTGTGATGGCATTTTGCTTGCGGAGCTGTGTGGTCATCCGTGCGCCTGCAGGAAATCCGGAGGCCATGCTCATTGACCATACAACGCCTCCTGAACCAGGCACTTTAAATAAAGGCCGCATAAATGGCTCAAACAAGACACTGAAAAACGTTACAATACCAATGGCCACCATGATCTCTGATAAAATAAAAAAAGGCAGCAAAGATGGGAACACGATGGTCCACCACATCGTTAACCCTTTTACAGAAGCTCCAACGGCGTCTTGTGGAAATGTGATGAGAGCTGCGGTTAATAGCAGTGCGCAGAGGGAGAGAACGACCGTGTATGTTTTTGTATATTGACCCATCCACACGTCTCCTTTCGTTCGTCCTTAAATATATATCAGTGAGATGTACACAATATACGTATTAGATTGGGAGGAGTCCTTGATTTGACAGAGCAGCGAAATCGTTGGCTAACGAAACAGAGAATAGTAATCATAACAGGGATTATTTTAGTGGCGGTGCTTTATTTTTATCGACTGCCTTATTATTTGACGATGCCAGGTCACGCAATTGAGCTCTCGCCAATGATCGAAGTGGACGACGTACGTTCAGAAAAAGAAGGAGAGCTCATGCTCGTGACGATTTCAATGAGCACGAGTGAAACGAATCTTGTCGAATATGCCTTAGGGAAGATGAAGGAGTATTGGTCACTGTACCCAGCAGATAAGCTTCGTATGGACGGAGAGAGCAATGAAGAGTACAACCAGCGACAATTAAAGCTCATGGATACGTCCAAAGAGTCCGCCATATATGTGGCGTTTACGGCGGCAGGAGAAGACGTTTCAAGAACCTTTCTGGGTGCTTATGTAAGTTATATCGAAGATGGATTGCCAGCCGATGGTCGGCTTCAAATTGGCGATACTCTTAAAGCAATTAATGGAGAACCAATTACGAAGGGAGACGATTTGTCACGCATGATCACGAGCATTGGTGCAGACAGTGACGTCACTCTTACTGTCGAACGGGATGGGGAATCGATCGACGTCACTATGCCTATTGTTGTCGATGAAATTGCAGGAGAGAAGAAGCCAATGATTGGCATCGGCATGACGTTTGATTATGACGTGCAAAGTGACCCCGATGTGCATATCAAGAGTGAGAGCATTGGAGGGCCGTCTGCGGGTCTAATGTTTACGCTGGAGATTTATAGCCAGCTAATGCATGAGGACATTACGAAGGGACGTTCTATTGCCGGGACAGGCACGATGAATTTTGAAGGGCTCGTTGGTCCGATTGGCGGAATCAAGCAAAAAGTGGTTGCGGCAGACAATGAGAACGCGGATGTGTTCTTTGCACCTGTTCTTGGTGATAATTATTCCGACGCCAAGGAAACGGCGGATGATATTGGCACAGACATGGAGATTGTCCCAGTTCAGACGTTTGATGATGCGCTACGATATTTAGAACAGATGCAAAGCAGCTAACCGCTATTAGATTTGAATAGGGAAACGTTTCTTTTCGTCGTCCCAAACACGCGCGCGTAATGCTGGAGGGTGAGCTAACGCGTGAATGGCAGCTGACCGCTCATCATACGACAACATCGATCCGCGCCTTTCCTTCGTCTGCGTGACGAGGTGAATGGAGCGGCTTTTTTTCGTTTCCTGAAGAAAGGCTTGCCCTTTTTTTGTAAAGCCTAAAAGGCGTACTTCTTCTGGAAGATGCTGCAAGGGTCGTTGGCTGAGTGGTTTATAATCAAGTTTTGGAATGCTGTGTATCATGTGGGTACAAACTCGCTGCAGTCTCGTCCATGTATAACGTTTCGTTTTAGCGGCAGAGAGAAATGCGTTAAACGAACTAGCCCGAGCGTATTTTTGCAGACGATGCTCAACACCTTCCTCCATCTCATACAGTTGATGAAGCTGACGAGGTGATTGTGACAAAAGGCAGAGCTGCACAAATGCAAAATAGTCTTCCCATTGATGGAGGCGACCAAATTCATCTAAATAATGTTTCATGATATCGAGTGTAGGTGCCGGCAAGGTCTCTACTAGGGCAGAAGAATGGATACCCTCTGAAAAAAATGTGTTCCGAATGGCTGTCGCACTAGCGATAGACCCATTAGGTGACGGTTCATGGTACTGTGCTTGTTTTCGTTGGATCGTATGAGGCGTTAGTGCCTTAATGCCGAGCTGTTTGATGGCCGCGACATAATGCAAGCCAAGGCTATTGTTCGGCTGTGAAACGTCTAAGTCAAGCTCTGGTGCGATGGCTTGAAAGGCAGCAGCAGCAGCCTTGGGATAGGAGACTCCGGAAGACAGCTCATCCTTGAGCCATTGATCGATACGTTCCTTATCCCTTTGCATGCGTGATACTGCTCCTTGAAACGCACCAATATCACCTGATTCACTACCAAAGCATACATCGCTGACACCTAATTCTGAAAGGATATGAACAGCACCAAGGGCAAAGAGATCGGCTCTTGCCACAGCAAATGCATAGGGAAGTTCTACGATAATATCCACACCGGCACGTAAAGCCATCTCCGCACGTTGCCATTTGGGAAGCAATGCAGGCTCGCCTCGTTGTAGGAAATTGCCACTCATGACAGCGACAGTGACATCCGCTCCTGTGATATATTTACTTTTTTGAAGATGATACAAGTGGCCGTTGTGAAACGGGTTGTATTCGACAATCATTCCAACAGCTTTCAAAACGTTTTCACCTCCGAAGACATTTGAAGAATGCATTCATTTGTGCTAGAGTAACGGGTAGTCTTCCATCATTATAGTCAGTCGTTCAATCGTTGACAAACCATGACAGGAAGATTATAATAATCCTTGTGCTTTGGAGGGATACAACGTGAAATGGCATATAAATGAATTGCTTCGCAATCACGAGATGTACTCGTTTGATGAAACCTTAGAATTAACGAGTGTTATCAAGCAATTATCTCCTGATGTTCGTGAGGCAACACCCTTCCGCATTGTCGGGACAGGATATGAATCAGAGGGTCGATACGTCTTTCAACTGAAGATTTCCGGTACATTGACGCTACCGTGTGCAAGAAGTCTTGCTGATGTTGAATACCCACTTTCATTTCAAACGATTGAGCTGTTTTCATTAGCAAACAATCCGTCAGATTATGATGAGGATTGGGACGATGACCTTCATCCAATTGTGGATGGAACGGTTGATTTATATCCGTTCATTGCAGAAAGCATTGTACTGCAAATTCCAATGAAAGTATATAAGGATGAAATCCCTGAAGACAGTCCTGCACCTCAAAAAGGGTCGGATTGGGAAATTGTAAACCAAAAAGAAAAAACAAACTCTATTGATCCTCGTTTTGCGTCATTGCAAAATTATTTCAATAAGGATACAAATGATACAAACAATTGAAGGAGGTGTTAGGCATGGCAGTACCAGCTAGACGAACATCAAAAAAAGTTAAAAATCAACGCCGTACGCATTTTAAAATGAGCATTCCAGGTATGGTTGAGTGTGCAAACTGTGGAGATATGAGACTCTCTCACCGTGTATGCAAATCTTGTGGCCATTACAAAGGTAAAGAAGTTGTAAGCAAATAATGTATTCAGAAAGCATCCTTCTTATAGGGTGTTTTTTTTTTGTATAAAAGGACGTTAATGCAGGCTCTTTTATTATGAAATTAGAGTGCCCTCTCTTTTTTGCGATTCTATCTATTTCACTATGTGCATACATTGAAAGCAAAGAAAGTAGGGAGGGATTCGATTGACGGTACGGCAGGATGCATGGTCTGATGAAGAGGATCGAGTGTTGGCTGAAACGGTCCTGCAATATATCGAAGAAGGAAGTACACAGTTAAAGGCGTTTGAGGAAGTGGGGAACAAGCTGTATCGAACAGCAGCGGCATGCGGCTTTAGGTGGAACTCTACGATACGTAAGCAATACCAAGATCAAATTGTAAAGTCGAAGCGCTCGCGTAAACAACGAACGTCTCTGAAACCATCGATACCAAGGAAAGAGCTGCCAGCTTCCGCAACAAACGAAGTCATTGGAGCCTTAGAGCAGATCAAAAAAGCGTGGCTCTATCAACACGACAAGCAGGGAGATCTTCAATCAATAAATGATAAATTAAGTAGCGAACGGGACAGACTGGCTAGTGAAGTGGTCATACTGGAAAAGAAATTGTCGCAAACTTCTGCGGATTATACATCATTGCTTCATGTCATTGACCGTGCGCGTCAATGGTCCAGTGAAAAAGAATAGCAAACACTAGAGCAAAAATGTCTTTCCGATAAGAGAGCTCCGTAAAAGTTTTGCTTTTGACAAAAAACACTACGAACTTGAAGATCCAATCCTTAGTATGGAAAAAGCAGACCATTCCTCAACCGAGGGTGAGCTGCTTTTTCTCTATTCGCTTTCCCACTCGTTGGTGTTTACCACTAACGCTGTTAGGAAGGCTTGTAGTATCATGCTGAAAAACTCCACACGTTTAGGGCGTGTCTTAAAACTCGCTAAGAGGCATCTGTCACCGCCTTTTCGTCCCCTGCTGCGTTCCTTTTCCTTGACGTACGTCTGGTACGTCTGCGAAAAAGCGCCTTGCTTGGAACGAAAATTCGGCAACATCTACTCCCTTCTGAGTTCTCAGACACACCCTAGTTATATGCACACCGTAGAATCGCTTTATTCTTTTTGTAACATTTCGCTTGAATCAAATTTAATTTGGCCCTTGAAATGTATCGCGATCATCCGGACCAAATAGATTTTACCGCTAGAGGGCATGGGAATGACGACCGCTCCGTCAACAAACTTCGCTTTCTGTGGGGCACGGCTTCAGCTTCCTCGAAAAAGCATGGCTTTTTCGAGGGGATCTTCAGCTCGCGCTGATCCCACTAGAGTCTACGTGTGTTGACTACGCTGATGTTTGTTTCTGCGTACAATGTTTATTGTGGCTCGGTCTCGTATAGAGGGTAAAAAGCCGTGTGGCAACCAAATAAGGCGAGTACGTGCAATGTTTCAAGGTAGATGACCTGGTGCCTTTTTCACGAATGTCGTTTGGTAACGGTTGAAAATGAAACCAAAAAAGATCTTTCTCATTTCATTCGTTCTTTATCATAAACCAAAAACGGCGACTAGCGAGACTCCAGCGACAAAGAAAACACGACGAGGTCTTCTCGAGTCGATGTTGCACTTGTGCCCTTTAGGGTGAAAGCGAACATATAGCCGTTTGCCTATAGGAGAGTGTTTTCCAGCTGTTCATTTGTGCGAAAGCAAGCACCACAATTCATTCTATTAAAATAAGATCCATGTTACCTGTGGGGCACTAATCTGTTCACAGAAATTGTATACGTATCGCAAGGCTCTCGCTAAGGGAAGTCTTTTTTTGTGCGTGCTAGAAATTGAAAAAGTCATGGCATGATTGGAAAGTCTTCCTGTATAATGCAATTGAATTGGCTGAAAAAAGGAAGGCTGTTGGGTCATGCTCGTTTACATCGTTTCCTCATTGATTATTATGCCACCACTCGTATTCTTCCTCGTGTTCAAACTCACGAAACGGTGGTATCCAAAAAAGAAGCGCGTACATGTTGCAGGAGATGCAACGACACTTTTGTTTGTATTTGCTGTCTATTTTCTTTTGAGAATGCAACTAATGGCGTTTGAGTTCTATCATCTTTTACTTTTTCTATGTAGCATGTTTTTGCTTTTTGTCATTCTGCACTGGAAGCTCGCAGATGAAATTAAGCTCATGAAGGTATGGAAAGGATTTTGGCGAAGCAGTTTTTTATTGTTTAGCACTGCGTATATTATCCTAATTGTCCTCGGCATTGCCACAAGAATGTTTCATGCATTCTCCTAATCATCGCTAAAATCATCCTGTGAAGCAGTTCAATTTTGTTTCCCGCTCACATTTGCTATACTTCTTATGTTATTCTTTTTCAAATAGATGAACGGAACACTGGCGAAAGAAAGGAAGGCCGAGTATGCAAGTAAGAAAGACAACACATGTGCAAGGCAACGCATTGCTTAAGCATTACATAGATCAGAACAGCAGCGTTTTAGAACGTTTTGATTATACGCTCACGGAAGAAAGTCTCTTAGAAAGACAAAAGGAGCTGTCGGCACGATCCTTTCCACGTCAGTCAGTGGCGCGTGTTCTCGAGACATTTAACCACTCGATTGGGGCAGATGACGCAACGTTTGCGAACATCGCTCGTCTTCAACAAAAGGAAAGTCTTGTCGTGGTATGTGGACAACAAGCTGGCTTCCTAACGGGTCCGCTGTTTACGATATTTAAAACGATCAGTACGATTCAATGGGCAAAGCAACAAGAGGACGTATTGGGTGTTCCCGTTATTCCTGTATTTTGGATCGCTGGAGAAGATCATGATTTCCCTGAAATCAACCACCTTTTTGTCCCTGTGGAGCGCGGCGTCACCAAGCTTTCATTGCCAGTGTCTCAGGAAGATACAAAAACCTCTGTTGCACAGAGATCGTTAAATGCGACGCATGGAGAGGAATTGATTAAACAAGCCTTTGCCGGTTTTGGAGAAACCGCTTATACGCAGGATTTATTGAAACAAACGCTTGATGCTTTTCACTCGTCAACCAATTACGTCGATTTCTTTGGAAAGCTAATGGTGTCCTTGTTCCCTGGAGAAGGGCTTGTTTTCTTAAATGCACATGATGCTTCGTTAAGAGAACTAGAGGCTCCCTTTTTTCGTGACTTCGTCATGGAAAACGAGGCTGTGCATAGGGAAGTTGTTTCTGCGCAACAGTCTCTAAAAGAAGACGGATTCACGGGGCCATTGGAACTCGACCGTGAACTGGCACACTTGTTTTTGCATGTTGATGGCGAGCGCCACTTGCTTGAACGGGCAGAGGACGGGGGCTTTCATGACCGACATCAAAAGCTTCACTTACAAACAGAGGATCTGCTCGCTGTTATAGAAGAAACGCCTGAACGTGTTAGCAACAATGTCGTGAGTCGGCCACTCATGCAGGAATATCTGCTTCCTGTCTTAACGTTTGTCGCTGGTCCAGGGGAACTCTCGTATTGGTCTCTTTTAAAGTCTGCATTTCACGTGTTTGGATTCAAGGTTCCCCCGCTATTGCCACGCATGCACGGGACGATCGTTGATTCGCAAACTGCGAAATGGCTCAACAAATATGAGCTTTCTTTAGAGCAGGTTTGCGAAAGTGGCGTAGACGCTTATCAATCCGAGCATGAAAAGCGCCTTCAGAATTTACATCTTTACGATACACTCGCTGAATTGCAGGGACATTATGCTAAAATCAATGATTTGCTAGCCGGCATTGCAGAGGACATGCCGGGAACGCAATCCTTGGCAGCGGCAGCACAAAAAAAATGGGCAGCGCAAGAGGAGTGGCTTCAAACCAAATATCGTCACGCAATTAATGAATCCTACGAGGATGAGATGGCAGGGTACTGGCACTTAAAGAAAATGCTCCTTCCCGAAGGTTCCCCTCAAGATCGCGTGCATAATGTGTTTTTTTGGTTGAATGTCTACGGTCCTGAGCTCATTCAGCAGCTGCTTTCACAGCCGTTCGTCGAAGATCATACGATGACCGTTTTTGAAATGTGACTATGGCCACCTAAAAGCTGAAGATATCTGCTCGCTTTCTTTGGTGCGTTTCCTTGCCCGCATAGCAACGCTGCCCCTTGAAAGCCAAACGTTTTAATCGGTCCTTGTATTTCATATTGTCTACACTTTGAAACAACGCTTCCTTAATCATTGGAGTGTTGTTTTTTCTATGTTCGGATCGCGGACTGCTTGACCTCATCAAAAAAGTTGTAGCTACTATGCATAGGACATTTGTTGAGGATTGAGAGTCATTCTAAGTGGCACCAATGTGCAACAAATGCAATCCCAAAGTTAAAAAATCAGATCAAGATCAACGGAAAGATTGTAAAAAAACTTGCGAACGACGGCAGGTTTTTTTTAATTGCAGCAGAATAACTATTTATAGTGGTGAAAGGTGGGGCATTGTGGTAAGTTAGTAGGTGAAAGTGGGGCAGCCGACATGTTCATGGGAGAATACCACCATTCGATCGATACAAAGGGTCGCATGATAATACCTGCTAAGTTTAGAGAGCCCTTAGGTGAAACCTTTGTTGTCACACGTGGCTTGGATAAATGCTTGTTTATTTATCCAATGACAGAGTGGCATGTGCTTGAGTCTAAGTTAAAAACGTTGCCTTTAACTAAAAAGGATGCGCGCGCATTTACTCGCTTTTTTTTATCAGGAGCGTCAGAATGCGAATTGGACAAGCAGGGAAGGGTAAACATAAGCTCTCCGCTTTGCAGCTATGCGAATCTCGACAAAGAATGTGCCATCATAGGTGTTTCCAACCGCATTGAAATTTGGGGGAAAGCGGAATGGGACGATTATGTGGGTATGTCTCAAGAGTCATTTTCCGATTTGGCTGAGAACATGATGGATGTGGACATTTAATCGCCACACAATCATAGATAAGGGCATTAGAAAGGTGTGGCAACAATGTTTCAACATACAACTGTGCTGCTGAATGAATCCATTGAAGCACTACATATCCAACCTGACGGAACGTACGTCGATTGTACATTTGGCGGTGGCGGACATACACGCCTCCTTTTAGAAGTGCTGAATGACAACGGGCGTGTTATTGCGTTTGATCAGGACCTAACTGCTTTGGAGGCAGCAAAAGAAACGTTTGCCTCTCACAAAAATCTCCACTTGATTCATAGCAATTTTAGAGAGTTTAAACACCAAATAGAGAATCTCGGCATAGAGGGAGTACAAGGCGTATTGTTTGATTTAGGTGTCTCGTCGCCGCAACTTGATGAGGCGGAACGAGGGTTTTCTTATCATCAGGATGCTCCGCTTGATATGAGGATGGACCAAACACAGATGCTTACCGCCTACCAAGTCGTCAATGAGTGGCCATATGAGGATTTAGTACGCATTTTTTTCCGTTACGGGGAAGAAAAATTTTCTAAGCAAATTGCGAGAACGATCGAAGCCGGTCGTGAAAAAAAAGAGATTAAAACAACAGGCGAATTGGTCGAAATAATTAAGGATGCGATCCCAGCGCCAGCAAGACGCAAAGGTGGTCACCCAGCGAAGCGCGTTTTTCAGGCGATTCGCATCGCAGTGAACGACGAATTAAAAGCATTTGAAGATGCACTTTATCAGGCTGTTGACCTACTGCAACCTGGGGGAAGAATTGCCGTTATTACGTTTCATTCACTTGAGGATCGCATTTGCAAGCAAGTGTTTCAGGAATTGAGCAAAACACCCGAATTGCCGAGGGGGTTGCCGGTTATTCCTGAGCACGTAAAGCCGATGCTTGAGCGAGTGACGAAAAAACCGATTTTGCCATCTGAGGCAGAGCTTTTGCACAATAATCGTGCGCGGTCTGCAAAATTACGAGTTGTAGAGAAAAAACGCTAGCGTTTTAGTAATGGGAGGGAAGGCTATGGGCAACGCATTAGCCAGAGAGAGAAGGCAACAAACGCAGTCTACATCACCAGCGGCACAACCGAAAATTGTTTACAAAAAACCCCGTTTGGTTCCTGCGGAGATATGTTACTATATTTTATTGCTGTCCATGATCGTCGGTATTTCCGTCGTCGTTCTGATGAATAGTTCTTCTATCTACCAAGCAAGTATGACGGTGAACGCGTCTGAAACAAAGATCGAAACCTTGCAGGATGAAATTGAAGGCTTAAAAGAAGAGAAAGCGATCTTAAGCCAGCCTGAACGCATAAAATCTATTGCTGAAAAGCACGGTCTATCCCTTCAGCAAAATAAAGTGAAAAATGTGCAAAGCCAGGAGTAAAGGGAGTCTCTTCGATGAGTACTAAAAAAAACCCAGCGGTGAATGTTGGAGTCAGGGTATTGCTTTTGGCTTTTATCCTGCTCTTTTTTGTATTATTTGGACGTATTGTTTACATTCAGGCGGCAAAAGAAGTAGATGGTGTCCAGCTGTCTGATTACGCAGAAAGTCAGCGAACTGTATCCAAAACATTAGAGGCGAAACGCGGGACCATTTACGATCGGAATGGAATGCCACTTGCCGAAGACGTCCAATCCTATACGGTGTATGCCATTGTCCGTGATGGATTTCAAGGACGTGTCAAGGACGAGGAAAAAGTTGCTGAAGAACTGGCACCGATTTTAGGAGTGGATCAGGCGTATATTCTTGATCAGCTTAACGTCACGTCTACAGAAGAAAACCCTGGTCCCTTTCAAGTTGAATTTGGATCAAGCGGGAGTAAGCTAAGCTATGAGAAAAAGGAAGAGATTGAGGCTCTTGACCTTAAAGGAATCTATTTTATTAGAGAAAACAAACGGTTTTACCCAAACGGTGTCTTCGCCTCCCATGTTTTGGGGTACACAACTGAAAACGACGAAGGGGAAATCGTCGGCGTGATGGGGTTGGAAAAATCCCTCGATGACTATTTACAGCAGACACCAGGGAAAATCCAATACAAGCGCGACAAGCTAGATACCAAATTGCCGAATGCCGAGGAAATGGTGGTGCCACCGCATAATGGGGCGAGTGTTTATCTGACCTTTGACCAAAAAATCCAAGGCTTTTTAGAGGATGCGATGAAAAAAGTCGAAGAGGAATACACACCATCCAATATGATTGGCATTGTCGCTAAGCCGGAGACGGGCCAAATTCTTGCCATGGCTAGCTATCCTTCGTTTGACCCGAACGTTCGCGACATTACACATTATCAAAACGATGCGATTTCCTATCGGTTTGAGCCTGGATCGACAATGAAGGTGTTTACCGTAGCGGCAGCGATAGAAGAGGGCGTTTTTAATCCAAATGAACTCTATCAATCAGGACGGTACTCGTTCAATGGATCAACAGCAATCAGTGACGTTCGCACGAATTGGGGCACGATCAGTATGCTAGAAGGCATTCAGCGCTCCTCAAATGTTGCGGCCGGAATTCTCGGCATGGAGAAGCTAGGGCCTGATCGTTTCCTTGAATATTTGAAGAAATTTGACCTCGACAAGACAACAGGGATTGACCTTCCTGGGGAAACAAACAGTCGGTTTGTTTACAAAGAGCCTATTGAGAAACTCACAACAACCTTTGGTCAAGGAACGGCCATTACACCTATTCAACAAATAAAAGCGTTGACGGCAGTCGCCAATGATGGAAAGATGATGACGCCGTACGTAATCAATGAAATTAAGAATAGCAATAACGGCGAAACTCTGTATAAAGGCAAACCTGAGGTTGCAGGTACGCCAATTTCTGCAGAAACAGCAGAGCGAGTACGTACGATATTGGGGACAGCTGTCTCTGAGTCTGTTGGTTCAGGGAAACCGTACGAGATGGAAGACTACGATGTGGCAGGAAAAACTGGAACTGCGCAAATACCAGGTAAAGATGGCAGTTATATGACGGGTCACAACAACTATTTCTTCTCATTTCTTGGTATGGTTCCAGAGCAAGATCCCGAATTCGTCATTTACATCGGCATTAAACAGCCACAGCTAGGCTTAAATCAATACGGCTATCCAGAATCAGGTTCATCGCCTGTGTCTAAGGTGTTTAAACCATTTGTTCAAAACACGATGCAGTACTTGGATATCGCACCGCGAGAAGAAGAGCAGAAGCAAGAAAAAGCACAAAAAGGATTTACGGTGAAAGAGTACAAAGGAACTGACATCACCGCTGTTTCTCAGCAACTACAAGAAGCTGGAATGACGCCTGTTGTTGTCGGCTCAGGGAAGATTGTACGCCAAGAGCCTGCAGCTGGTGAAACGATACTTCCCGGCGCGAGAGTGTTCCTTCTCGGGGAAGAGAACCCAGCCATGCCTGATCTTACAGGCTACAGCTATCGAGAGTTTCTACGGTTATCCAGCTTGCTTAACGTACAACCAAATCCGACTGGAAGTGGGTATGTCGTAAAGCAAAACGTGGAAGCCGGTCAGCCTGTGCAAGAAGGAGACTATCTCGTTGTCGAGCTTGAGCCTCCAGCACCTTCTTCTACAGCTAACGAAGATGAAACGAATGGCGGAGAGGACGACACAACAGATGAGTACGCGGACCCTTCTTCTCAAGGAGCGAATGAAGAAGACGATGCCTCTTCGTCAGCACCAGTAGAATAGTTCTAGCACATACTAGACAAGCATATAGTGGACTAGCCAGTAAAAGGGAGGGTCCACTTTATGTTTGTTTCGAATCGAACCGTTCGAAAACGACTATTTTATATATTGCTAGGCGGCATTTTATTGTTTATCGTTATTTCTGCGCGACTGGCCTATGTTCAGGTGATTCAAAGTCCGTGGTTGTCTGGTAAAGCGGAGGATCTTTGGAGTCGTGATCTCCCTTTTGAGCCTGAACGAGGGGAAATTCTTGACCGTAACGGGACCCCTTTAGCAACAAACGTAAGTGCGCCATCCCTCTATGTTGTCCCTCGTCAAATTGAGAATCCTGCTGAAGCATCAAAATCCCTTGCACCTGTGCTAGGCATGACGGTTGAAAAGCTTTATGGCATGATGACAAAGAAAGAAAGTATCGTAAAAGTGCATCCTGAGGGACGTAAGCTCACTGATGATAAGGTGGCTGCTGTGCGAAAGCTTGAGTTAAATGGCGTTTATTTAACAGAGGATTCAAAACGGCATTATCCTTTCGGAAGTTATTTATCCCATGTGTTAGGGTTTACAGGCATAGATAATCAAGGGCTAACGGGCTTGGAGGCCATCTACAATCAAGAACTGATGGGGAAGCGAGGGCAATTGTCGTTTATGTCAGATGCTAAAGGGCAACGCCTAAAAGGGGAGGCTGATCGTTACAAAGCCCCTGTTGATGGATTAGATCTCAGGCTAACCATTGATTCCAACGTACAAACGATTATTGAACGCGAGCTTGATGCCGCAGAAGAACAGTATTCCCCTGATGGTCTCGTTGCCATTGCGATGGATCCGAACACTGGTGAAATCCTTGGCATGTCGAGTCGACCTGATTTTGATCCTGAATCATATAAGCAAGTCCCTTCAGAGGTGTATAATCGAAATTTACCCATTTGGAGCTCGTATGAGCCGGGATCTACTTTTAAAATCATAACACTGTCGGCAGCATTGGAAGAAAACTTAATTGATCTGCAGCATGATTCGTTTTATGACCCAGGCTACATTAAGGTTGCAGGCGCTACAATTAAATGTTGGAAACGAGGCGGCCATGGGTCGCAAACGTATTTAGAAGTTGTGCAAAACTCCTGTAACCCAGGATTTGTGACGATGGGTCAGAAGCTTGGAAAAGAACGGTTGTTTCAGTATGTCGATGAGTTTGGCTTCGGCAAAAAAACAGGCATTGATTTGCAAGGCGAAAGCTCCGGTATTCTGTTTGATATTGATAATGTAGGACCCGTCGAACAAGCGACGACATCCTTCGGTCAGGGCATTAGTGTGACTCCGATCCAACAGGTCGCTGCGGTGGCTGCGGCAGTGAATGGCGGGTACTTATACAAGCCTTATGTAGCGAAGGAATGGGTCGACCCTATCTCTGGCCTTATCGTTGATAGACAAACGCCAAGCCTTAAACGCCAAGTGATTTCAGAAGAAACATCGAAAGAAGTTCGCTACGCTTTAGAGAGTGTGGTAGCACAAGGGACGGGCAAAAATGCCTTTGTGGAAGGGTATCGTGTAGGGGGGAAAACAGGGACTGCACAAAAAGCAGTCAATGGGCAATATTTGCAAAACAACTACATTGTTTCTTTCATTGGCTTCGCCCCAGCAGATGATCCGCAAATCGTCGTTTATGTGGCAGTAGACAATCCAAAAGGGACGGTACAATTCGGTGGCGTTGTCGCTGCGCCAATTGTTGGCAATATTATTGGGGACAGTCTGCAAGCGATGGAGGTGCCGAAGAGGCAGAACCAAATTGAAAAAGAGCGTACCTACCTTGATCCTGTGCTCTATGAGGTGCCGCATTTGTTAGGGTTAACGAAAAAGGATATCCGCAATTCTCTCGCCAGTTTTCACCTAAAGCATAGCGGTGAAGGAGAAGTGATCGTTGCTCAAGCACCAGCACCTGGAGAAAAAGTGGAGCAAGGGGCAGTAATTCGTGTATACTGGGGCGAGAAAGCAACGCTTAACAATGAAAAACAGCAAGATTAACAACGTACGTGTAGCATGATAGGAGTGATGGAGCTTGAAATTATCGACGTTATTACAGCAAGCAATTCCCTTTTATACAGCAGTTCATGGAGAAGTCAATGTGACAGGCATTTCGATGGATTCTCGTAAAGTGTCCGAAGGGGATTTGTTTGTTTGCATAAAAGGCCTTCAGCATGATAGCCATTTGTATGCTGCAGATGCCGAAGCCAATGGCGCCGTGGCGATTATTGCCGAGCGCCCATTGGCTTCTACCCTCCCAGTCATTGTTGTCGACGACTCACGAACGGCGCTCGCCCAACTGGCGGACGCGTTTTTTCAGTCTCCAACAAACCAATTGCACTTAACTGGCGTGACGGGAACAAACGGAAAGACGACGACAACCTATTTAATTGATGCCATTTATACGCACGCAGGAATTCGGACAGGAACACTAGGGACAACTGGTTTAAAAGTGGGGGACTCGTTACAAGCGTTACCAAACACGACCCCTGAATCTCTGACTTTACAGCAAGCCTTCCGAGACATGGTAGATCAACAAGTGACAGCAGGCATTATGGAAGTGTCTTCCCATGCGTTGGTCACTGGGCGAACACGTGGCTGTCAGTTTGACGTGGCGATTTTTACGAACCTAACACAGGACCATCTCGATTATCATCAAACGCTTACGGCGTATCAAGATGCAAAACGTTTGTTGTTTGCCTCACTGCCAGCAAAAACAAAAACGGGCAAACCGACCTTTGCTATATTAAACGTCGATGATAAGGCATCTGCAGGGTTTCGTGACGTTACCCAAGGTCTTGTCGTAACATATGGTCTTGAAAATGAAGCTGATTTTTCAGCGTCACAGCTCGTTCTAAAAAGCAAGGGAACTACGTTTAATCTGAAAACTCCAGATGGATTTTTTGCCATGACCTTGCCGCTCGCTGGCAAATTTAATGTGTACAATGCGCTCGCTGCTGCCGCAGCATGTTTTGTCAATGGCATTGACAGTAGAACAATTGCCGAAGGGCTTGAGAACGTTCCTGTCATTCCTGGCCGTTTCGAACTTGTGAATGCAGGGCAAAAATTTCCTGTTATCGTCGATTACGCGCACACACCAGACAGCTTAAAAAATGTCCTCGACACTGCCAAGGAGCTAACTGAAGGGCGTGTTATCGTGGTTTGTGGCTGTGGAGGCGATCGTGATCGAACAAAACGTCCTATTATGGCAAAAAATGCAGTGGACGGCGCTGATTATGCCATCTTTACGAATGACAATCCACGAAGTGAATCGCCTGAGCAAATTTTCACTGATATGACCCAATCGTTTAAGGGCGAGACGGCGTTTGAGGTGATTTCTGATCGACGTGAAGCAATCACTAAGGCGATTCACATGGCAACAGACTCCGACCTAGTATTAATTGCTGGTAAGGGCCATGAAACGTATCAAATCATCGGTAAAGACACGTTTCACTTTGATGATCGTGAAGAAGCAACAATGGCGATTCAAACGAGGGATCAAAATGAGAATTAAACTTAAAACAATGATGCAGCATTGGCCAGAGTATCGTTTAGCACCTGTAGCCCCAGAAGAGATTTCGCTTGTTACAAAAGATTCCAGGAGCACGCAGCCGAATGCCCTTTACGTGCCTATCGTTGGGGAGCGGCTAAATGGGCATCTGTTTGCTGAAGAAGCGGTTTCTAATGGTGCTGAAGTCCTTTTTTGGCAAAAGGAAGAGCCTGTCCCACCAACATTACAAAGCGTTTGCTCGATCTTTTTCGTCGAGGATACGACGGTGGCATTACAGCAGCTTGCTCAGCTATATCGGTTTCAAGTGAACCCATTCGTCATTGCGATTACAGGGAGCAACGGCAAAACGACAGTGAAAGATCTTGTCGCCGGGGTATGCGAAAAAAAGGGGAAGACGCATAAAACCGCTGGAAACTTAAACAATCATATCGGTGTGCCGATGACTTTATTGAGCATGCCAGACGACTGTGCGTTTCTTATCGTAGAGATGGGAATGAACCACGCAGGAGAAATTGAAGTGTTGAGCAAGCTTGCAGCACCTGACATGGCGATCGTTACCAATGTCGGCGAATCACATATTGAGTTTTTAGGCTCACGTGAGAATATTGCCAAAGCAAAGCTTGAAATTGCCGAAGGCTTGAAGGCAGACGGTGCCCTTTTAGTTGATGGCGATGAGCCATTACTGTCGCATCCTGCTATACAAGCGGATGGTCGCATTGGTTTTACAGATCGGGCTAGCGTTCGACTACGCATTGAGAAAACCGATTTGCACGGTCAAAACTTTGTCTATCGCGGCGAAAGCTATTCATTGGCATTGCTTGGTGCGCATAATAGTAAAAATGCAGCATATGCGATCGAAGTTGGATCTCGCTTAGGTCTTTCACACGAACAGATTCAAGCGGGGCTGACACAAGCAGCGTTTACACCGATGCGTATGCAGCTGCTTACTGGACCAAATGAAGTCACCATCATTAATGACGCTTATAATGCAAGTCCAACCTCCATGCGAGCTGCCTTGACAGTGCTAAAAGACATGGCACATCGAAGCGCCAAAGTGGCTGTATTAGGGGATATTTTTGAGCTTGGGGAACCATATGATGAAGAGATGCACCGAAGTGTAGGGGGAGAAGTCACTTCTCCGATCACAGCGTTGATTGCGATTGGAGAGAAAGCTCGATGGATCGCTGAAGAAACGATGCTTGTCACAGACGGTTCAGTTCATGTACATCATGTGAAAACGAAAGAGGAAGCCCTTGAATTGTTGCGCCCATTCTTGCATGATGATGCCCTTTTATTATTTAAGGCTTCGCGTGGTATGGCCTTGGAATGGTTGATCGATCAATTGATGAAAGAATAGGAGGTGGCTGGTTTGATCCCAGAGGAAACGTTACTCATGACTTTAGGTCTTGCTTTTATTTTGACGGTGTTGCTGTCGCCAGTCGCAATTCCGATGTTAAAACGCCTTAATTTTGGGCAGAAAATCCGCGATGAAGGACCAAAATCCCATCAAAAAAAATCAGGGACACCGCAGATGGGTGGACTCATTATCATCATGGCAGCACTGCTTGGTTCAGTGCTAATTGCACAGAGGTTTTACACTATTAGCAATGAATTACTGCTACTGCTTGCTGCCTTGCTCGGCTTTGGCCTTGTAGGCTTTCTTGATGACTTCATAAAAGTTGTCTTGAAGCGAAACCTAGGGCTCACATCTAAACAGAAAATGGCTGCTCAAATCCTCGTCTCGGTAGGATTCTGTGTCGGTCTTTGGTTGTTGAATCATCCTACATATATTGAGCTGCCTGCAACAGGCGTAAGTGTGAACTTTGGCATTGTTTTTTTCCTGATCGCGATTTTTATTCTGATTGGAACATCCAATGCCGTTAACTTGACGGATGGTCTTGACGGTCTAGTTGCGGGCACATCTGCTGTGGCGTTTAGTGCCTTTGGTGTGTTGGCCTGGTATCAAGGACAACCGGATGTGGCGATCTTTTGTGTCGCCATCGTAGGCGCTGTCCTAGGATTTCTTGTGTTTAATGCACATCCCGCTAAAATATTTATGGGGGACACGGGCTCACTTGCCTTAGGTGGCGCACTCGCAGGTGTTGCATTGCTCACAAAGCTAGAGCTGTTGTTGGTGATCATCGGCGGCGTGTTTGTCATTGAAACTCTATCGGTGATTATTCAAGTTCTTTCCTATAAAACAACAGGCAAACGAGTGTTTAAGATGAGCCCTTTGCACCATCATTATGAGCTTTCTGGCTGGTCGGAATGGCGTGTGGTTGCGACGTTCTGGGCGGTTGCATTCGTTTGTGCGGCACTTGGAATCTATTTAGAGGTGTGGGTCTAAAGTGAAGGAATACACTCAGTTACAAGGAAAATCAGTGCTCGTTGTTGGTCTCGCAAAAAGTGGAATGGCAGCGGTCCATGCCTTACGTAAATTAGGGGCCATTGTAACGGTCAATGATCAGCTTCCCTATAAGGATAACCAGGACGCACAAACGCTCTACAAGCAGGGCATACAAGTGGTGTGTGGGTCACATCCACCTGAGTTGGTAGGAGGCATGGATGTGGTCGTAAAAAACCCAGGCGTTCCTTATACCAATCCAGTCATTGAAGCGGCAATGCAAAGAGGACTACCCATCTGGACAGAGATCGAGCTTGCGTATTTGTTGTCGGAAGCGCCGATCATTGCCATCACCGGATCAAACGGCAAAACGACAACGACAACGTTGATTTCCAAAATGCTTATAGCTTCAGGAATTCGTGCCCGGACGGCAGGAAATATCGGCAACGTTGCTGTAGAAGTCGCTCAGCAAGCAACAGCTGAAGACGTTCTTGTGATGGAATTATCCAGCTTTCAGCTTGCTGGAATCGAGTCCTTTACACCACAAGTGTCGGTGTTGCTTAACTTATACGATGCGCATTTGGATTACCACGGGCATCGACGTGATTATTTTGCGGCAAAAGCAAAACTTTTTCAGCATGGAGAGAACCAACAGGCTATTTTCATCCAAGAAGCTGCTGTTGAGACGTTACGGGCATACGACTTATTGACGATTAGTGACTTCGAGTCGTTTACGTCAATTGGTCTTTCGGAAAACGGCACAGGCATCGATAATGGTGCGCTTTATGTGAAGCATCAGCAGGTGATGAAGCTAGAGGAGATTGTCCTGCCAGGTGAGCATAATCATGAGAACATCGTCGCAGCTGTCAACGCAGCGTCGATTTTTGGAGCGACGACAGTAGGTATTCGACAGGTTTTGACAACTTTTGAAGGCGTCTCTCACCGGCTGCAATTTGTGCGTTCATTGCATGGGCGGTTATTTTATAATGATTCTAAAGCAACAAACACCCTTGCGACCATTACAGCCTTAAAGGCGTTTAAAGCGCCTGTGATATTAATTGCTGGTGGGCTGGACCGTGGACAAGGTTTTGATGACCTTAAAGGACAAATGAAAAACGTGAAGGCAATGGTTGTGTTTGGAGAGACGAAGGAAAAATTGACAACCTTTGGTGAGTCTGAAGGGATAGATCAGATGAAGGCGGTCGATAATGTGGAGGAAGCTGTTCAGACTGCCTACACCCTTTCAGCGTCAGGCGATGTCGTGTTGCTCTCCCCTGCATGTGCAAGCTGGGATCAGTTCAGAACTTTTGAAGAGCGAGGAGACATGTTCATTCAGTCTGTGCATACCTTGAATTAGGTGGGGTTGTCTACCTGCTAATTCATGTTGACAGAGGTGTCCTTGGTCATGAAAAAACAAACCCCTGATTTCTTTTTGTTCTCGGTGACGATGCTTTTGCTCGCTATTGGCATCATCATGGTGTATAGTGCGAGTGCGATTTGGGCGGATTATAAATTTGATGACCCTTTTTTCTTTGCCAAACGGCAGCTTCTTTTTGCAGGTCTAGGGATCGTCGCAATGCTCTTTGTTATGCAAGTGGACTACTGGAATTGGCGATCGTGGTCCCTCGTCTTGCTTATCGTCTGCTTTCTACTTCTCGTGCTTGTTTTGATCCCTGGGGTCGGTCTTGTTCGAGGCGGGGCAAGGAGTTGGCTCGGCGTTGGCGCCTTTTCAATCCAACCCTCGGAGTTTATGAAATTAGCGATGATCGCTTTTTTAGCACGCTTTTTAGCACAGCGGCAAAAGTACATTACGCAATGGCGAAAAGGGATGCTCCCTGTTTTAGGGCTTGTCTTTTTGGCGTTTGGCATGATTATGTTGCAACCGGATCTAGGCACTGGCACGGTGATGGTCGCTACTTGTATGGTGATGCTGTTTGCTGCCGGTGCGAAAATCAGGCACTTTATCATGCTTGGACTGCTAGGTGTTGTTGGTTTTGCGGGATTGGTATTATCTGCACCGTATCGAATTAAACGTATTACGTCCTTTATGGATCCCTGGTCAGATCCACTGGGGAGTGGATTTCAAATCATTCAGTCATTGTATGCGATTGGCCCTGGTGGTCTTTTAGGACTAGGCATTGGACAGTCACGACAAAAATACTTTTATTTACCCGAGCCTCAAACAGATTTTATTTTTTCAATTGTTGCTGAGGAATTGGGATTCATTGGTGGGGTGTTCGTTCTGTTGTTGTTTGCCATCATTCTATGGCGAGGGATACGTATTGCCCTTGGCGCACCGGATTTGTATGGGGCATTCATCGCTTTGGGCATCTGTACAATGATTGCCGTTCAGGTGTTTATCAACATTGGCGTCGTTACAGGGCTAATGCCAGTGACAGGAATTACACTTCCGTTTTTGAGCTACGGAGGGTCTTCTTTAATGCTAATGCTTGTTGCTGTGGGAGTGCTTCTTAATGTCAGTAAACACGCAAAATAATACTTTCAGGAGTGTGAAGATATGACACAATTGGCGGCAGAGCTACAGCAAATTAACGACACAACTGTCCGACAAAACGAGTCGTTGCAAAAGCATACGTCACTTAAAATTGGTGGCCCTGCAGACATCCTCGTCATTCCTGGATCTATGGATGCCATAGGGGCAATTGTCGCCGTGTGCAACGACCATAAAGTGCCTCTGTTTGTCATCGGACGGGGCTCGAACTTGCTCGTTCCTGATGAAGGAATCAGAGGCGTTGTTCTCAAGTTAGGCAAAGGAATGGATCATTACCAAAAAGAGGGTCAGCTTGTAACTGTAGGTGGAGGGTATCCTCTCGTAAGACTTGCTATGACGACAAGTAGAGACGGTCTCTCGGGATTTGAATTTGCAGGAGGCATTCCAGGGTCATTGGGTGGCGCAGTCTATATGAACGCGGGCGCGCATGGATCAGACATCTCGCAAGTGTTAAAAAGCGCGCGCGTTTTATTCAAGAACGGGGAAATAGCAGAGCTTTCGAACGAAGACATGCAGTTTGCCTATCGCACGACGGTGTTGCAGAAAAACCGCCCAGGAATTTGCCTTGAAGCAACGTTTGCACTTCAGCCAGGGGATGCGGATGAAATTACAGCCAAAATGGTTGCTAACAAAACCTATCGAAAAACAACACAACCTTATGAGTTTCCAAGTGCAGGAAGTGTTTTTCGTAATCCGTTGCCTGAATTTGCAGGGCATCTTATAGAACAAGCTGGATTAAAGGGCCATCAAATTGGTGGTGCTCAAGTGTCTGAGCAACATGCCAATTTTATTGTCAACGCAGGTGACGCAAAAGCAAATGATGTAAAAGCACTCATAAAATTCATTCAAGACACGATTTATGAAAAAAATGGCATCTCACTTAAAACGGAAATTGAAATCATTTGAGACAGGAAGTTTCTAAACTGTGTTAAAATAGATGAATACCGAAAAAACGGTGAACGTGCGGTCAGCTGTTGATGAACGTTTGCTTTCCTTGTTGAGTTCCCTTGCAATGTCTAGGATATTCACTTAGAAAGTCAAATGGTCATTTTTCAGCTTGCTAGTTGTTTTTTCTACATGATGACGGCGAATGGGCCGTTTTTCTTTCGTTTTATCTGGCATTTTGTAAAACTGATCTTTTTTTATAATGACACGCTGGTTGTGTCTGATTAGAAGCAAGGTGAGATAGATCGAGTGATTGACATCTTGAGAACAATACCTATTAAATTACTAGTTGAGTTCCCTTTTAACTTTTTCACTTCATAAAAAAATGAGTGCATCATTAAAAGCAGTTATTAATGAGACTACAGAGGCAAAGAAAACACGATGAGGTCCTTTCGAATCGATGTTGCGCTTATGCCCTTCAGGGTGTAAAGAAAACAAGACCGCTTCGTCAAAATACTTCGCGTTCCGCGGGCACGGCTTCAGCTTCCTCGGAAAGCGAGCTTTCCTGCGGGATCTTCAGCTCGCGCTGTTCCACCCTAAAGGGTACAAGTGCAACATCGACTCAAAAAGACTTCGTCGTGTTTGCTTTGCCGCAGGAGTCTGCGTATTTTGACTACGCTGATGTTTGTTTCTGCGTAAATTGTTTTTATTTTTTATTGGTCTCGTATATCGAGTAAGAAAGCATTTTAAGGCGCGATTGCTTACCAAGCAAGACAAGTATTGTTTCATGCAAAGTGTTACTTCACCTTGTGCAGTATTGATGCAACGATGGAATTCGGGGCTGGCAGTGCTTGAGTGAACGCAAGGTGACATAGATCAATTGACATCTTGTGAGCAACTTTTGCTGTAACCAATAAAATAGATTACTTATGCTCACGATCCTATTTTTTTTTAAAATCGTTTTTCAGTATCGAAGCGGACCTCTAATTGTTAAATCACTAGTTGAGTTCCCTTTTCACTTCATAAAAAATGAGTGCATTATTATAAACAGCCACTAGCGAGACTCCAGCGGCAAAGAAATCACGATGAGGTATTTCCGAGTCTCTGATGCACTTGTACCCGTAAAAAGGGTGGAAAAGCGAGCTAAGCGAGTGTATGGCAGCTTGTATAAAAAGTAACCATAAAATGAAGGTTTGCCCAGCTATATAGGCGTATCTCCCGAATGTAAGGTACTAAAGTTGAGTTAATATATTGTGTGTTGTCCAATTCATTGTTCAATTGTGTTTGTGAATTAAAGGGGGCTGTAGTGTGGAAAATGAAAAGAAAGTATACAACATTGAGGACCGCATTCCAAATCTGAAAAAACATCGAAAACGAAAAGCCAATCGGATGCTTATACTGTATGTGTCTGTGTTTTTCCTACTCATTTCAGCGATACTCTACTTTCAATCCCCTTTTAGTCATGTGCAGTCTATTTATGTTTTTGGAGAGCATTATGTATCAGAGGAAAACATAGTCCAGCTAAGTGGCCTTTCGGATGATGTCAGCTTTGTACAAGTAGATCCAGACACCGTCGCTACCCAAATTGAAGCGCACAAAGAGATCGATACAGTCTCTGTTACAAAAGAGTTCCCAAACACAGTTCGCATTGAAGTGACTGAGCACCAGCGACTTGCGTATTTAAAAAAAGATGGCTTATTTCATCCGCTGCTGGATAACGGAACGATGTTAGACGCCCTGCCAGAGGAAACAGTACCCTCAGCTGCCCCGTTGCTCGTCGATTGGACAGATGATGAGGCGCTTAAAATTATCGCAGCAGAGTTGGAAAATGTTCCTGGAATTGTATTAAATGCAATCTCAACGGTCACTTATGCCCCTACTGACGACGAACCAATGCGTGTAATCGTTTATATGAATGACGGTCATGAGGTCCATACAGTAACAAAAGGGTTTGCACAAAAAATGGCAGACTATCCATCCATTATTGCTCAGCTTGAAACTGACCAAAAAGGCATCATTTATTTGGATGTTGCGTCTTATTTTAAACCGTATGATCAAGAAGAGACATCTGAGCTTCCAAATGAGGGGGATTCAAGTGATGCGGAATAAGCTCCCGCAGAAGCTGTTATTGTTTTGCGTTATTGTCTCGCTAGGCTTCTTGCTCTCGTTTTCCTATCAGCAAACGAAGAAAAGTCCAAAAGAGCAAGCAGTAAATGGCTGGGAAGAAGAGTATACCTTCAGACAGGAACTGATTGATCTGGAGGAAAAAAATCGCGAACTAGCAATGACTTTAGAAGAAAAGAAAAGTGATGTTCAGGAGTTGGAAGCAAGCTTCGCTGACCAAGAGTCAACACTATTTAATCTTGTTGAAGAGGTTGAGAAGCTGCGTATGTTTACGTCTAGTGTTGGGATTGAAGGAAGTGGTGTCGAAGTTCAGCTTTCTGATGCGTCTTACATACCGGATGAACAGAACGTCAATCAATATCTCGTCCACGAAAGCCATATTCATAAAGTTGTTAATGAATTAAAAGCCTCAGGAGCAGAAGCCATTGCGATTAATGGTCATCGTCTACAACATGATTCCTATATTGTTTGCACGGGTCCAGTGATTACGATCGACGGCTACCAATCCGCTGCACCGTTTGTCATTACCGCTTTAGGTGACCCGGATGTACTTGAATCCTCTCTCCAGTTGCCGAACGGCGTTGTTGAACAACTTGTTTCTGACAATATTACGGTAAGAGTGGAACGGAAGGATACATATAAAATGACGCCTTACTTCACAAAAGAGGAGGCGTAATTCAGTGAAAAATGTAGTGATCACTTTCACTGTAGCTGTTGTTCTCGGACTGCTGCTTGCCGTCCAATTTAACACCTCTGACCAGCCTGAACAAAGAGACACGAGAGACAGCTGGCAGCTTCGTGAAGATTTGCAGGAGGAGCAACAGCTCAGTATGAATCTACTTGACGAAATAACAAAATATGAAAACACAATTCGTTCTTATTCATCTAGGGAAGAGGTTTCTCGTGAAAAGGCGTTACGACAAACGCTGATGGAATTAAAAAAAGAAGCTGGACTTACGGAAGTAAAGGGAAAAGGCATCGTACTTCGAGTCGATGTATTGTTTGACGAGAACCTCGTTGGTCTGCCTGTTGAAGAAGTGTCGCCAGTACTTTTGATTCGTCTTGTGAACGAATTGAACCGGTATGGTGCTGATGCGATTGACATTGCAGGACATCGCCTCGTATCGACCTCTCCAATTCGAACCGTGAATGGGGAAACCTACGTAAACAATAAACCTCTACCACCGTATCCTTTTGAAATCAAGGTCATTACGGCCGAACCAGACAAATTGCATGCTCATATGATGTATTCAAAATCCGTAGATGAATTTGCTAGAGATAATTTTTCTTTGCATTCTAGTGTTCAAGATGAGGTCACTGTCCAACCTTATTCAGAGCTTATTCGAATGATCGGCATAACACCTGTGGAGGAAGTAAAGGGGGAATCGTAGCATGTGGGTGCCATTAATCGGGTTCCTCATTGGCATATTTTTTGGGTTGTTTTCCGGCCTTTCAGTCCCAGAAGATTATGCAAACTATTTATCTATTGCTGTTCTAGCTGCCTTGGATACACTCTTTGGCGGAATCCGTGCTCATATGCAACAGGTTTTCGACAATGCCGTCTTTGTGAGCGGCTTCTTTTTTAATATGCTTTTAGCGGCAGGTTTAGCTTTTCTGGGTGTGCATATTGGTGTAGACTTATACTTAGCGGCGGTGTTTGTCTTCGGTGTTCGACTCTTTCAAAACATTGCTGTGATTCGTCGCTTGTTGCTTGCGAAATGGGCTGCGAATCGTGCACAAACCAATGGAAAAAAATCTACATAAAAAAAGGGAAACAGATTCGTTTGTTGAATACATGTGTGTAACGATTTGATGACACAGGTTACAAATAGTGAATATTGAGCGAAAGTTTATAACGTATAACGCATTAGATGAGCAAATCGCCTCAAGTGAATAATAGGAATTTTTTCTTAGAGTAGCCCTATCATTCTCACTTGATATAGATGATTAATGTGATTCGCTTTACTCAAAGGAGGTGCCAAGGAATGAACAACAATGGGATTTATGTGAGCTTAGACATCGGTACGTCCAATGTAAAAGTCATCATCGGTGAACTGTCTGGTGATGTCCTGAATGTCATAGGAGTAGGTAATGTTGTCTCAAAAGGCGTACGCAAAGGATCGATCGTTGATATAGATGAAACGGTACTTTCCATCCAGAAAGCTGTAGAACAGGCCGAACGCATGGTCGGTGTTGAAATTAATCGCGTTATTGTAGGGATTGCTAGCAATCATATCCAATTGCTTCCTTGCCATGGTGTTGTTGCTGTAGCGAGTGAAAACCGTGAAATCTCTGACGATGATGTTGCTCGCGTGATTGATGCGGCTCAAGTAGTATCTATTCCTCCAGAGCGAGAAATTATTGATGTCATCCCACAACAATTTATTGTGGACGGTTTGGATGAAATTAACGATCCAAGAGGCATGATTGGTGTTCGCTTAGAAATGGAAGGTACGATCATTACCGGCTCAAACACAGTTTTACATAATACGCTACGGTGTGTAGAGCGAGCGGGCTTGGATATTATTGATATTTGTCTGCAACCGTTAGCGGCAGGGTCTGTAGCGCTTTCTAAGGATGAAAAAAACATCGGGGTAGCGCTCATAGATCTTGGCGGTGGCTCAACGACAGTTTCTGTGTTTGAAGAAGGCACCTTACAGGTCACCTCGATGCTTCAAGTGGGGGGAGATCATATTACAAAGGACCTTTCTATTGGTCTTCGAACCACCACTGAAGAAGCAGAAAAAATGAAAAAAACTTATGGGCACGCCTATTTTGATCACGCCTCTGATGAGGAAACGTTCGATGTTTCGATGATTGGAAGCAATCAGACGCAGACGTTTTCTCAGCTTGATATTGCTGAAATTATTGAAGCAAGACTTGAGGAATTATTTATAATGGTAGGCAAAGAGTTAACGGCTCTTGGGTATCCTCATTTGCCAGGAGGTCTGGTGCTTACGGGTGGAGTCGCAAGCATGCCCGGCGTACTGGAACTGGTCCAGGATGTCACACAACACAATGTGAGAGTAGCGATTGCAGATTACATTGGCGTCCGTGAACCACAATATACAACAGGGGTTGGTGTGATTCAATTCGCACACAGAAATATGAAAATCCAGGGGAAGGAAGTCGCAGCTTCCATCGCTACAGAAGAAAGCAATCGACCTGCCACGACGAAAAAGAAAAAAGCCCCTGCAGCAGAGCCTAAGGATAAAAACCAACCTGGGCTATCAAAAAAAGTGAAACACTGGTTTAACAATTTTTTCGAGTGACCGCGAATTTCGTGAGTAAATCGTTTAGGAGGATCTTACATGCTGGAGTTTGATACAAGTATGGACCAATTAGCAACGATCAAAGTGATCGGTGTTGGCGGTGGCGGAAGCAATGCTGTCAACCGCATGATAGAGCACGGGGTACAAGGGGTAGAATTTATCGCTGTAAATACAGACAATCAAGCGTTGAATCTATCAAAAGCTGAAGTGAAAATGCAAATCGGTGGGAAACTTACTCGTGGACTTGGCGCTGGAGCCAATCCAGATGTCGGAAAAAAAGCGGCTGAAGAAAGCAAAGAGCAGCTTGAAGAAGTATTAAAAGGCGCCGATATGGTGTTTGTAACGGCAGGTATGGGAGGCGGCACGGGAACAGGCGCTGCTCCTGTAATTGCATCGATTGCAAAAGAACTTGGCGCTCTCACGGTAGGTGTAGTCACACGTCCATTTACGTTTGAAGGTCGCAAGCGTGCGAACCAAGCGAGCGGTGGCATTGGGGCAATGAAGGAAAAGGTAGATACACTCATTGTCATTCCAAACGACCGACTGCTCGAAATTGTTGATAAGAACACACCGATGCTTGAAGCCTTCCGAGAAGCAGACAATGTCTTGCGTCAAGGGGTTCAAGGCATATCGGATTTAATTGCGACGCCAGGTTTAATTAACCTCGACTTTGCTGATGTAAAAACCATTATGTCGGATCGTGGGTCTGCGCTAATGGGCATTGGAATCGCGACAGGTGAGAATCGTGCCGCTGAGGCAGCGAAAAAGTCCATTTCCTCACCACTGCTTGAGACGTCTATTGATGGCGCTCAAGGGGTAATTATGAATATTACTGGTGGTACGAACCTTAGCTTGTATGAGGTTCAGGAAGCTGCTGATATTGTTGCGCAAGCCTCTGACCTAGAGGTTAATATGATTTTCGGTTCCGTCATTAATGAAGAACTGAAGGACGAAATTGTTGTCACTGTCATTGCGACAGGATTTTCGGACAAGGATTTAGAACAACAGCCAAAAAGTCAAAGGACGCCACAGCGTTCTCAGGCAACTGGTCCTTCAGCGAATCAAAAGTTTCGCAATCCACCACAGGAACAAGCGCAGTCAACAGAGGAGCCGCGTGAACAAAGCCGCCCTCAGCAAGGATACCAGCAACAAGAGGATACGCTTGATATTCCGACATTCCTTCGCAATCGCAACCGTCGCAAAAAATAATGAATACAAGAAACGGCCAGACATTCGTATGTCAATGGCCGTTTTTTTGTCCTCTTCTCCCTTTTCCTTCACGTCTCATCGTGTTTTCTTTTCACCGCGATCGTGTTTTCTTTGCCGCTGGAGTTTCGCTAGTGGCTGCTTTTAATGATGGACTCACTTTTAATGATTTGATCACAATAAAAAAAGACTCTTTTAGTGATTTAGGGGATAGAAGTCAGCTTCGTTACTGAAAGACATTCTTTTAGAAAATAAAGGATCGAGAACATTGACACTTTTATATTTACTGAATACAGCAGGCGTCGTCTTGAATTGTTCTATGTCACCTCGCGTCCACTCAAGCATAGCCAGCGTTGATGTTGGTTTTGCACTACGCAAGTTCTCTAAACATAAGTCCACCGCTGATCAATACTGCACTAGAAGATCCAACTTGCATGAAGCGATCCACTTCCTTGTCTTGTTTGGGTGCGACACGCCTTAATACGTTACTTACATCAGCGTAGTCAAAATGCGTAGACTCCTGCGGCAAAGCAAACACGACGAAGTCATTTTGAGTCGATGTTGCACTTGTACCCTTTAGGGTGGAACAGCGCGAGCTGAAGATCCCGCAGGAAAGCCGCTTTTTGCTTTCCGAGGAAGCTGAAGCCGTGCCCGCGGAAAGCGAAGTATTTTGACGCAACGGACGTAATTGCAACATCGACTCGAGAGAAGCCCTCGTGATTTCTTTGTACCCAAATGGTCATAAGGGCAACATCGATTCGAAAATACCTCATCGTGTTTTCTTTGCAGCTAGTTATTTTGAGCGTAGAAATCTTCTTGGTAACACTAGACCCAATATAAGGTGCGAAATTTGAGTGATGAACATACGAGGTATCCTCCGTTTGACAATCTATGAAACATCCGCACATCTTTTGTGGAATTTTAGCAAAGAAATTTTTGCCTCCCCCACATATTTTGACACACTTTCTCATAGTGAATAGATATACTGGAAATCAGTTTAAAGGAGAAATGACGAAGCTCCAAAAGCAGATTAACTTGCGTCGTTTTCGCAACAACTATGCATGGAAATGCAGGTGACTCCAAAAATGTATGCAGACGTGATCTGGTTGTTGAATCTACTGTTTGATACGTGGCTTCTTTGGCTGACCGCTATCGTACTGAAACGATCGGTGTCGATAAAACGTTTGCTGCTCGGTGGTTTTGTAGGATCGGTCATTGTCATTGGTGTGTTAAGTCCGTATAGTGTTTGGTTTTCTCATCCATTGACGAAGTTAGTCATCTCTGTGCTCATGGTATTGACGACCTTTGGATTTCACAAATTCAAAGCGGTAGGACAAGCGTTGCTAACGCTTTATTTTTTAACCTTCGCTATTGGAGGCGGCATGATTGCCATTTTAAATCTGCTTGACTCCTCGTATTCGGTGGAGGGCAACGTGTTGACGACGACTGCAGGTGGGTTTGGTCATCCAGTAAGTTGGGCATTTGTTCTTGGCAGCTTTCCTGTGCTTCTGTACTTTTCCAAGAGACGTCTTACACAATTCGAAACAAAAGCGCAGACATATGAAGGGGTGTTTGATTTTCGTTTGACCCTCCATGATTCAGAAATTCGAGGTAAAGGCTTTGTCGATACAGGCAATCATTTACGTGAGCCTGTTTCTGGTCACCCAGTCATTTTTTTAAACGCCGCTCTTTTTAATGCGATGGATCCATGGATGGAGAAGATGATTGCTGCACCAATGGAGGCTGTGGCAAGCCCCCTAGGCAACGAACGCGCATTTTGTTTGATTCCCTTTCGGACAATGGGCAACACATCATCAATGGTTGCTGGGTTTTATCCGGAGGAGCTTATGCTGTCTAAAGGAGCTTCTGTGTGGACAACAACGAAGGTCCTGGTGGCATTTACATCAACCAACATTTCTCCAAGTGGGGAGTATGATGCCCTTCTTCATCCATCACTTGTCTCAAGCCATCCTATAACTTACGGGGAAGCAGGAGGATAAACAATGAAAATACGTTTGACAAACTGGCGACTTTCCGCACGACGTATCTGGCTTAAGCTCCTTAGAAAACTCAAAATAAAACCAGATGAGGTGTATTACATAGGCGGCAGTGAAGCACTTCCTCCGCCGCTGCCGAAAGACGAAGAGGCGATGTGGCTTGAGAAGTTGCCTACTGGGGATGAGCAGGCACGATCTGTTTTAATTGAACGCAATTTACGTCTTGTCGTCTACATTGCTCGTAAATTCGAAAACACAGGCATTAATATTGAAGATCTAATTAGCATAGGGACAATTGGTCTTATTAAAGCCGTCAATACGTTCAATCCTGAGAAGAAAATAAAACTGGCTACGTATGCGTCACGATGTATCGAAAATGAAATTTTGATGTATTTGCGCAGAAACAACAAAACAAAATCTGAAATTTCATTTGATGAGCCCTTAAACATTGATTGGGATGGCAATGAGCTCCTTCTCTCCGATGTCATGGGAACAGAGGAGGATGTGACGACCAAAAATGTAGAGCATGACGTCGATCGTGCCCTGCTCGTTACATCACTTGAAAAGCTGAATGAACGTGAGAAGCAAATTATGGAGCTACGCTTTGGTCTTGTCGGTGGCGAAGAAAAAACACAAAAGGATGTCGCTGACTTACTTGGCATCTCGCAATCATACATTTCAAGACTTGAGAAGCGAATTATTAAGCGATTAAAAAAAGAATTTAACAAAATGTTGTAATTTTGCAACGTTAGCCCTTCTGCATAAATTCCCTTCTGACGGAGATACTGATTCCTGACATCAGTAAGACTGTTAGGAGGGACACGATTGGCCCGGAACAAAGTGGAGATTTGTGGCGTTGACACATCAAAATTACCTGTACTTAAGAACGAAGAAATGCGCAAGCTTTTTCGAAGCATGCAGGCAGGAGATGACACAGCACGAGAAGAACTTGTCAACGGAAACCTTAGACTTGTTCTGAGCGTCATCCAGCGTTTTAACAACAGAGGGGAGTTTGTTGACGATCTTTTTCAAGTTGGATGCATCGGTCTCATGAAATCCATTGATAATTTTGATCTTGGACAAAATGTGCGTTTTTCAACGTATGCGGTGCCAATGATCATTGGTGAAATTCGTCGTTACCTTCGTGATAACAACCCGATACGTGTGTCACGGTCACTACGGGACATTGCGTATAAAGCGCTTCAGGTGAGAGAACGTCTGGTGGCAGCAACGTCAAAAGAGCCAACTCCCCAAGAAATTGCAAAAGAGTTGGATATCCCTCATGAAGACGTCGTATTTGCGCTCGATGCGATTCAGGACCCTGTGTCGCTGTTTGAACCGATATACAACGATGGCGGGGACCCAATCTTTGTGATGGATCAGATTAGCGATGACAAACAACAAGACCTTCATTGGGTGGAGGAGATTGCGCTTAAAGAGGGTATGAAGCGTCTAAATGATCGTGAGAAAATGATATTAACGAAGCGGTTTTTTCAAGGGAAGACGCAAATGGAAGTGGCCGATGAAATTGGCATCTCTCAAGCGCAGGTCTCTCGTCTAGAAAAGGCAGCGATTCAACAAATGAATAAGCATATTCAGCATTAGCAAAGACAACGACGGCGCATGATTTTCATGCGACCGTCGTTTTTGCGCGGATAAACAGCGATCAAAGCGCTTTTATTAGACATGAAACACATGCGTTCTTCGCTTCTAAAGGGTGATAGTAGCGCCATATACTGATAGAAGTAGAAGAAGGGAGGCGTAGAATTGAAAATCTCAGAGCTGCAGTCAAAGGATGTTGTGAACGTCGCAGATGGAAAACGGTTAGGCACGGTTGGGGATCTTGAAATTCATCCACGTACTGGAAAAATTGAAGCGCTCATTGTCCCTGGAGAGGGTAAAATTCTTGGCTTTAAACGAGAAGCTGAAACCATCATCCAGTGGGGGCAAATAGTCAAAATAGGTGCCGACGTCATTCTCGTGCGGAAACAAGAGCTTCTACAAGAGGAAGCGTAGTGTAAGTTTGCACATTTCAGCGATACCCACAACTCTTGAGATGTGCTAAACTAAAGGGGACGTTCGAAATGAAGGGGATTAAATGAACTCGGATAACATAACGCTACAAACAAAACATACGCTGCCCATTTTATACTGGGATCGCTTTTCAGATCGCTTATCCGCAGGTGTAACAACCCGACAAAAAGGAAGCAGTGCTCGTCCTTATGATTCGCTCAATTTAGGCACTCATGTAGGCGACGCTTCTACAGCCGTAACGAAGAATTATCAGATACTTGCAGAGGAGCTTCAGTGCAATGTCAACGACTTTGTGACGACAAAGCAAGTCCACGAAACAACCATTATGCAAGCAGATAAAATGATAAACGATGAAGAGGCGGATGGACTCTGGACGGACAAGCATGACAGCGTCATCGGTATGGTCTTTGCGGATTGCATTCCATTGGTGTTTTATGCACCAGAGGCACATCGTGCTGCCGTCCTTCACGCTGGTTGGCGAGGGACAGTGGCTGGCATTGGTTCTAAGCTGCTAGAACGATGGGCGCAGGATGATGTCTCGCAAACTGAGGTGTATGCGTTTATTGGGCCAGGGATTTGCCGAAGCTGTTATCAGGTGAACGAGGATGTCGTTGCGCAAGTGCCCAAAGCTTTGCGTCGACAAACAGTTACGTCACTAGAGAATGATCAATACTTACTAGACCTGCCTACGTTAAACAAAGAGTTGCTTGTTGAGGCAGGAATGCGGAAGGATCATATCGATACAACGACCTACTGCACGAAATGCGATTCAGAATTCTTTTTTTCGTACCGAGGGTCTCAAAGAACAGGAAGACATATGGCCTTTGCTAAACTGTGCACAAAAGGGGGCTAAAGCATGATCAATACGATCCAAGACAATGTGGCCTCTGTACAGACACGCATTCATCATGCAGCCGAGAGAGCAGGACGATCTATTGAGGACGTCACCCTCATTGCGGTAACAAAATACACGACGGTTGATGTCGCAAAAGCATTGCTGCAATCGGACCTAGCAGATCTTGGTGAAAATCGTTTGGAAGGGTTGCAAGAGAAAAGTGCAGTCATTGGCAATGGAGCGAAATGGCATTTTATCGGGAGCCTTCAGTCGCGAAAAGTTGCCTCGCTTGTTGGAATCATTGATATGCTCCATTCGCTTGACCGTGCTTCCCTCGCAAAGGAAATAAACAAGCGTTGGGAGTCACCACTGCCTTGTTTCGTCCAAGTGAATGTGTCAGGGGAACAAAGCAAGCAAGGCATTGATCCCGACAATGTCACTTCATTTATCCAAGAGCTGGCTGTTTATGAGAATATACAAATCGTCGGTCTAATGACTATGGCGCCTTTGACTAAAGATGAGAATCACCTTCGTCACTGTTTTCGCAGCCTACGTCAATTGAGAGATGAGGTTGCGAAAAAAGCCTGGTCTCATGCGCCTTGTTCGTATTTGTCCATGGGGATGTCCAATGATTTTGAGATTGCGATTGAAGAAGGAGCTACTCATGTCCGAATTGGCTCATTGCTCACAGAAGGTGTCTAGAACAATGATGGCCGATGAGACAATAACCCAACGCTTCGTTCTTGAAGGAGGTGTGTGAAGTGGGCTTTAAAGACAAATGGAAGCAGTTCATCGGGCTAGATGATGAAGAATATGAAGTGTATGAAAACGAAGGATACGCGCAAGAAGAAGAGCATACGGCAACAAAAGGCAAATCAAAACAAAATGTGGTCTCGTTGCAAAGTGTGCAGCAAAGCTCAAAAATGGTTCTCGTGGAGCCACGAATGTACGATGAGGCGCAGGACATTGCCGATCATCTGAAAAATCGACGTACGGTTGTTATCAACCTGCAACGTATTTCTTCAGACCAGGCAAAACGAATCGTAGACTTTCTGAGCGGGACAGTTTATGCCCTTGGCGGCGATATACAAAAGCTCGGTCCAAATACGTTTTTGTGCACACCAGATAATGTCGATGTGTCAGGGGCCATTACTGAAATGCTTCAAACGGATACAGATCGAAGAAATAACGGATGGTGACGAAAGATGATGACAAATATTGTTTTAGTAATATCTCAACTATTAGAAATCTATTCCTTAGTGGTCATTGTTTACGTGCTCATGTCCTGGTTCCCTAATGCACGGGAGTCATCTTTTGGCCGTATTATCGGGAGCATTGTCCGACCGTACCTTGAACCATTTCAAAAATTCATTCCTTCGCTAGGCATGATTGACATTTCGCCGATTGTTGCTCTTCTTGTACTGCGATTTGCATCGGAAGGCGCTTATAGACTTGCGTTTATGCTGTAACGATGACTGATATTTACCAGCACTACCGACCGGAAGAACGCGCGTTTGTTGACCAGGTGCACGATTGGGTTTCGCAGGTGGAGAGGCAATACGCGCCCAAACTGACGGACTTTCTTGATCCAAGACAACAAGCGATAGCGAAAGAACTCGTCGGGACAAATGGCGACGTAAAATGGCATCTTAGTGGAGGTACTGATGAAGCGGAGCGACAACGCCTTTTGCTCGCACCTGATTATTTGACGCCTTCTGAAGAGGACTATCAGCTTGTGCTGCTTGAGATTGTCTATCCAGAGAAGTTTGTGTCGCTCGAGCACTCACATGTCCTCGGGGCGTTAATGAACATCGGCCTTGAACGAGCAAAATTTGGTGATATTTTAATTCGTGATCGTGTGTTTCAACTCATTGTCTCAAAAGATGTGGCTTTGTATGTGCAGTCTGAGCTAACCTCGGTTGGACGAGCTACGGTCACTCTTGAGGAAAGACCGCTATCAAGTGCGCTTCAGATGGAGGATGACGCTGAACATCGACTACTGCTCGTCCCTTCCTTACGCCTTGATACGCTGTTGGCACAAAGCTTCAAGCTGCCAAGAACAAAGGCAACAGAGCTTATTAAAGCAAAAAAAGCTAAGGTCAATTTCCAGGTCATTGAGCAGGCGTCCTATCCCGTACGGCCAAGCGACGTTGTATCGTTAAGAGGCGCAGGGCGTATGAAGGTAGAGTCAATTGAAGGAACGACTAAAAAAGACAAGCTGCGGGTTAGCGTGAAAATAAAAAAAAGCTAGCCGCCTACAGCAGGAAAAAACGAGAACGCTGTCGAATAAATAGCTACTTCTGTTATTTGGTTCATGTAGTAGCAATACCTTTTATAAGCCCTTATTTTATGTATATAGTACTAGCGATCCTAAAAATACCGACAATTCGAAGGGAGTGTTTTTCTTGTCCTTAACCCCATTAGACATTCACAACAAAGTCTTCAGCCGACGCATGCGCGGTTTTCATGAGGATGAAGTCAATGAATACTTAGACCAAATCATTAAAGATTTTGAGCTTGTCATCCGAGAAAAGAAAACGCTAGAACAAAAGGTAGATGAGCTCACTGAACGCTTAAAGCACTTTTCCAACATTGAAGAGACGTTAAACAAATCAATTCTCATTGCCCAAGAAACGGCCGAAGAAGTGAAGCGCAATGCTGATAAAGAAAGCCGTCTGATCATTAAAGAGGCAGAAAAGAACGCAGATCGCATCATTAATGAAAGCCTTGCAAAGTCACGGAAGATCACAATTGACATTGAAGAGCTCAAAAAACAAGCAATGGTTTACCGCACCCGCTTCCGTATGCTGCTCGAGGCCCAAATGGATCTCATAAGCAATGAGGATTGGGATCGTCTTATGGAAACGACTGAGGAAGAGGAAGAATTGATTGCTCGTCGTTCCTAACGCCTTGCTTTTTCTCAAGGAATTACATATAATGACGACACAAGTTGATATATGAATCGTTGATAAGGACGCACTCCATTGGAAAAGTCGATTTACAGAGAGCTGGTCATTTCGCTGAGAGACTAGCATCGAATCGGATGGAGACATCACCTTTGAGGATTTTCTTTGATCATAGACACGACAGAGCCTATGCTAGAAGAAAACGTAGCGTCTGCGATAAGGGCATAGAGTGCTTTTGATGCGTTTGATCAAGGGTAACAGGGTGGTACCGCGGGAGTCTTCTCGTCCCTTTTAGGGATGAGGAGGCTTTTTTGTATGTCAAAGAAAACAGATCCAAACACCAGCAGATAAAACGAAAGGGCGCGATGGAATGAACTATAAAAAAACGTTATTGATGCCGAAAACCGATTTCGCGATGAAAGCCAATTTGCCAAATAAAGAACCAAATATCCAGAAGGATTGGGAAGAAAAGGCGATGTACGAGAAGGTGATGGAGCGGACAAAGGACCGTCCATTATTTGTCCTACACGATGGACCGCCTTATGCCAATGGCGATTTGCACCTTGGTCATGCCCTGAACAAAACATTAAAGGACTTTATCGTTCGCTACAAATCAATGACGGGTTATCATGCCCCCTATGTACCAGGATGGGATACGCACGGACTTCCAATTGAAGCGGCGCTCACGAAAAACAAGAAGGTCGACCGCAAAAAGATGTCGGTCGCTGAATTTCGTGCAAAATGTGAAGAGTATGCGCTTGGACAAGTGGATCGTCAGCGTGAGCAATTTAAACGCCTTGGCGGCTTAGCCGATTGGGATCATCCTTATATTACGCTGCACAAAGATTACGAGGCAGAACAAATCAAGCTTTTCGGTGAGATGGCGAAGAAGGGCTACATTTATAAAGACATGAAAGCCATTTACTGGTCGCCTTCGTCAGAATCAGCATTGGCTGAAGCAGAAATTGAGTACCACGACAAGCGCTCTGCCTCCATTTACGTAGCGTTAAAGGTAGAAGACGGGCGTGGCGTGCTTGCGTCGGATGTGGAATTTGTTATTTGGACAACAACACCTTGGACGATGCCAGCGAATTTAGGGATTGCTGTTCATCCAGACCTGTCGTATGTGGTTGTGAAGGAAGGCAATCGAAAGTTCTTAGTTGCGGAAGCCCTATTGGACAACCTCAAAGAAACGCTTGAGTGGGAAGACGCGGAGATTGTACAGACGATCAAAGGCCGTGAACTCGAGCATATTTTGGCACGCCATCCGTTTTATGAACGCACCTCGCTTGTGATGCTTGGGGACCACGTCACGACGGATGCTGGTACAGGCTGTGTGCACACAGCGCCTGGGCATGGGGAAGATGACTTTATCCTAGGGAAGCGTTATGGCCTAGATATTTTGTCGCCAGTCGATGAGCGTGGGCATTTTACAAATGATGCTCCAGGGTTCGAAGGGCAATATTACGATGCGGCCAATAAAGGCATCTCAGAGCTCCTTGAGGAAAAAGGCGCACTGTTAAAGCTATCGTTTTTTACACATTCCTATCCGCATGATTGGCGGACGAAAAAACCAATTATTTTCAGAGCCACACCGCAGTGGTTTGCCTCCATTAAAGACTTTCGCGATGAAATGATTCAGGCGATTAAAAAGGTGAACTGGTACCCAAGCTGGGGAGAGACACGGTTGCATAATATGGTCCGTGATCGTGAAGATTGGTGTATTTCACGCCAACGTGCATGGGGTGTACCAATTCCCGTGTTTTATGGCGAAAACCAAGAACCGATTATTACTGAAGAAACGATTCAGCATGTGGCTGAGTTGTTCCGTCAACATGGGTCAAACATCTGGTTTGAATGGGAAACGAAGGACTTGCTGCCGGCAGGCTTTGCGTCTGAGCATAGCCCTAACGGCACCTTTACGAGAGAAAAAGACATTATGGATGTTTGGTTTGATTCAGGCTCATCACACCAAGGCGTCCTCCAGCAGCGGGAAGAGCTACGTCGCCCAGCAGATGTTTACCTGGAAGGAAGCGACCAGTATCGTGGGTGGTTTAACAGCTCATTGTCAACAGCCGTTGCTGTGACAGGGGAAGCCCCTTACAAATCGGTCATTTCACACGGGTTTACTTTGGATGGCGAGGGCCGGAAAATGAGTAAATCGCTCGGCAATACCATTTCGCCTGACGATGTTTCTAAGCGTTTAGGAGCCGATATTTTACGCCTTTGGGTCGCATCATCGGATTACCAAGCAGACGTACGAGTGTCAGATGAAATTTTGAAACAGGTCGCAGAGGCGTACCGGAAAATCCGTAATACGATCCGTTTCCTCCTCGGCAACCTTGCTGATTTTAATCCTGAACAAGATCGTATTGACTTGAATGAACTCAAGAGCGTGGATCGCTATATTCATTCAAAACGCCAAAAGCTCATTGAAACTGTAAAAGCAGCGTATGATCGCTATGACTTCTCATCCGTGTACCAAGCGATCCATCACTTTTGTTCCATTGAGTTGAGTGCTTTTTATATGGATTTTGCGAAGGATGTATTGTACATTGAGGGGGCAAACCATCCGCGCCGCCGTGCAATTCAGACGGTAATGCATGATTCGGTTATTGATATTGTAAAGCTCTTGGCGCCAATCATCCCGCACACGATGGACGAGGCGTGGTCACATATGAGCTTTGTGAAAGAAGAAAGTGTTCATTTATCAGATATGCCAGAGGCGTTATTAAATGAAGTCAATGAAGACGATCTTGCCTATTGGGATCAATTTATGAACCTGCGGAATGATGTTTTAAAAGCACTAGAAAATGCCCGAAACGAGAAAGTAATTGGCAAGTCTTTGCAAGCGCAAGTCGACATTGCGCCTAAAACGAAGGAAGCAAGAGCGATTCTAGAGGCAGCCGATGACCTTGAGCAGTTGTTTATCGTCTCAGGCGTTACGTTGTTGCCTGCTTTAGAAGGAAACGGCGTGCACTCCTGTGAACTCGTTGATGTTCGTGTTACTGCTAAAGAAGGAAAGCGTTGTGAACGGTGCTGGACAGTGACAGATGCCATCGGATCGCACGCCACGTATCCTGATCTTTGCTCTCGATGTGCCGCTGTTGTTGAAACGCTCGATATTGACATCGAGGACTAGAACGAGTGCAGTGGATGGATGGTCCAGGCATTGAATAGGAGATGAAAACGATGTGGTATTACCTGCTTGCAGTGCTTATTATTGCCATTGATCAGGTCACAAAATGGTTTGTTGTTCGCTATATGGAAGTAACGGAAAGCATCCCCGTTCTCGGCGATTTTTTTCACATTACCTCTCATCGAAATCGAGGGGCGGCTTGGGGAATTCTTGAAGGGCATATGACATTTTTCTATATCGTCACAATTCTTGTCGTGATCGCTGTTGTGTATTATATGCAAACCTACGGCCGCCATCGTCCTCTTGCTGGATTGGCCCTCGGCTTCATCCTTGGAGGAGCGATTGGCAATTTCATTGATCGATTGTTTCGCAAAGAAGTCGTTGATTTTTTTGATTTCTTCATTCCAGTAATCGACTATAATTACCCGATTTTTAATATCGCAGACTCGGCTTTAGTGGTTGGTGTCATATTAATGATAATCCAATCATTTCGTGAAAAGCCGAAAGAGAGGACGGCATAATTGGTGAGTGAAGAAACCATTGAATTCATTGTGGAAGACAGTGCTAAGGGAGAGCGGCTTGATAAATGGCTGTCTGCTCAGTTGGCGGATGTCTCGCGGAGTCAAATCCAAGGCTGGATTGAAGGGGAGCATGTCGTCGTAAACGATGTTTTCCCAAAGGCAAAACAAAAAGTGATGCCGAACGATGCTATTGTCATCCGCGTTCCGGAGCCAGTTGTACTGGATGTCGTGCCAGAGGATATTCCAATTGAAATCACTTATGAGGATGAAGATGTTCTCGTCGTGAACAAGCCATCTGGGATGGTCATTCACCCAGCACCAGGTCACCCTAATGGAACGCTAGTGAATGCATTAATGTTTCATTGCACAAATCTATCGGGTATAAACGGTGTGCTTCGACCAGGTATAGTTCACCGTCTTGATAAAGACACATCTGGCCTTTTAATGGTCGCAAAAAATGACAAGGCACATGAGTTGCTCGTCCGACAGCTCCAAGACCGGAGTGTACAAAGACAATACCAAGCGATTGTACACGGCACTTTTTCTCATGATACAGGCACGATTAATGCGTCGATTGGCCGTGATGAAAAGGATCGACAAAAAATGGCTATCGTTAGTTCTGGAGGAAAGCAAGCAATCACTCATTTTGAAGTGATTGAAGCCCTTGGAGAGTATAGCCTTGTGACGTGTAAGCTTGAAACAGGTCGAACGCATCAAATCCGTGTACACATGAACTACATCGGCCACCCGGTCGCTGGAGATCCAAAGTATGGGAAGAAAAACACAATGGACTGTGATGGACAGGCGCTCCATGCAGGTGTGCTAGGGTTTACCCATCCAACAAGCAAAGAGTTTATTTCGTTCTCTGCTCCGCCACCCGCAGTGTTTGTACAGCTTGTCGAAAAGTTGCGAAGCATGTCTTGACGAGTCGTGGTGTGTCTACTATACTTAAGACATATACGAATAGGCCTTTAAACTCGTCCCGTGAGACGTAGAAAGGATCGGTTGTCAGAACAGCTTTTATTGTTCTGATCATTTGCAGCATGCAAAAACCCTTTTGATCTCACGCGGGATTAAAAGGGTTTTTTGTTTTGCATGACTGATCTATGCAATGACAATGAGGCGATGGCCCACAGTAGAAACGTATGATGTCGTGTGGAAATGGAGGGATGACATTGAAAAAAGCGATCGTATTGGATACACAAGCCATACAACGAGCGTTAACCCGAATCGCGCATGAAATCATTGAACGAAACAAGGGCATTGACTCTCTCGTACTCGTCGGTATAAAAACGCGAGGCATCTATTTAGCGAATCGGTTGGCAGCTCGAATTGAACAGATTGAAGGTTCCGCACCTCCAGTAGGTGAAGTGGATATCACGTTGTATCGAGATGATCTGACGATAAAAACCTCTGACCATGAGCCGCTGATTAAAGGCACTCGCATTGAGGCAGGCATTGAAGGCAAAAAGGTCGTCCTTATTGACGATGTGCTCTTCACAGGCAGAACAGTAAGAGCGGCGATGGACGCGCTTGTAGATGAAGGGCGCCCTCAGCAAATTCAATTGGCTGTATTAGTGGACCGCGGTCACCGTGAACTGCCAATTCGTCCAGATTACATTGGAAAAAATATCCCTACTTCTTCTTCAGAACAAATTGTTGTTGAGCTGAGCGAAGTTGACAATGAAGATCAAGTGAGTATTCATGAAAAAACATAAACGACCCTTTTAAGCGATGTCCCGTGAGGCGTCTAAGGGGTGAACTGCACAACTGTGAGTTGTGTAGTCCCCTCCTGCGCTCATTAAAATGCCAGGAGGTTTTTGTTTGTAAGAAGAGATATAAAAGGAGACCTGTTCACATGAAAGAACCAACATACGACATTCACGAACGCCCACCCCTTCACCGGTGGCTCATCTTTTCCTTTCAACATCTATTTGCAATGGTTGGGGCGACGGTTCTCGTTCCCTACTTAACAGGTCTTGATCCGGCGGTGGCTCTTGTTACAAGCGGTATTGGTACGCTGACATATATCCTGATTACTAAAGGTCAAATTCCAGCTTATCTTGGGTCATCCTTCGCATTTATACAACCAATTTCGGCGGCGATTGCCAATGTAGGCATTGATGCCGCAATGTTAGGCGCATTTTTGGCTGGTCTAGTGTACGGGATCGTATCGCTTTTTATTCTTTCGTTTGGTACAGAGTGGCTTCTTAAACTATTGCCACCCATTGTGGTCGGTCCGGTCATTATGGTCATTGGCCTCGGACTAGCCCCTACTGCCGTGAGTAATGCCATGAATGTAAACGGCGAATACAGTTTGCTCCATTTTTCAGTCGCTGCGGTGACGCTGCTTATTTGTATCATTGCTGCGATGTATTTTAAAGGCATTTTTGGACTTGTCCCCGTCCTTTTCGGAATGGTCGGTGGCTATCTTTATGCCGTAGCGATGGGCATCGTTGATTTTTCACCTGTCGCAGAGGCCGCATGGTTCTCTGTGCCGCAGTTTTCAATTCCGTTTGTAACTTATACGCCGACCTGGCAATGGGGTATCGCGATTGCTATGGTGCCGGTTGCTGTCGTCACCTTTGCTGAACACACAGGTCATCAGCTCGTTTTAAGCAAAGTCACCGGACGTAACACATTAAAGAAACCTGGCCTTCATCGTTCTATTGCCGGCGATGGCATTGCTGTCATGATCTCCTCCCTTTTAGGTGGACCGCCAAACACAACCTACGGTGAAAACATTGGTGTGTTGGCGATCACAAGGGTATTCAGCGTGTATGTGATTGGAGGAGCCGCTGTTATCGCCATTTTGTTTGGTTTTTCAGCGAAAGTATCCGCTTTAATCTCGTCGATTCCACCAGCAGTGATGGGCGGGGCATCCATTCTTTTATTTGGAATCATTGCCTCCTCAGGCTTGCGCATGCTGATAGACAATCGAATTGACTTCAATGAAAATCGAAACCTCGTCATTTCTTCTGTCATCCTCGTCATTGGAGTTGGCGGTGCTATGATTCGAATTGAAGGGTTCGAGCTTTCCGGAATGGCACTCGCAACGATTACTGGAATCGTGCTGAACCTTGTTTTGCCAGGGAGAGTCAGTGCGGGCTCAATGGCGCTCAATCAGCAACAAAGTGATGACGATTCTGCTGCATAAGTGATTTAGACGATAGTCGTAGGATAGGGAGGTTGTATGAATGAAGCATATGCTCACGTTGCAACATGTAAGGAATGAGGAACTTTGGGAGCTCATCTTACGTGCCGATGAATTTGCGAAAAACAAGCATCCATTACAAACACCACAGCACTTTGTGGCCAATCTCTTTTTTGAAGCGAGTACACGAACAAAATGTAGCTTTGAAGTCGCTGAGCGAAAGCTAGGGCTATCGATTATCCCTTTTGAAGCCTCGACCAGTTCTGTGGAAAAGGGGGAGTCACTGTATGATACAGTTAAAACCCTAGAAGCCATTGGCGTTGACCTTGTTGTGATTCGCCATCCTCGGGAGCAGTTTTATGCGCCGCTGATGGAACAAACCTCTTGTGCCCTCGTCAACGCTGGCGATGGCTGTGGAGACCATCCGACACAATCGCTGCTTGATCTATTGACTATCTATCAGGAGTTTGGTGGGTTTAAAGACCTCAACATTGTCATCGCTGGCGATATACGACATAGCCGCGTGGCACGATCGAATGTCCAAATGCTGCACCGCTTAGGGGCTAAGGTCATGCTTAGCGGGCCAGAACGATGGCGTGATACGATGTTAGAACAGTCCGCGCCTTATCGATCTTTTTCTCAGGCAGTCAGGGAAGCCGATGTTGTGATGATGCTCCGTGTACAAAAGGAACGTCATGACAATCAACTGCTTGAAACGAACTACTTAGAACAGCACGGGTTGTCAGAAGAGCGCGCTGCAACAATGAAGCCTACTGCCATTGTGATGCATCCAGCCCCAGTAAATCGTGGAATTGAGCTCGCTGATGCACTTGTCGAAGCGCCAAACTCACGCATTTTTAAACAAATGGAAAATGGTGTTTACGCGCGCATGGCTGTTATACGTTCAATACTTGAAACCAAAAGGAGAGAATTAACGCATGGGTATCGTATTCAAGCGAGTCAAACTGTATCAAGCATCTGAGCATTTGGTGGACGTGTTTATTTCCGAGGGACGAATTGAAAAGATTGCTGCGACTACACTATCGAGTAACGATGGTTATGAGATTATTGAAGGCAATGAACGTACACTCCTCCCAGGTCTAGTTGACGTCCATGTACATTTGCGCGAGCCCGGTGGCGAGAAAAAGGAAACGATTGAAACCGGCTCAAATGCGGCAGCCCGTGGCGGATTTACAACCATTTGTGCGATGCCTAATACGCGCCCTGTGCCAGATTCGTTAGACGCACTTGAGGGCATCCTAGGACGTATGCAGGAGAAAGGCGTTGTTCGGGTTCTACCTTATGCTGCGATCACAAGAAACCAAGCCGGAAAAGAGTTAGTAGATGTTGAAGGTCTAGCGAAGATGGGTGCCTTTGCTTTCACAGATGATGGCGTCGGGGTACAAAGTGCGGGTCAAATGCTAAAAGCAATGAAGGCAGCGTCTGCGGCAGGTAAGGCGATCGTTGCTCATTGTGAAGACAACACATTATTGAATGGCGGTTCCTTCCATGATGGAAAAAAAGCAGCCGAGCTAGGGTTGTCCGGAATTTCTTCCATTTCGGAGGCTGTGCATATTGCGCGCGACGTGCTGCTTGCTGAAGCAGCCAATTGTCATTATCATGTGTGCCATATTTCAACGAAGGAATCTGTCCGCGTCGTTCGTGATGCTAAAAAAGCGGGTATTCGTGTAACAGCTGAGGTCACGCCACACCATTTGCTGCTCTGTGAGGACGACATCCCTGGCGTGGATCCACAGTACAAAATGAATCCACCGTTACGTGCTAAGGCAGACCAAGACGCACTATGGGAAGGGCTACTGGATGGCACGATCGACATCATTGCTACAGATCACGCACCTCATACAGAGGAAGAAAAGGCGAATGATCTTCATCACGCACCGTTTGGCATCGTTGGTCTGGAGACAGCGTTCCCGCTGCTCTACACGCACCTTGTGAAAACAGGGAAGGCATCGCTCGCTCAACTCGTTCACTGGCTGTCTACGAAGCCAGCAGAGCTGTTCCAATTAGATGCTGGAACGATCAATGTTGGTGCTGTAGCTGATCTGACGCTCGTTGATGTCGAAAAGGTGACCGACATTGATACAACTGCTTTTGCTTCAAAAGGGAAAAACACACCATTTCAAGACTGGACATGTCAAGGCTGGCCAGTTGCCACGATGGTCAACGGACAAATCGTGTGGAGAGAGGACGATCAAAGATGAAGAAACAATTGTTGCTAGAAGATGGATCAGTGTTTATCGGTGAAGCGTTTGGCGATCAAAGGGATATTGTCGGCGAAGTCGTATTTAATACAGGAATGACAGGCTATCAGGAAATTCTGTCGGACCCATCCTATTGTGCACAGCTTGTAACACTCACCTACCCATTAATCGGAAATTACGGCATAAATCGTGATGATTTTGAATCCATTTCTCCGTCGGTCGGAGCGTTGATCGTAAAAGAGGCTGCGCTTCATCCGTCGAATTGGCGTAATGAGGAAACGTTAGATTCCTTTTTAAAAGCCAAAAGCATCCCGGGGTTAAGTGGTATTGATACCCGACGTCTTACACGTTTAATTCGCCAACATGGAACATTAAAAGGCATGATTTGTCCATTGGAGACATCCGTAGAGGATGGTATGGCTTTGCTTAAAGAGACGCCTCTACCGACAAAGCAAGTACGCGAAGTGTCAACACGTTCTTCCTATAGTGCACCAGGTCGTGGCGATCGGGTCGTTCTAATTGATTATGGAATGAAGCACGGCATTTTACGAGAACTTACTGCACGGGGCTGTGACGTTGTCGTCGTTCCTTTTAACGCGACGGTTGAGGAAGTGCTACGATTGCATCCTGATGGGGTGATGCTCTCCAACGGTCCAGGCAACCCGGAGGATGTGCCCGAAGCTGTTGAAACGGTTAAAGCTTTGATTGGCAAAGTCCCTCTCTTTGGAATTTGTTTAGGCCATCAATTGTTCGCTCTTGCCGCAGGTGCACGGACGACAAAAATGAAATTTGGTCATCGTGGATCAAATCATCCAGTCCAAGACTTAAAAACGGGCAAAGTTGACATTACATCGCAAAACCATGGCTATACCGTTGAAGAATCTTCACTCGATGGTCTAAATATTGAGGTTACCCATCGTGCTCTAAATGATGGAACGATTGAAGGGCTTCGTCACAAACACGAACGTGCCTTCTCTGTGCAGTACCATCCAGAAGCCTCACCTGGCCCAGAGGACGCCAACCATCTGTTTGAAACGTTTATGGAAATGATACAGACTCATAAGGAGGAGACATCTCATGTCAAAGCGTACTGACATTAAAAAAATTCTCGTTATCGGGTCAGGTCCAATCATTATTGGACAAGCGGCTGAATTTGATTATGCAGGCACACAGGCTTGCCAAGCACTAAAAGAGGAAGGCTATGAAGTCGTCCTAGTGAACTCAAATCCAGCAACAATTATGACAGATACAACAACGGCAGATGCGGTTTATATCGAACCATTAACGCTAGAGTTTGTTGCGAAGATTATTCGTAAGGAACGCCCTGATGCATTGCTTCCAACTTTAGGTGGACAGACTGGCTTGAATTTAGCGGTTGAGCTTTACAATGATGGGGTGCTTGAGGAGTGCGGTGTTGAAATCCTTGGAACAAAGCTATCAGCCATTCAAAAAGCTGAAGACCGGGACTTATTCCGTCAGCTCATGAATGAGTTGAACGAGCCTGTTCCTGAAAGTGACATCATTCATACACTCGAGGAAGCTCGTTCATTTGCCGCTAAAATTGGTTTTCCTGTCATCGTTCGTCCTGCCTACACACTTGGCGGAACAGGAGGAGGCATTTGTAAGGATGCAGAAGAGTTGGACGAAATCGTACAAAGCGGTTTAAAGTACAGCCCTGTCACACAATGTCTCATTGAAAAAAGCATTGCCGGATTAAAAGAAGTTGAATATGAAGTGATGAGAGATAGCGAAGGTCAGGCGATCGTCGTTTGTAACATGGAAAACTTTGATCCTGTGGGCGTGCACACAGGCGATTCAATCGTTGTTGCACCTAGCCAAACGCTAAGTGATAGAGAATACCAGTTGCTTCGAAATGTATCTTTGAACATTATTCGTGCCCTTGAAATTGAGGGAGGTTGTAACGTACAGCTTGCCCTTGATCCAGACAGCTTTCAATATTATGTCATTGAAGTAAATCCACGCGTCAGTCGTTCGTCTGCCTTAGCATCAAAAGCAACAGGCTATCCGATTGCGAAGCTTGCGGCGAAAATCGCTGTTGGGTTAAGCCTAGCAGAGATGAAAAATCCGGTAACGGGGAAGACGTTTGCTTGCTTTGAGCCTGCGCTTGATTATATCGTCACAAAAATTCCTCGCTGGCCATTTGATAAATTTGAATCGGCGAACCGCAAGCTTGGTACACAAATGAAAGCGACAGGGGAAGTTATGGCAATTGGCCGTAGCTTTGAGGAATCGTTGCAGAAGGCGATTCGCAGCCTTGAAACCGATGTCGACGAGCTTCTACACGATTCGTTCCGTGAGGTGGAGGATTCGGAAATTCGCAGGCGTATCGTTGAGGCAGACGATGAGCGTTTGTTCCTCTTTGCCGAGGCATTGCGACGCGATTGGTCGATCAATGACCTTCATCGGTTAACAAAGGTGGATTTTTTCTTCCTTCACAAGCTCGCTGGTTTGGTGTCGTTTGAAAAAGCCTTGTCAGGCGCTGTGAATGACATTGAAATGCTCCAATTGGCTAAAGAAAAAGGCTTCTCAGATAAAACCATTGCTCGTGCATGGAACATGTCAGAGGCGGAAGTCAATGACCTTCGTCAAGCGAACATCATCAAGCCAGTTTACAAAATGGTCGACACCTGTGCGGCAGAATTTGAATCAACAACACCATATTATTATGGGACATATGAGGAAGAAAACGAGTCCATTGTCACAGAGCGACCATCCATTATGGTGTTAGGCTCAGGACCGATTCGAATTGGTCAAGGAATTGAGTTTGACTACGCTACGGTTCACTGTGTCACGGCGATCAAGGAAGCCGGCTATGAATCCATTATTGTCAACAACAATCCTGAGACAGTGTCCACCGATTTCAGCATCTCGGACAAACTTTATTTTGAACCGTTGACCGTTGAAGATGTGATGCACATTGTCGATCTTGAAAAGCCACAAGGGGTCATCGTCCAGTTTGGTGGACAAACCGCCATTAATCTTGCTGAAGGTTTAGCCGAGCGAGGCGTAACGATTTTAGGAACGTCGTTGGATAATATGGACCGTGCGGAGGACAGAGATCGTTTCGAACAGGCGATGAAAGAACTACAGATTGCCCAGCCTGATGGAACAACGGTCACGTCTGTCGATGAAGCCATTGAAGCAGCTTCGGGCATCGGTTATCCTGTGCTCCTTCGTCCTTCCTATGTGCTTGGTGGACGTGCAATGGAGATTATCTACGAAGAATCTGAGTTGCTGCGCTATATGAAAAACGCTGTGCGTGTTAGCCGTGACCACCCTGTATTGATTGACCGCTATCTAACAGGGAAAGAAATCGAAGTGGATGCCATTTGTGACGGTGAAAATGTCGTCATTCCAGGTATTTTAGAACATATCGAGCGAGCGGGTGTCCACAGTGGGGATTCCATCGCGGTGTATCCACCTCAAAGCCTAAATGAAGTAGCCTTGAAAGAAATTGAGACGCAGACGATTGCCCTTGCAAAAGGCTTAGGGATCATTGGATTGTTAAACATTCAGTTTGTCATCCATAAGGATAAGGTGTTTGTGCTTGAGGTCAATCCGAGGTCTAGCCGCACGGTGCCGTTTTTGAGTAAGATTACAGGCGTGCCAATGGCCAATATAGCCACAAAGGTCATCCTTGGCCAAAAGCTGGCACAATGGGGCTACCAAACAGGGATTCAACCATTGGCGGAGGGGGTTTATGTGAAAGTTCCAGTATTCTCTTTCGCAAAACTTCGCCGGGTCGATATTACGTTAGGTCCAGAAATGAAATCAACAGGAGAAGTCATGGGGCATGATCAAACGCTTGAGAAAGCTCTTTACAAGGGCTTGATCGCTTCAGGCATGAATGTTCCAGCCTATGGAACGATCTTGTTTACGATTGCCGACAAGGACAAAGAAGAAGCTGTGCCGATCGTTCGACGCTTTCAACAAATTGGCTTCAATGTTCTTGCGACAGAAGGCACAGCCGGAGAGTTAAAAGAGCAGGGCATTCATGTTGGTGTGGTAGAAAAAATCGGCGGGAGCGGTGAAACACTAATTGATGTCATTCGCAGTGGCAAAACGCACTTTGTTGTTAATACGTTGACAAAAGGCAAGCAACCCGCGCGTGATGGTTTCAGAATTCGTCGTGAGGCAGTCGAAAACGGTGTCGCCTGTTTGACATCACTCGATACAACAACAGCCATTTTACGTGTCTTGGAATCGATGAGCTTCCAAGCGCAACCAATGCCATCGTTTGCTCAGCTGAAGGAGGCCAACCTTCTATGAGCATCCAAAAGCAGCTGCTTACCCTCGTTCAGCAAAATGAGATAGCTGCCAATGTGTATGAGGCCGTGCTTGAAGGTGAGCTTGTTTCGCAAATGACATCGCCAGGTCAATTTATTCATGTAAAGGTTCAGGAGGGCTCAGTGCCGCTCCTGCGCCGTCCTATCTCGCTCTGTGATGTTGACTTAGCATCACAGCGGCTAACGATTATTTATCGCGCACAAGGAGCGGGAACGAAGGCTCTTGCTGCCCTTCAGCCGGGGGCAAAGGTTGATGTACTAGGTCCGTTAGGGCAAGGGTTTGATCCAGAAATGAAGTCGAACGCATCCGCGCTTTTAATTGGCGGAGGCGTTGGCGTTCCACCAATGTATTATTTGTCCAAAGAGCTTACGAAACGTGGCGTTAAAGTGTCCCATATTCTCGGGTTTGACAGCGCTCGGTCGGTGTTTTACGAGGAGGCGTTTGCGACGCTTGGTCCGACAACGGTGACAACGGTGGACGGGTCCCGTGGGCAAAAAGGCTTTGTCACAGACGCGTTGAGTCATTATGGGAAGCCTGATCGTGTGTATGCCTGCGGACCTTTGCCGATGCTAAGAGCGTTGGAGGTGGCATGCCAAGACGACGAACTCTACGTGTCTTTAGAAGAACGAATGGGTTGTGGTGTCGGCGCATGTCTCGCCTGCGTATGCCGCACGAATGAGAGCGACACGGCGTATAAAAAAATCTGCACAGACGGCCCAGTTTTTCGTGCAGGAGAGGTGGTGCTTTAATGGATATTTCCGTAAGCCTGCCTGGGCTTGAACTGAAAAATCCGATCATGCCAGCATCTGGCTGCTTTGGGTTTGGGAAGGAATATTCTCGTTTCTATTCTTTGTCAGAGCTAGGTGCAATCATGATCAAGGCGACGACACCAGAGGCTAGATTTGGAAATGAAACACCCCGTGTTGCAGAAACGGCATCCGGCATGCTCAATGCGATCGGCCTGCAAAACCCAGGTTTAGACAAGGTGTTTAATGAAGAATTGCCATGGCTTTCACAATACGACGTTCCAATCATTGCCAATATTGCAGGGAAAACCGAAGAGGATTATGTAGAGGTTGCCAAAAAACTGTCAACGTCTCCTCATGTGGATGCCCTCGAGCTAAACATCTCCTGTCCAAATGTGAAAGAAGGGGGCATTGCGTTTGGTACGGTGCCAGAGCTTGCAGCATCGTTGACTTCTGCCGTCGTCAAAGCGTCAAACGTTCCTGTCTATGTAAAGCTCTCGCCAAACACCGCTGACGTCGTCGCCGTTGCCAAGGCCGTCGAAAACGCAGGGGCCGCAGGACTGACGTTAATCAATACACTCTTAGGCATGCGCCTTGATGAAAAAAGTGGTCGACCTGTACTTGCAAACCATACAGGAGGTTTATCCGGCCCGGCGATTAAGCCAGTTGCTCTCCGCATGGTGTATGAAGTGTCTCAGGCCGTGTCTATTCCGGTAATTGGCATGGGCGGTATCGAGACGGTACAGGATGTGATTGATTTTATTTCCGCAGGTGCCAGCGCAGTGGCGATAGGAACAGCGAATTTTGTGAACCCTTTCGTTTGCCCAGAGTTGATTGCAGCCCTCCCAGAAGCATTGACACAAGTTGGGGCTGAGCGTATTGAAGACATTCAAGGAAGGAGCTGGAAAAGCCTTGCTGAAGCCCGTCATCATCGCACTTGATTTCCCTGATAAAAAAGAAGTTCGCCAATTTTTACACCCTTTCGGTGATCAGCCGGTATGGCTTAAGGTTGGCATGGAATTGTTTTATAAAGAGGGGCCAGAGCTCGTTCGTGAGTTAAAGGCGGCAGGCCATTCGATCTTTTTGGATTTAAAGCTCCATGACATTCCAACAACCGTTCAGAGAGCGATGCGTCAAATTAGCGGACTTGACGTTGATCTTGTAACCATTCATACAGCTGGTGGAACAGAAATGATGAAGGCCGCCGTTGCTGGACTTGAGGAAGGGGCCAGCGGCGTTCGCCCACGTTGTGTTGGCGTGACAGTACTCACGAGTACAAATGAGCATATGCTGCAAACGCAGCTTGGCTGGCAAGGAACAGTAAAGGAAGCCGTTCATCACTTTGCTAAGTCCGCAAACGAAAGTGGACTTGATGGTATTGTGTGCTCGGCACATGAGGCAGCCGATATTCGCCAAACCTTTGGTCCTGATTTTTGGTCGGTTACTCCTGGCATTCGACTTGCCGGTGATGCGGCTAATGATCAAAAACGCGTGATGACACCAGCCGAAGCTAGAGAGGCAGGCAGCACGGCGATTGTGGTCGGTCGAAGCATTACCAAAAAGGCGCAGCCGTACGACGTTTATCAATCGATTGTAAGAGAATGGGAGAGTGCCTGACGATGACGTATGAAAAAGACGTAGCGAACGCATTACTCGATATCGGCGCCGTTGCGATCCAGCCGAAAGCCCCGTTTACGTGGTCATCAGGCTTGAAGTCGCCGATTTATTGTGACAACCGTTTGCTGATTAGTTACCCGACGATCCGTCGTTCGATTGCAAGTAAGCTAAAAGCGTCCATTGTCGAAGCTTTTGGCGACGTCGATGTCGTTGCAGGAACCGCAACAGCCGGGATTCCGCATGCCGCTTGGGTGAGTGAGCTGCTCGACTGCCCAATGGTGTATGTCCGTGGCAAAGCAAAAGCACACGGCACAGGTTCGCTTATTGAAGGCGTGATTCAAAAGGGTCAAAAAGTGGTGGTTATTGAGGATTTGCTTTCGACTGGACGCAGCGCGATAAGTGCCGTTGCCGCCTTGAGAGAAGAAGGCGCAGAAGTCGTTGGGATCGCCTCAATTTTCACATACCAGATGCAGGAATGTGAGCGCCAGCTACAAACAGCTAACACGAAAGCCATTTCCTTGTCCTCCATTTCGGCCTTGCTTGAATTGGCAAAGGAACGTGGACTTGAGGAGAAAGAAGCTGAGGCAGTGCTCGCCTGGGTGCAAAAACCCGAAAAAGAAGACTGGCAGCTGTAAAGCGACAATACGAAAAGGATGACCTGCGTAAAGGGACGCGGGTCATCCTTTTTGTCTACGTGACGTGCCTCATCAGTTTTCTTTTAAACTTTTGACTTCAGGCATTGGAGAGCCGAGTGTAAGGGAGAGGAAGTAGCTTCCTCCTTCTGAGTACTGGTCAACATTTACCACTAAAGTACTGGTATCCTCGGCCTCCCAGCGAATTTCAATGTGATTGTCTTTCATGGCTGTATGATGATTTAGAGGCTCGGATTCGGTAGATGTAGGCCCGGGTAATGCAGAGGAAAGGATTTGTTCAATGTATTCCGCGAGTTGGTCGAACGTATCTGGGTTGGCTGTTGAAAACACGTACCTACCAGACACAAGTTGGTGATCCTCGAAGGTGTAGATCATATTTTGCTTGATGTTCTCATACAAAGGAAATTCACCTTCAACAACATAACGGTCTGCATCATCAAGTGGGGTTCCTTGTAAATTTTCATGTTCAGCAATTTCATCGGAGGACGTTAACCAATCGAAGCCTTGAAAAACAAAGGAATTTTGCGTGTAGATGTTTTCTACAAGCGGCTCAAGATGTTCCGGTTGTGAACTGCTTTGGTTGGAGCCAGAGACTCCAGAACATGCGGACAGGATGAATAGTAAACTTAGTAAAACATGAAAGTTATTAATGAAAAACCTCATTTCGTATCACTCCTTTAAAATTAGTTTAATAAAAACTCAATTTTCGCACCTTACACGTACATTTAGCAGACACGCTTATAGTTGAGGCAAAACCTATAATTGTGTTGGGGTTGCTTTTTATACAAGCTGCCATACGCTCGCTTCCACCCTTAAGGGCACAAGTGCATTATCGATTCGATAAGACCTCGTCGTGATTTTTTTGCCGCTGGCGTCTCGCTAATGGCTGCTTTTCATGATACATTCATTTTTTTATGACATGAATTAAAAAGGGACTTATCTCGTTATCTGCTTAGTTACGAAAAGTCGATCTTTATATAAAACAGGATTGTGAGCATTGACACCTTTATAGTTACTGAATACATCAGGAGTTGTTCTCAAGATGTCAATCGATCTATCTCTCCTTGCTTCCGCTCGGGTACAGCAAGCGTTAATGTGATTTTTACTCTGCGAAAGGTGTCTAATTAAAAATATAATGCGTTTTTGAAATACATCGTTGTAGCCAAATTAAGATAGGCAATATCCTTCTCCATTCGTTTGTATCCACCGGCAGAGAACCATCTTCCCGGTTTAATTCCACTGTCATATTATTACTTGAATTCGATGACAGAATCGAGATTTACTCCTTAAATAATGTTTCTTGATATGATCGTTGAATTGATTGATAATAAACTAAATGAGAGGTGAATTAAATGAATGGTCATCAACTATTAAGCAATCATAGGCATGAAGTTTTATCGTTTGCTAAGGAGAATGGAATTGTAAATGTTCGTTTATTTGGTTCAACAGCCCGAGGGGAAGATCATAATGAAAGTGATATCGATTTATTAGTTGACATCGAAGACGGATGTACATTATTTGATGTTATTCGATTCAAACAATCCGTTGAAGATCTTTTAGGAAAAAGAATAGATGTTGTCTCTGAGCACGCTTTACACCAAACCATACGTGGTTCAGTATTGGATGAGGCTGTAGATTTATGAAAGACAACAAATTGTATGTGTCCCATATATTAGACAGCTTGAATCAGATTGAATCTTATTGTTCAGACGGAAAAAACAGCTTTTTTCAATCCAGATTGATTCAAGATGCTGTCATTCGAAATTTGGAAATTATCGGTGAGGCGACAAAGCAACTTTCAGGAGAGTTCAGAAAGAAGCATGATCATATTCCATGGCGAGAAATGGCAGGATTAAGGGATATTTTAATTCATGATTATTTTGGAGTTGATTTGCGAACGGTATGGGGAGTTATTGAAAAAGAATTGCCAAAACTTAAAAAACAGGTACAAAAGATAATAATTGAATGGTGATCATTGTTCGTTGAGTTTATTTCATGGGGTAAAGAAAGCAGGCTGATGACAACCTCTCGCTTTCGTTATTGCTGCGCATTGAAAGACAAACGTTTTCATTCAGCCTGAATCTAGTGTAGCATTTGTAGCCCGGGGTGAAAGCGAGCGTATGGCTCGCTTTCACTCAAGGATGTCAACCGTTCATTTCTTCATTTACCGTCTTAATCCCAGCACCGCTTCCTCATCAGGCGTCACATACACCGTCTGCTGTTCATCGTAAATGACAAAACCTGGCTTGGCTCCACGAGGCTTGCGCACATGCCGTATTTGCGTATAATCTACCGGCACAGACGACGATTGCCCTGCTTTGCTGTAAAAGGCGGCGATCATGGCTGCCTCCCGAATGGCTTGCTCTGATGGTTCATCTGAACGGATGACGACGTGAGAGCCAGGAATGTCCTTCGTATGAAACCACATATCACTTTTATGGGCAAAACGGTTTGTGAGGTATTCGTTTTGCGTATTGTTTTTGCCTACATATATCGGAAAGCCATCAGAGGATTCAAATTGAGAAAGCGTTGGTTTGTCTTTTGCTTTCTTTTTCGCTGGTGCTTTTCGCTGCTTGAGAAAGCCTTCTTGGATCAGCTCTTCGCGAATTTCGCCAATGTCTTCTGTTCCCGCCGTTAGCAGCTGACTGACAAGCGTATCAAGATAGACATTTTCCTCTTCTGTCTCTTTAATCTGTTCATGCACAAACGTTTTTGCTTTTTTTAGCTTCGTGTATTTTTGAAAGCTTTTCTGCGCATTTTCAGCGGCTGATTTATGTGGATCGAGTGTGATGGTCAATGTTGGCTGTGATTCTTCGTAATAGTCGAGCACATCGACGGTTTTATCGCCAGGTTTAATCAGATGCATATGGGCCGTTAGCAGCTCGCCTTTTTTCTTATAGCTGTCGGCTTTTTCAGCATCCTTTTCGGTCAGCTGAAGTTTTTTTATCTTTTTTTCATTCTTTTTCATTTCATTGCTTAGCAGCCTGCTAATGTCGTGGCTTTGCTGTCTCACACGGTCACGTTCGGCTTTTCCAGTGAAGAATCCGTCCAGCATGGCTGAAGCTGACTGGAAATGGATCGTCTCACCAGTAAATTGAGGTAAAGGGAGAACATAAAAAAACGGCTTGCTTTCTTTATAATGTAAAAAGTCGAATGTATTGCTACGAATCGTTTTCATCGTTTGAAGAAACGCAGTAATCAATCCATCCTTTTGACCAATTCCTGCCGACTTTACGATGGATTCGGCAAGCAATGGAGAAACACCCTCGAATGCATTGACGAGCTGTCCTGAGAGCTTACCCGCATTAAAGTCGAGTGTACGAAGCACATCCATCTCACTGGCTTCCAGAGGATTGTGTTTGCCTTTGCCAGGAGGTTGAACGTACGGTCTGCCTGGCAAGACAGTTCGATGGCGATTCACTGAAGGACCTAAATGCTTAATGCTATCGACAATGGTTTTCGTGCTGCTGTCAACAAGCAATAGATTGCTATGCTTGCCCATTAATTCAAACGTCAGCTCTTTAAAAGACGTATCGCCAATTTCCGTTTTTCCTCGCGCTTTTAGCGTGACAACACGTTCCAAGCCAAGCTGCTCAATATCCTCGATTATGCTGCCTTCAAGATGCTTCCGCAGCACCATACAAAACATTGGTGGTTCTTTCGGGTTCGTGCGCTTTTCAGTCGTCGTATGAAAGCGAGCATAGCTTGGATGCACGGAAAACAATAACGTTATGTTTTCTCGTTGAGCCCGTACCGTAAATAACACATCTGTGTCGGAAGGTTGATAAATTTTTGTAATCCTTCCACCCATCAGCTTCGACTTTAATTCTTCTACGACGGCTCTCGTTACAATTCCGTCAAAAGACATCATTATCACCTCATTATTCCACCTTTTAGTATAGCAAATTGAAGCGAAAACCTCCATGCTGAACACCTAAAACCTCCATCTATCGGTAGCATCTTTTTGTACAAGCTTGAATAAGATGAATACTGATAGAGGAGGTCGAAGAAAGTGCAGTGGTACAAAAAAACAACTGATGAGACAATGAACGCCTTTCAAACGAGTCAAACACATGGACTTACGGCAGTGGAGGCATCTGAGAAGCGACAAGCAGAAGGAGATAATGTCATTCATGAAGGAGAAGTGTCGTCGCGTCTTCAAACATTCCTCCTTCAATTCAAGGATTTTATGGTGCTTGTGCTTATTGCAGCTACCCTTGTATCAGGTTTGCTAGGAGAATACATTGACGCCCTAGCCATTTTGGCCATTATTCTTCTAAACGGTTGTTTGGGATACATTCAAGAAAGAAAGGCAGAAAAATCCCTCGCATCCTTAAAGGCGTTGTCTGCTCCACAGACGCTTGTGCTTCGGGATGGCGCATGGGAAAAGGTGCCTTCGCTTGAATTGGTCACTGGAGATATTATTCGGCTTCAAAGTGGTGATCGTGTAGGCGCGGATTGTCGACTACTTACAGCAGATCGGCTTCAAGTTGATGAATCGGCGCTAACGGGGGAATCGTTGCCAGTTGATAAAACGACTGCCGCCTTGCTAGCGGACGAGTTGTCGTTAGGTGATCAGGAAAATATGTCGTTTATGGGCACGTTGATTACGCGTGGCTCAGGGACGGCCGTCGTCACGGCGACGGGTATGCAGACGGCCATGGGAACGATTGCTGACTTAATTCAATCATCTGCTTCAATCACCACTCCTTTGCAGCGCAAGCTTGAGGAACTGGGGAAAATTCTAATTGTTGCTGCGCTTGGGTTAACCTTTATCGTCGTGTTGCTTGGTATATGGCAAGGTCATGAGCTTTATACGATGGTCCTTGCGGGCGTTTCACTTGCTGTCGCAGCCATTCCAGAAGGGCTGCCGGCCATTGTGACGGTTGCTTTGGCTTTAGGCGTTCAGCGAATGATACGGCGCAATGCGATTATTCGTAAGCTTCCCGCAGTGGAAACGCTTGGCTGCACATCGGTGATATGTTCCGACAAAACGGGGACGCTCACCAAAAACGAAATGACGGTGCAGCGTCTGTGGGCAGGAGGGGAAGAGTGGCAGGTGAGCGGATCGGGGTATGCTCCTAAAGGCAGCTTTCACATTCCTGGCTCGCCTGATACGGAGGTTGACGCTCGTCATGCTCCGCAGCTTCAGCAACTCCTAACCTTTGGTGCACTATGCAATCACGCGGACATCCAACTGGATGAGTCGGGGCAGTATAAGCTGCAAGGGGATCCGACAGATGGAGCGCTACTTGCGGTGGCTTCAAAAGCGGGCATTGATCGAAAAGGACTGCTTGACGATTTCACAGTCGTGCAGGAGTTTCCGTTTGATTCGCAGCGTAAAATGATGAGTGTGATTGTGCAGAACAAAAAGAATGAGCTCTTTGTCATAACGAAAGGAGCGCCAGATTTTATAAGTCAACGATGCAACCGGCGCATTCATAACGGGCGGATCCAGCGGATGGGGACGACGGAGACGAGACAAATGGCAGATGTCGTTGATCAAATGGCAGATGACGCTCTAAGAACACTCGCTGTTGCGTATAAAAAGCTCGTTTCGATTGACGAGGCAAAAGACATTGAACGTGTTGAAAGTGAGCTTGTCCTCGTTGGTGTTGCAGGTATGATTGATCCGCCTAGAGAAGGGGTAAGAGAGTCGATTGATGCCTGCCGCGATGCAGGCATCCGCACGGTGATGATCACGGGGGATCATGCGAAAACGGCTGCCGCTATTGCTGGGCAGCTTGGAATGAGACGAGCAAATGGGCGTATTTTAGAAGGACGGCAGCTTGATCAAATGTCGGCAGAAGAGCTGGCAACAGACATTGATCATATTGATGTGTTCGCTCGCGTGTCGCCTACTCATAAATTACGCATTGTGCAAGCGTATCAAAAAAGGGGTCATGTCTGTGCGATGACGGGCGATGGGGTCAATGATGCTCCTGCCATAAAAGCCGCCGATATTGGCATCTCTATGGGGAAAACAGGAACCGATGTGGCGCGCGAAGCCTCTGATTTGATTTTGACTGATGACCGTTTCGAAACGATTCAAGCCGCCGTGAAAGAAGGCCGCAACATTTACGAAAATGTCCGTAAGTTTATCCGTTATTTGCTTGCCTCCAATGTTGGAGAAATTTTAGTGATGTTGTTTGCGATGTTAGCTGGTCTTCCTTTGCCGTTGGTGCCCATCCAAATTCTTTGGGTGAATCTTGTGACGGATGGTTTGCCGGCACTCGCCTTAGGGATGGATCAACCTGAAGATGAAGTGATGCGACGTAAGCCCCGACCTTTAAAAGAGGGGATTTTCTCACGAGGACTCGCATGGAAAATTATCTCGCGAGGATTTTTGATCGGAGCTGCCTCCTTGCTAGCCTTTTGGCTGACGCTAAATGAATCCGGGGAACTCATTGAAGCACAAACGGTTGCTTTTTTGACGCTTGTGATGGCGCAGCTAATCCATGTGTTTGACTGTCGAAGTGATCATTCGATTTTTCATCGCAATCCATTTCAAAATATGTTCTTGGTTGCGGCAGTCCTGCTTTCTTTTCTCATGGTACTTGTTGTTGTCTACGTCCCAGGTCTTCAAACGATTTTTCACACCGTTCCAATTGGCTGGAGAGAATGGTTGCTCGTGCTCGGTATGGCTGCTATTCCAACGTTTTTGCTCTCCATATTCCATTTTCAGTCAGGTGCAAAGCAGCTTCAGCGAAGAAAACCAGGCGTCGCATTAAAATAATTCGAACCAAACTCAAGTGCCGTAGGTTACGCGGCACTTGTTCTTGTTCGTAAAATAAATTAGAATGAAAGGTGGATGTGATAGCGATGATAAATAGCATGACTGGATTTGGAACAGGGGCTTCGAAGGATGGACTTATCGTTGAAGTAAAGTCTGTCAATCACCGATTTAAGGAAATTTCCGTGAAGATGCCTCGAAATGTCTTACAGATCGAGGACCGAATCAAAGCAAGCATCGCAAGTGAGGTGGCACGGGGAAAAATAGAAGTGCATGTGACAGTAGACGATGCACGCGTATTACCTCAGCAAATGGATGTCAATTGGTTGCTCTTAGATCAACTCGTCGAACAGGTTGTAAGGGGCAAGGAACGGTACGGTTTGACAGAAGCCATTTCACTTCAAGCGCTGTTTCAGCATGATGGCGTCCTGGTCACAAATGATCGTAGCGACCGAGATAAAGAGCAGTTTGCCGAGTCTCTGTTTGCTGCATTAAAGGAAGCGATCGCGCACATGCTTTCAATGCGTCGTCTGGAAGGGTCGCGGCTTTCCAAAGATATCAACGAACGCATCGACGCGATCACTGTAGTGATTGAGCAGATGGAAACACTCGTCCCAGAAGCATCACGTACATATGAAGCCAAGCTACGTGCACGCTTGGTTGAATTGCTGGAAACAGAAGAAGGCAAGCGAGCAGAAGAACGGTTACAGATTGAAGTGTCGTTGCTCACAGAGAAACACGATGTGACAGAAGAGCTTGTCCGCATAAATAGCCATCTAGCGTTGTTTAAAGAAACACTTCTAAGTGAAGAGCCTGTGGGGCGTAAACTGGATTTTATTACACAGGAACTGCACAGAGAGGTGAATACGATCGGCTCAAAATCCCATCTCTTTTCAATAGCTGAAGCAGTGATCCTTATAAAGTCCGAGCTAGAAAAAATAAAAGAGCAGGTGCAAAACATTGAATAATAAAGACACCCTGCTTTTAAAATTCTGGACAAAAGGCTAAAATGGAAGAACTGAGAGGAGAATGGCATGAGCATAAAATTAATCAACATTGGCTTTGGGAATATCGTCTCAGCCAATCGAATTATTTCTATCGTAAGTCCTGAATCGGCTCCAATCAAACGTATCATTCAAGAAGCACGCGATCGGAATATGCTGATCGACGCAACATATGGAAGGCGCACTAGAGCTGTCATCATTGCAGACAGCGATCATGTAATATTGTCAGCTGTACAGCCAGAAACGGTTGCACAGCGTTTAGCCAATAAAGAAGAAATGTCGGAGGAAGGATAAGGTATGAACTTAAAAGAGAGAGGCCTTCTGCTTATTCTTTCAGGTCCCTCAGGTGTGGGGAAAGGCACAGTACGGAAGGCATTATTTGAGAAAAACACAAACTTAAGTTATTCGATTTCGATGACAACACGAGTGCCACGTCCAGGTGAAAAAGATGGTGTGGATTATTTCTTCAAATCTCGGGAAGAGTTTGAAGCTTTGATTGCGAAGGGCAGACTCTTAGAGTGGGCAGAGTACGCTGGGAATTATTATGGCACACCACTTGACTATGTGGAGGAAACACTTGAAAAAGGTAAAGACGTTTTCTTAGAAATAGAAGTCAAGGGGGCAATGCAGGTAAAGCAGGCGTTTGCCCATGGTGTCTTTCTCTTTTTAGCGCCTCCGTCCCTTGCAGAGCTGCGCACACGCATTTTAGGCAGAGGCACTGAGGACGAATCATCCATTCAAAGGCGGCTTGAAGCGGCACGTGAGGAAATCGAGCTAATGAATCACTATGACTATGTTGTCGTTAATGATGACATAGACGCTGCACGCGAACGAGTGGAAGCGATTGTTGTTGCTGAGCATTGCAAACGGAGCCGTGTGGCTTCTGTATACAAAAAAGCATTGGAGAGTGATTTTTGATGTTATATCCATCAATAGATTCATTAATGGAAACGATCGATTCCAAATACACGCTTGTTACTGTTTCAGCCAGACGAGCTAGACAGCTGCTTGAAGAAGAAAACTATTACATTGACCTTCCGAAATCACGCAAAAATGTAGGGGTCGCTCTTGAAGAAATTCAAGAAGGTCTTTTGACAGTTGATTATGTAGACATCGTTCCATTACGAGGTATCCAATCTCAAAAAGAGTAAACAACCTAAGTCTAGGTTGTTTCTTTTTTAGAGGCTGGGATATAACTATTTTATTAACATGAAAATCCGAACAATTATTTAAACTGTTCGGATTTATGTTTAGTTAAGTGGTTTTTCGATCGCTTCGGTAAAATACTTTGCTTTCCGCGGGCACGGCTTCAGCTTCCTCGGAAAGCAAAAACCGCTTTCCTGTGGGATCTTCAGCTCGTGCTGTTACACCCTACGGGTACAAGTGCAACATCGACTTGAGAAGAACTCGTCGTGTTTTCTTTGCCGCAGGAGTCTCCGTATTTTGCCTACGCTATCAACCTATGTCTATTCATTATCCTTTCATTGTTCGGTTTTTGTGTAGTGTGTTTTTATTTTGTCCAAACTGGTCTTTTTTAGTGTCAAAAAACGCTAACTGTGCTTGAGTGTAGGCAATATGGAATAAGTCTATTGAAATAACGAGAAAAACACCTGCTTTATATAGTATAGAGAAGATCCAATGTTCACTAGTAATAATTAATCAAAAGCTGCCACTAGCGAGACCCCGCAGATTGCGGACGCGATCGAGGAGGCGCAGCAGAAGCCCGGCGGCTAAGAAATCACGACGAAGTTTTTTTGTTCAATGTTGCGCTTGTACCCTTTAGGGTGAAAGCGAGAGTATGACAGCTTGTACAAAAAGCAACCACATAAATGAACTTCAAGTAAACCCAGTTATATCTAGGTGTATCTCCCAAATTCAATGTGCGAAGCTTGAGTTCTATTCAATAAAGGTAGGTGTGCGTTTATGAAAGGAAAAAAGATTGTCCTTGGTGTGACAGGGGGCATAGCCGCTTATAAAGCATGTGCATTGGCTAGCAAGCTTTCGCAAAAGGGTGCATTGGTCAGAGTTGTGATGACGGAGTCGGCCATGGAGTTCGTTCAGCCAATCACCTTTCAAGCCCTTACGAGACAACCTGTGTACACAAACACATTCAAAGAAAACGACCCTTCTGTGGTCGCTCATATTGATGTCGCTGATTGGGCAGACCTCGTTCTTGTCGCACCAGCAACCGCAAACGTATTAGCAAAAATGGCCCACGGGCTAGCCGATGACATGCTCACGACCATATTGCTAGCGACAACTGCTCCGGTTTGGGCAGCACCTGCAATGAATGTTCACATGTATGATCATCCAGCTGTCAAAACCAATATTCAAACGCTGCATGAACGTGGCGTCCAGTTCATTGAGCCAGAGGAAGGGTATCTTGCCTGCGGGTATGTAGGCAAAGGGCGTTTAGAAGAGCCTGAAAAGATTGCCGAGACCATTCAAGCCTTTTTTACAGACCCTCCAAAAAAAGGTCGTTTTGCTGGGAAGAAAGTATTAATTACTGCAGGTCCAACGCAGGAACGAATTGACCCTGTGCGTTATTTGACGAATCGATCCTCAGGAAAAATGGGATTTGCCCTTGCGGCAGAAGCGTTTCAGGATGGTGCGCAGGTCACGATTGTGTCAGGCCCTGTTCAGCTTGAAGCTCCACGTGGCGTAGAATGGATTCGTGTCGTATCGGCAGCGGAAATGTTTGATGCGGTTATGAGCCGATACGATCAATTCGATGTTGCGATCATGACAGCAGCAGTGGCCGATTACACACCTAAAAAGATCCAAGAACAAAAAATCAAGAAAACAGGCGATGAGCACATGGCGTTAGAACTCGTGCAAACAGAAGATATTCTTCGTCATCTTGGACATTTAGAACACCGCCCCTTATTAATCGGTTTTGCTGCGGAATCTGAACGTGTTGTGGAGTACGCTGAAAAAAAACGCGTGTCTAAGCAAGCAGACATGATAGTGGCAAATTCCATTGCAGGTGAAAAGGGTGCCTTTGACTCTGATGAAAATGAAGTGACACTTGTCACCGCCTCTAGTCAAATAGCGCTCAAACGCGCAAGCAAACAGCATATCGCGCAAGCCATTCTAGATGCTGTCCATGACATGTTGAAAGGGTGAGTTGTATGTTTGCCTCCGTTGTTGTTGATGTACCCACCCAGCAAACGGACAGACTCTATGATTATGAAGTTCCTGAAAGCTGGGAGGCGCTTGTGCAGCCTGGAATGAGAGTTCTTGTGCCATTCGGTCCACGGAAAATTCAAGGTATGGTGCTTGCCATAAAGGCGAGCACCGATGTTTTGAAAACAAAACCGCTCATTGCTTTGCTGGATTTGACCCCTGTCTTGACAGAGGAGCTTCTGGCCATAGGGAAGTGGCTTTCTAACGAAACGATGTGCTTTTTAATTACCGCCTATCAAGCGATGTTGCCATCGGCTTTGAAATCAACGTATTCGAAAAAGCTTGTTCTTGCGGATGGACGATTACCTTCCGACTTGCCTGAAGAGCTTCAGGTCTTTTACAAAAACCAACGAGCGGTCTTGTGGGATGACGTGGAAAGCAACCTGCAAACAATGAAATCCGTGAAACTTGCGCTTGAAGAAGGCTGGATAGATGTTCTTTATGAAGCAAAAGATCAAACGTCTATAAAGCATGTGAAATGGGTAACGCTTAAGCAATCGTTGACCGAGGCTCTTGCTTCACTTGCGGCGAATGCCGTGCGTCAGCGGGAAGCCATTCAATTGCTTGCGAGTCATAAAGATGGCCTTGCTTTGAGTGTGCTGTCACAGAGATCAAATGCAGGATATTCAAGTCTGAATAAGTTAGTGGAGAAGGGGATATTCCATTTGGAAGAGCGCGAGCTTTACCGCGAGCCATACGAGCTTATGGAATCGACCTCGACCCCACTCGATCTAACTGAAGAACAAGCCGCTGTGCTGGAATCAATCGTTTCAGCGACAGATCAGTCGAGTGCTACCACATTTCTCCTTCATGGCATCACGGGCAGTGGGAAGACAGAAGTGTATTTACAGGCAATCGATAATGCACTAAAACAAGACAAACAAGCGATTGTCCTTGTGCCAGAAATTTCGCTAACGCCGATGATGGTCGATCGCTTTAAGAAACGATTCGGCTCAAAGGTAGCTGTGCTTCATAGTGCCTTGTCTAAAGGGGAGCGGTACGACGAATGGCGTAAAATTCATCGTAAAGAAGTGACTGTGGCTGTAGGGGCACGATCAGCTATATTTGCTCCGTTTGACCGTCTTGGCATTGTCATTATTGATGAAGAGCATGAAACGAGCTACAAGCAAGAAGAGCATCCGCGCTATCATGCACGCGATGTCGCTATTAAGCGTGCTGCCTTCCACAAGTGTCCCGTTGTCCTTGGCAGTGCGACGCCATCACTTGAATCAAGAGCTCGAGCCCAAAAAAAACGCTATCACTATGTTCAATTGGAAAAACGCATTGGAAAGCAATCTTACCCTGAAGTGACGATTGCGGATATGCGTGATGAGCTTAAGGCTGGCAACCGCTCGATGTTTTCCAGACAACTTATGGATGCATTGACAGAGACGATATCCCGAGGTGAACAAGCCGTATTGTTTCTAAACCGACGGGGGTTTTCCACCTTTGTCATGTGCAGAGACTGTGGGTATGTGCTTCAATGTCCACATTGCGATATTTCGTTAACCTATCACAAGCATCACCATGCAATGAAATGTCATTATTGCGGTCATCAAGAGCCTTTGCCCCGGGCATGCCCGAAGTGTGAAAGCGAGCATATTCGCTTTTTTGGCACTGGCACGCAAAAGGTGGAGGAGGAGCTTCTAAAACTATTGCCGGACATACGGATTTTGCGAATGGACGTTGATACGACAAAACGAAAAGGGTCACATGCAAAGCTATTGGACGCTTTTGAAGCCCATGAAGCAGATGTCCTGCTTGGCACACAAATGATTGCCAAAGGTCTTGATTTTCGCAAAGTTACTTTTGTTGGTGTCCTTGCCGCAGAAACGATGTTGCATTTGCCTGATTTTCGAGCAGCAGAAAAAACCTTTCAGCTCCTTACACAAGTCAGCGGTCGAGCAGGACGTCATGAGTTGCCTGGGCAGGTTGTCATCCAAACGTATACACCAGAGCACTACAGCATCATGCTGTCTGCTAGCCATGACTACGCAGGCTTTTATAAACAGGAAATGCAGTTTCGCAAGCTAAGCCAATACCCGCCATTTTATTATCTTGCACTCGTCACGATTACACATGAAGACTTGATGGAATGTGCGAAGGAAGCAGAAAAAATTGCTCGGCATCTCTCACAAGAGCTGTCAGATGAGGCAATCCTTCTTGGACCAGTGGCCTCCCCGATTCCAAAGATCAAAGATAGATTCCGCTATCAATGCATGATAAAATATAAGGATGAACCTAAGCTTCAGCCTGCCTTAAAGCAGATCATGGCGCTTTATGCAGAACGAATTCAAAAAAAAGAGTTGCAAGTGTTAATTGACATGCAGCCTTATTCGATGCTCTAATGTGAGTTTGTTTACATGACATCGTTTACGCTCTTAGAAACATGCGAGCAGCCTTCAGCCATGTTTCAGCGCCTCACTCTAAGGTGCAGGGAATGATGGATGGTCGTATAGTATGGTGAACATCGATGTGAAAATGAGGACAATATCCGTAAAATAGGTGATAGAATGAAACGAATCGTATTTATGGGGACGCCAGCCTTCTCCGTACCGATCTTGCAGAGATTGCTTCAGTTCCAGGAGATTACTGTTGTTGGCGTAGTCACGCAGCCTGATCGGCCAAAGGGCAGAAAACGCGTGCTCACCCCATCGCCTGTAAAGGAAGAAGCCGAGAAGCATGCCCTTCCTGTGCTTCAGCCTGAACGGTTAAATACCGCAGAAGGAATTCAACAAGTGTTGGATCTCAGACCGGATTTGATTGTGACGGCTGCGTATGGACAGCTTGTGCCAAAGGCGATTTTGGATGCCCCGCCAGCGAAATGTGTCAACGTGCATGCCTCATTACTTCCAGAGCTTCGAGGTGGTGCACCGATCCATTACGCCATCATGCAAGAAAAAAAAGAAACAGGAATATCGATCATGTATATGGCGGAAAAACTAGATGCTGGACCGGTCATTGCACAATCAGCTCTGCCGATTACGACAGAGGATCATGTAGGGTCACTTCATGAAAAGCTAAGTGTGCTTGGAGCGGATTTACTGCTGCGTGTGCTTCCGGATCTATTGGAAAACAAAGTGGTAGCGACGCCTCAAGACAGTACGAAGGCGACATTTGCTTCTAACATTACACGCGACCAAGAAATCATTGATTGGTCACAGCCTAACCACAAAGTAGCAGCACATATACGAGGACTCCATCCATGGCCAGTCGCTTTTACGGAAATAAAAGACCAAGTGATGAAAATTTGGTGGGGCGAATCAATTGAAATGACAACCGATCAACCGCCCGGTACGATCCTTTCCGTAGATAAGCATGGTGTGTCTGTGGCGTGTGGTCAGCAAAGTGTACTTGTCGTCACAGACATTCAACCTGCGGGGAAAAAGCGGATGCCCGCGGCTGATTTTGCCCGTGGCCAAGCCAGCCCTTTGACTCCAGGCGTTGTATTAGGAGGTTCTCATTGAAGCAATTAAGCGTACGTGAGCTGAGCATTCAGCTCTTAGAAGATATTGATAAATCAAAGTCGTATAGTAATCTAGCGTTGCACAACGCGATTGAAAAGGCACGGTTGCCTGAGCGTGATTCGGGGTTGTTAACTGAACTAGTGTATGGCACTGTGCAAAATGAGCTACTGCTGGATTATAGTCTTGCTCCTTTCATTAAAAAGAAGAAGTTGATGCCATGGGTGCGTCACCTTTTGAGGGTGTCAGCTTATCAGATGATTCTACTTGATCGTATTCCAGACCATGCGATTCTAAATGAAGCCGTCACGATTGCTAAGAAGCGAGGTCATAAAGGCATTTCAGGTTTTGTCAATGCGGTCCTGCGTTCAGCACAGCGCGAAGGTTGGCCAGATCCGAGTCGTATAGAAGACCTTGGCGAGCGCTTGTCCGTGCAGTACAGTCATCCGCGTTGGCTTGTCAACCGATGGCTCAAACAGTTCGGTTTAGAAGCGACGGAGCGTATGTTAGAAATTAATATGACACCACCGCCGTCAGTAGGTAGAGTGAACACGAATAAGTGGACGAGAGATGAATTTTTACTTGCGTCCGAAGAAGAGGCTTTTGAAAAAGGAACTCTCGCTCCTGAAGCTGTGTTCTATAAAGGCAATATCGCGAGGCTGCCCGCTTATCATGAAGGGGACGTGACGGTACAGGATGAGAGCTCTATGCTCGTTGGCCATGCAGTAGGGGCGACATCCAACCAGCAAATCCTTGATGCATGCGCAGCGCCAGGAGGAAAAACGACGCATTTGGCAGAATTGATGAAGGACTCGGGTCGAATTGATGCTCTTGATCTGCATGCCCATAAAACAAAGCTCATTGAACAACAGGCAAAGCGGCTTGACCTTGCATCTATCCATACACAGACGCTTGATGTTCGGAAGGCAAGCGAAGTGTTTGCTCCTGAAAGTTTTGATCATATTCTTGTCGATGCGCCGTGTAGTGGACTTGGTGTTATACGCCGTAAGCCAGATATTAAATGGGCAAAGCAGGAAGAAGACATTACGCGCTTAGCCACAGTTCAACAGGACATTTTACGAGCTGTTGCTCCGCTATTAAAACCTGGTGGACGGCTTGTGTATTCCACTTGTACAATTGATGCGGCTGAAAACGCGGATGTCATCACGTTGTTTCTCTCAGAGCAAAATGATTTTGAACGTGATCCATCCCTGAAGGAGCGTATGCCCAAAACGATCCCAGCAGAGGCGTGGACGGAAAACGGTGACGTGCAACTTTTGCCACATATGGCGAATTCAGATGGATTTTATGTGACAGCATTACAAAAAAAGAAGGTGCATTAAAATGACAGTGCAGCAACAAAAGCAAAAACCTTATATGAAACCTATTGATCAGCTTCCTTCCATCTATAGTCTTCAGCACGATGATATGAAGCAGTGGTTGAAAGACAATGGAGAACCTGCCTTTCGTGCTGATCAAATTTTTGAATGGCTCTATGTAAAGCGAGTATTCGCTTTTGAAGACATGACAAATTTACCTAAGTCGTTGCGGTCCTTGCTAGAGTCGTCTTTCGACTTTACAACGTTAAACACGATTGTGCAGCAAAAAGCGAAAGATGGCACGATGAAATTCTTGTTTGAGCTTACGGACGGGTATTCCATTGAAACCGTGCTAATGAAACATGATTATGGCTACTCTGTTTGTGTGACGACCCAGGTCGGTTGTCGCATCGGCTGTTCTTTTTGTGCGTCAACGTTAGGTGGTTTAAAACGCCATTTAGAAGCAGGTGAAATTGTCGCTCAGGTCGTAAAAGTACAGCAAGTTCTGGATGACATTGAGGCGCGTGTTGGCCATGTCGTTATTATGGGCATTGGCGAACCGTTTGATAATTACGATGAGATGATGGCATTCTTGAAAATCATTAATCACGAAAAAGCGCTGCATATTGGAGCAAGACATATTACCGTGTCAACTAGTGGAATTGTACCGAAAATCTATAAATTTGCAGATGAAGCTTTGCAAATTAATTTTGCGCTATCTTTGCACTCACCGACACAGGAATTGCGTGAGCAGTTAATGCCGATTGCAAAGGCGTATCCTCTCGATAGGTTGATGGAGTCCATTGAGTACTATACAACCAAAACGGGTCGTCGAATTACCTTTGAGTATGGACTATTCGGAGGTGTTAACGATTCCGTTGACCACGCGTTGAAGCTCGCGAAACTGATCCGTTCATTAAAATGCCATGTGAACCTCATTCCGGTCAATCATGTGCCTGAACGTGATTATGTCAGAACACCACCGGAAAAAATTCAAGCATTTGTAGCTACCTTAAAGAAAAAAGGGGTAAATGTGACGGTCCGACGTGAACAAGGACACGATATTGAAGCTGCTTGTGGCCAGTTAAGGGCGAAGGAGCGGAAAGAAGAGACGAGGTGAAGACGGTCATGAAAACATTCTACAGTACAAATGTAGGGATTGTCCGCGAGCACAACGAGGACAGTGTGGCCATTGAAGGCAACGACACTGAATGTTTCGCGATTGTTGCTGATGGTATGGGCGGTCATCGTGCAGGAGATGTGGCCAGCGCCATGGCAGTTGAAGAGCTTATGCTGCAATGGCAGGAACGTCCCGTTTTCGGGAGTCCTACAGTAACAGAAGCGTGGATTCAAGAAACGGTACAAAAGGTGAACGTGAAAATGCATGCCTATGCGCAAACCCATAAGGAATGCAATGGCATGGGGACCACATTGATAAGCGCCATTTGTACCCCGACCTATGTGACGTTAGCCCATATAGGGGACAGTCGTGGTTACGTGAAGCGGCAGTCGTTATTCAGGCAAGTTACTGACGATCATACGCTCGTCAATGAACTTGTGCGTTCTGGTGAATTATCGAAGGAAGCCGCAGAGTATCACCCTCGAAAAAATATAATTTTAAGAGCATTGGGGACGGATGAAAACGTCTTACCTGATGTGCAATCGTTTGAATGGGAGCAAGGGGAGTATGTCTTGCTTTGTTCAGATGGTTTATCAAATAAAGTGACGGATCAGGAGCTGGATTCGCTTCTTTCAGAGGAAAAGGGCTTAGACCAAAAAGCAGAAGCCATGATCGCAGCAGCAAACCTTGCTGGTGGCGAGGACAATATATCCGTAGCTCTCGTTTACAACGAACCGTGTGAAGAAGGCAGGCGAGTCATGGGATGATAGGTGATCATTTAGACGGCCGCTATCAGATTCTTGATTATATTGGTGGCGGAGGGATGGCGAACGTCTACCTCGCAAAGGACATGATTTTAGATCGTGAAGTGGCTGTGAAAGTCTTAAAGCCTGAATTCTCTAAGGATGACGAGTTTATTAAACGGTTCCGACGTGAAGCAAGAGCAGCCACAAGCCTTTCCCATCCAAACATCGTCGACATCTATGATATTGGTGAACAGGAAGACACGTATTACATGGTGATGGAATATGTGAAAGGGCAGACGTTAAAGCAATATATTCAACACAATGAAACACTCTCTGTCGATGTCGTTGTCGATATTATGCTTCAACTGACATCAGCGATTACGCAAGCGCACGAAAACCAAATTATTCATCGTGACATTAAGCCACAAAATGTGCTTATCGATGAACAGGGAGACGCGAAAGTGACGGACTTTGGCATTGCCGTTGCCTTAAGCTCAACGACAATGACACAAACGAACTCGTTGCTTGGTTCCGTCCATTATTTATCGCCCGAGCAGGCACGTGGGGGCATGGCAAATAAAAAATCGGATATTTATTCACTTGGCATTGTGATGTATGAAATGATCAGCGGCAAGGCTCCTTACACAGGCGAAACAGCCGTATCGATTGCCTTAAAGCATCTACAAAATGAACTGCCACCGATTCAACAATTGAAACCGGACCTTCCGCAAAGCGTCGAAAACGTACTCTTAAAATCATGTGCAAAAGACCCACTGCACCGCTACACGTCTGTTGAAGCAATGCACACGGACTTAATGTCGGTGCTTGATGCGGATCGTCTGCATGAAGACAAGTATATACCGCCAAATGACGAGGATGAGAAAACGAAAGCTGTTCCTGTCCTTCCTAAATCTTTTCATGAAACCGTGGCAGATACGAAAACACACCCTGCTTTGAATAGCAGTGAGAATGAGTCGAAAAAACCAAAGTCGTCTGAGCAAAACAATGCCAAGGTCGATAAAAAGAAAAAAAAGAATTGGTCAAAGATCCTTCTCTGGGGACTGCTTATCTTTGTGTTTCTAGGTGGCGTTTTTGCCGCTGCTCTCCTATGGCTCCCTTCGTTAATGATGCCTGATGAGGTGGAGGTGCCAGAAGTCGCTGGCCTTTCTCAAGTTGAAGCGCAAGTGACGTTAGCCAAAGAGAATTTTCAAGTGACGATTAAAGAGACGTCGAGCAACGATGTTGACGAAGGGCATGCAATTGGAACACAGCCTGAAGCAGGAGATATGGTAAAGGACGGTTCTGAAATTACACTTGAGGTGAGCACAGGTCAGGAAAGGGTTGCTTTTGACAACTACGTACAACGCTCAGGTGACGATGCGAAGAGAGAGTTGGAGCTAAAAGGCTACACTGTAAAAATGTATGAGGTTGATTCTGAGCAACCGCAAGGACTCGTTGTTGAACAGTTTCCAGCTGTGGATACGATGGTTGTTCCAGAAGAGACAACCGTCACTTTAGAAGTGAGTCGTGGACCAGAGTTATTGCTGCAGGATATGAGAGGGATGTCTGAGGAAGAAGTTAAAGCCTACGCAGAAGAACACAACTTAAAACTTTCGATTGCAAATGAACAAGAATTCGATCAGGAGATTCCAGCAGGTCATGTGAAAAGTCAAAACCCACCAGCAAACACGACAATGCAAAATGGTGATCCGATCTCAGTCACATTGTCAAAAGGACCGCCACCAGTGACTGGAACTAAAACCGTCACTGTTGTATTTGAACCTGACAATGGTCCAGGGAACCGTGGCAACAACGGAAACGGAAACGGTAATGGCAACAACGGAAACAACGGAAACAATGGAAATAACGGAAACGGATTTTTTGACAGTCAAAATGAGACCGCCGTCGTGCGAGTCTATGTCAATGATCTGAGCAACAATCTTACGCAAGCGATCGTCGAACAAGAAATTACAGAAACAACGGATATCCAGTTTGAGGTGACGCTAGCCTACAACGAGAGCGCAGAGTACAGAATAACGCTCGATGGCGAAGCGGTCGATACTGGAACGGTTACTTATGATGAGTTAACCAATTAGGAGGCTTTCATGACAACGGAAGGAAAAATAATTAAAGCATTGAGTGGGTTTTACTACGTGCAAACAGATACGCAGGTTTATCAATGTAAAGCCAGAGGGTTGTTTCGAAAGACCGGAGAATCTCCCCTCGTTGGCGATCAAGTTGTTTTTGCGCCTGTCGACGAAATGGTTCTTGAGATTAAACCGAGGAAAAATGCTCTTGTTCGTCCGCCAATCGCTAACATTGACCAAGCCCTGCTTGTGTTTTCAGCACGTCAGCCCGATTTTCAAACTACTTTGCTTGATCGATTTTTAGTTGTTATTGAGGCCTATGATATTGAACCAATCATTTGTGTAAGTAAAACAGATTTGCCAAATGAAGAAGATATTGCCCCGCTAAAGAATCAAGTTAACGTCTATGAACAAATGGGGTACCAGGTGATGTGGACATCCGCGGAAACGAAAAACGGACTTGACCATTTCCTTCCACTTATTCAAGACAAGATCAGTGTTGTTGCGGGGCAATCAGGCGTTGGGAAGTCTTCATTATTGAATGCAGTTGCCCCAGAGCTTTCTTTGAAAACCGACGAAATTTCCCGCTCCTTAGGACGAGGAAAGCATACGACACGTCATGTGGAGTTGTTGCCAGTTGGTGGTGGTTGGATTGCAGACACCCCTGGGTTTAGTTCCTTGGATTTTGATGCGATCGCCTCCGCGGAGGAGCTTAGTCAATACTTTATTGATTTTCATCCTATCATGGCGGATTGCCGATTTAGAGGCTGCACACATATGAAAGAACCAAAATGTGCTGTGAAAGCCGCAGTGGAACATGGAGACATTGCTGACTTTCGCTACAAGCACTACCAGCAATTTTTTGAAGAGATTAAGGATCGTAAAGAGAGGTATTAACAAACCTATGAACAAAATTGCCCCATCCATTTTAGCAGCCGACTTTGGCCAGTTGAAAAACGAGTTGAAGGACGTCGAAGCAGCAGGTGCCGACTACATCCATTTTGATGTGATGGATGGCGCATTTGTACCAAACATTTCGTTTGGTCTGCCTGTCCTACAATCCATCGCACCAAGCATCTCTATTCCAATTGATGTCCATTTAATGATTGATGCCCCTGAAAGATATATTGATGCGTATGCGACCGCAGGCGCCGATATCATTACGATCCACCAAGAGGCAACGAACCATTTACATTCAGCGCTACAGCAAATCAAGAACGCTGGCTGCAAAGCTGGTGTTGCGATTAATCCAGCAACGCCAGTGCATACACTTGATGCCATTATTCAGGATATTGATTTGCTCTTAATTATGACGATCAACCCAGGGTTTGGCGGGCAGTCGTTAATTCGAGAAACCGTGAAAAAAATTGCACAAGCCAATGACTTAGCCACACGTGCAAATCGCCAAATCGAAATTGAGGTCGACGGCGGTATTACAAAAGAAACCATTGCAGACTGTGCGGCAGCAGGTGCCAATGTCTTTGTTGCAGGCTCAGCGATCTTTCAAAGCAGCGATCGAAAAAAAGCGGTGGAGGAATTGCGCCTCGCTGCAGGTAGTAAGTAGAGGTTCTATTCAGCGTTCAAAAACAGGTAAGGGACCAGGTTATCAAGCTAGGCAATCCTTATTGTCAAATGAGTACTTATTTAACGTTAGTTCAATTGCTTAAAGCTCCTATTTGGAGCTTTTTTTTTTGCGAAAAAAAAGAAGATGATCTTGCAAAAAATAGAAAAAATGCGTATAATCAAAATTTACCAAAATAAAACAAAGGAGAATCAAAAATAAACAGACATAATAATTGTAGGTGAATCGTTTGGTGACTTCAAATCCTTTGCATTTTTTTCTTTCATGGCCCATTCGAAAAAAGCTCTTGTTTTTATTTGTCATGCTTTTGCTCATCGTTGCATGGTCAACGTGGAGTTTACAAAATTTCGTATTTAAGGAATACGATGAAAAAATGCACCAAGAATCCTCCAAGGTGCTACGAATGATGACGCTTCAAATTGAAAATGAATTAAGGTCATTAGATGATCTCTCCTTTAATTTGATTACAGATCCGTATATTCAGGAATTGCTGTTTGAGGTCGAGGAGGGGGAATCACGCTATGAGCAGTACGTTATGGCTGAACAACTTCGAGTCCGTATGTTAGACCTTGGAGACTATCGTCAGTACAGTCCGTATATTTATGTCTATGATCGTTTTGGAACCGAATACAGCGTCGGAATGAATCCTATCTCACTCACTCCTCTTGAGTATTCCATTGTCGCAGCAAAGGCTGAACAGGCTGGAGGAAGCAGTGTATGGTTGCCACTACTCAATGATCATGATGGCATTACACTCGCCAGACAAATTCGCTCGTATCGCCATTTGTCTTTATCTCCACTTGGCACACTAGCGATGCATGTGAATTTAGATCAGATGGTTCAGGAGGCAAAGTTAATTTTAGGTAGCCAAGAAACGAATTTTTATATTCGAGGACAGAATACTCTTTATTCAGATGTTTCACAGGAGCTTGAGCACGAAATTGAAGAGGCACTTCTTGCTACAAAAGGGTACGCCATAGTAAAGCGTGAGGAAGAGAAGTACTTTGTTACGAAATACACCTCAAAGGATTTTGGCTGGCATTATTATATTTTGACATCCTACGATTCCATCTTCGAACGTATTCAGCAGGTGAAAAATCTCGTCTTTTTCTTATTTGTACTGCTTTTTTTGCTTATGCTTTCGATTCTACATTGGTTTTCAAATAAAATGACAAATCCTATCGAGCAACTGCTATCGCAAATGAAGCATCTACAGCAAGGTTCATTTAAGGGCGATGTTCATATTTACCCGAACGATGAAATTGGTCAATTGCACAAAGAATTTCAGGTGATGGGAATGAAAATAAAAACCTTACTCGCCGACAACTATTCAAAACAACTTTCAATCAAAGAAAGTCAATACAAAGCCTTGCAAGCACAGATTAACCCACACTTTATGAACAATACACTGCAGGCAATTAATTGGTCGGCAAAGCTCTCTGGACAAAAGCAAATATCAAGTATGGTTGAATCGTTGGGGTTTCTTCTTCGCAATGCGATGCAGATGGATGAAGCGCTTGTGTCGCTTCGGGATGAAATGGAAACGGTTTCGCACTATATGAATATTCAATCCATGCGCTTTGAGGAACGTTTGTCCTTTTATTTCGAGATAGATGACCGCTGTTTGAACGCCTTTGTGCCAAAGCTTTCTATTCAGCCTCTCGTTGAAAATGCTGTGATTCATGTGTTGGAGCAGTCGATGGCGGAGTGTACGATTCAAGTGAGAGCCGAAGAACGAAATGACTCAATTTTCATTTCCGTTATTGATAATGGTCCGGGTGTGCCTATCAATTTAATGGAGGCCATTCAACGAGGCGAAGTGACACCTAAAGGGACGGGGATTGGACTCGCCAATATCGATGAAAGAATTCAATTGTTGTTTGGCCCTGAGTACGGTATACGAATAGGAAAGCGAGTGGAAGGCGCGGAAATAAAAATAATTCTTCCGATGAGGAGGCTTGAAGATGAGGTCAATGTGTAAAGTCATGCTCGTTGATGATGAACGAATCATTCTTGAAGGCATCGCTAAGTTGGTCAAATGGAACGAAGCAGGTACAAGCTTAGTTGCGACGGCAAGACATGGGGCAGAGGCCATTGAAAAAATTCCTGACGTTGAGCCGGAAATTATTGTTGCGGATATTCGCATGCCTGTCATGGATGGTCTAGAACTAGTAAAAAGCGTCAAGCAGCAATGGCCAGCGATCGATTTCGTCTTATTGTCTGGCTTTCGAGATTTTGACTATGCGAGACAGGCAATGACTTACGGTATACGACACTATCTTCTAAAACCTTGCAATGAAACGACCATTCTGAAAGCGCTAAGTGAGCTTACAAAATCGAGAGAGGAGCAAGAGCTTTCAAAGCCAATTAGATCTGAAACGCAGTGTCCTGTGAAAAAGATAGAGCAACTTGTTCATGCGCATTTCGGAAACCCTGAATTAACACTGCAATGGATTGCCACGCATCATTTGCATATGAATGCAGACTACCTCGGAAAATTGTTTAAACAAAAGAAAGCGGAGCGGTTTTCAGCTTATGTCACCCGCGTTCGTATTGAAAAGGTGAAAGTGTCATTAGCCACGGATGCGCACGCCCGTATCACAGAGCTTGCCGATGCATGTGGTTTTGGTGACAACCCCCATTACCTCAGTCAAGTGTTCAAAAGAGAAACAGGTTATACACCGACAGAGTATAAAAAAACGCATGCTCATTCGTAAACAACACTGATATTTGATGGAAAATCACGGATTTTTTAATTCCGAACGTAAGCGCATACATGTACACTTGGTTTGTTAGGAAAGCTAAAAACATAAAGAAAAGGGGATGCGTATGAAGCATAAGTGGATGGGTGCCGCACTTTCCTTAGGTCTGTTGTTCTTGACTGCATGTGGGGACTCAGGTGCACCTTCGGGAGGCTCAAATGGTGAAAATGAAAGCGCTGACAGTAATGGGGAGCAGGTAGAACTCCGATTTGCGTGGTGGGGTGAACAAACTCGTCATGACTATACACTAGAAGTCATTGAAATGTATGAAAAAGAAAACCCAAATGTAAAAATCAATCCTGAGTATGCAAACTTTGATGACTACTGGAAAAAAATCGCGCCACAAGCAGCGGCCAATGAACTTCCTGATATTATTCAAATGGATATATCGTACTTAGCCCAATATGGAGAAAAAGGCCAGCTTGCTGATTTAACCGCTTATACAGGAGACATCATTGATACATCAGCGATGAATGAAAATTCAATTTCAGGTGGTAAGGTTGGCGATAAACTGTATGGGTTTAACCTTGGAGAGAATGTAGTGAATTTTCAGTACAATCCTGCGACGTTAAAGAAAATAGGCGTGGAGGAGCTTCCAGAGGATTGGACGTGGGACGACTACGAGGAAATTGCCCTCAAGGCCGCCGAACACGACTTGTTCTTTGACGGCGGGATGAGACCAGAAGTGTTTTTTGGGTATTATCTAAGAACAAAAGGGGAGTCATTGTTTAATGAAGACGGTACGGCCCTAGGCTATGACGATGATCAGCATTTCATTGACTTTTTCTCCATGCTTCAAAATTTAGTGCTTGAGGGTGCTGCGCCTGCACCGGATTTTAAAGCACAACTGAAGGGATATGGAGATAATCCTGTCGTCAAAGGCGAGGGGATTGGCATTTGGCAATGGTCGAATCAGTTTATCGCTCTTTCTGAGGTGTCTGATGAGCCACTCGCCATGCAGCATATGCCTGGACCTAATCGTGAAGATGGCTTGTATTTAAAGCCAAGTATGTATTTCTCAATTGCAGAGAGCTCAGCACACAAAGAGGAAGCCGCCAAGTTTATCGATTTTTGGGTCAACAATATCGAAGCCAATAAAATCATCTTAGGGGATCGTGGAGTGCCTGTTTCAACAGAAGTGCTTGAAGCGATCAAACCTGAGCTACCTGAAGTAAAACAAAAAGTATTTGACTATGTGGCATGGGCGAAAGACAACAGTTCTCCGATGGACCCGCCTGATCCGCCCGGGGCTGCTGAGTTGTATGCATCACTTGCAGATGTAACTGAACAAATGGAATTTGGGCGTATGAGTGCTGAGGATGCCGCGAAGCAGTTCAGGTCTCAAGCGGAAGGTATCTTAAAGTAAGGGTTGCCAGAGCCATAGCTGATGAAGTTGTTCAGCTATGGCTTTTCAAGTAATGCTTGTCCATCAAAATGCACCGGAGTGATCAGTTCGTCACTCGCTGAAAGAAAGGAAGTTCATTGATGAAACCATCACTTTCACAAAATCTTACAGGGTATGCGTTTATTTCACCCTTTGTTTTTGGCTTTTTAGCGTTTACTTTTATTCCAATCCTTGCGTCTTTGTATTTATCTTTTACAGATTATGACCTTTTATCGACCCCTTCATGGGTAGGTATCGATAATTACGTCGAAATGTTCACGAATGACCCTAAATACTGGAAGTCGATCGAAGTGACCTTTTTATATGTCTTTTTAGGTGTTCCTTTACGGCTCGCTTTTGCTCTTGCAGTGGCGATGCTTTTGAATACAACCTCAAGAGCGATAGGCGTTTATCGTACGCTTTTTTATTTGCCTTCGATTATCGGTGGTAGCGTTGCTGTATCCATTATGTGGCGGAATTTGTTTGGCGATGATGGTGTAGTGAATTCATGGTTGGTCTTTTTGGGGATTCCGTCCGTCTCCTGGTTTGGCGATCCAGATGCAGCTTTAAGCATGCTCATTAGCTTGTCTGTGTGGCAATTCGGCTCTTCAATGCTCATTTTCCTTGCGGGTTTAAAGGGCATCCCAGTGGCATTGTATGAAGCAGCAGATGTTGATGGAGCCAATCCCTTTCAACGTTTTTTCAAGATCACCATGCCAATGCTGACGCCGGTCATTCTGTTTAATATGATCATGCAAACCATCGGCGCTTTTATGACGTTTGTTCCCGCGTACATTATTTCTAAAGGAGAAGGCGGCCCAATGGACGGAACGCTTTTGTATTCCCTTTATCTATTTAGGCAAGGCTTTGTTTTTTTTAATATGGGATATGCTTCAGCAATGGCCTGGGTCATGCTCGTCATCATAGGCATTTTTACAGCGATTCTATTTATGTCCTCCAAATTTTGGGTTCATTATGAAACAAAGGGGGGCAAATGATATGAAAACAAAACTCACAAGAAAATGGATGTATCATCTGGTCGCTGCTGCCGGCGCTTTTCTGATGCTGTATCCTGTGTTGTGGCTTGTCATGAGTTCCTTTAAACCAAGCACTGATATTTTTGTGACGGCAGAGTCGCTTATCCCAGATCCATGGATTTGGAGCAATTACGCAGATGGGTGGCAAGGCATAGGCGATTTTACCTTTGCAACGTTTATTAAAAATTCACTCATCATCGTTATCATTTCAACGATAGGCTCCACGTTTTCCTCTGCTCTCGTCGCCTTTGGGTTTGCTCGCTTGAAATTTAAAGGAAGAGGCTTTTGGTTTATCGTGATGATGTTTACTTTGATGCTTCCGAACGATGTTGTCCTTGTCCCGCAGTATATTCTCTTTGCAAAGCTTGGTTGGTTAAATTCAATGTACCCGATTATTGTCCCAAGCTTTTTTGGTCACCCATTTTTTATCTTTTTAATCATTCAGTTCATCCGAACGATTCCAGGAGAGTTGGATGAAGCGGCAGTGATGGATGGATGTGGTAAATTCAAGCTGTTTGTGCGTATTATTATGCCACTCGTGACACCTGCCATGGCTACGGCAGCTATCTTTTCATTCTATTGGCGTTGGGAGGACTTGCTTGGGCCGTTGTTGTATTTAAATAAGCCTTCTCTATACACAGTCTCAATGGCATTGAAAATGTTCTTAGACAATGAGTCGCTTTCAAATTGGGGGGCAATGTTTGCAATGTCCGTAGTCAGCTTGATTCCGGTCATTCTGATCTTCTTCCTTTTTCAACGCTATATCGTTGAGGGCATTAGCACGAGCGGGTTAAAGTAATGAATTGCTGCTTTTTCCGCCTGCCGGCTGTATAATTTGTTCCTCTTGTTGGATGGAGAAAAATTAGCGATAATACCAACAGAGGTGATAAGAATGAGTGTATGGCGTATCATGGCAGGCGGACCAATGGAAAATGTACCTATCGACGAATGCGTGAAGAACCGGAACTATTGGATTGGCGTAGATCGTGGTGCAGCTGTTCTTCAAGACGAGGGCATTGATCCAATTGCAGTGTTTGGCGATTTTGACTCGCCAGAAGGGAAAGCCTGGTTAAACAGTTCAAGCGATGCAGGCGCAAAACATCTTTATCCAGAAGAAAAAAATGATACCGATTTAGCCCTCTGTGTGACATGGGCACTCGCGCAAAAACCAGCACGATTGGAGATCTATGGGGCGACAGGTGGAAGGCTTGATCATTTTATAGGCAGCATCGGTATGCTTGAAGGCGCTATTGATTCAGGGGTCAATGTCGTTATAATTGATCGCTGGAATGAGCTTTCAATGTATACGAGCGGTTCGTACACCCTTCAAAACAATTCTTTGTACACGTACCTATCGTTTCACGCCGTTACAGCGTCTGTAGAAGGTCTCACGCTTAAGGGAGTAAAATATCCATTGCAAAGCTTTACCTTGGAGAGAAACAGCACGCGCTGCGTGAGCAATGAATTTTCAGCACAACAGGCACAGCTTGATTTTTGTACAGGGCGGCTACTTATGATACGAAGTCGAGACAGAAATGAAAAAGAATAGGTACTATTTTTGAGATGCTGAATATACTGTAGTAGAAGAGGAGCCAAGCGGTTTCTTGCATTGGCAAGCCAAGTGAGTACGAGGAGGGAATCCTATGAAATTTTATACGATTAAGCTCCCTAGATTCCTAGGAGGTTTTGTACGAGTTATTCTAGCCTCAATAAAAAAAGAGTAAGACAAGACCAGCGCCCTTGGAGGTGCTTTCTTTTTTTGAAGAGGGTCCGAAAAAAACAAGACTTGTAAACGTCGGGATATGAATCCGTCGCATGACGACCGCACGTTTTGTTTTACCGGTGTTCAATGCTTCAAAAAAAGCCGCTTTTCGACTGCATTTTTAAAAGCTGAGGTTTCGTTGTTGTCTTCATTGTTCATTTTCGATATAAAAAACCGCCCTTCGAGAGGACGGTTTTTTACACATGTACAAATGCTTACTCAGTTGTTACACACGTTCAACTTTGCCTGATTTGAGCGCACGCGCTGATACATAGACTCTCTTTGGCTTGCCATTGACGAGAATACGTACCTTTTGCACATTTGCTCCCCAAGTACGTTTATTCGAATTCAAAGCGTGAGAACGACTGTTTCCAGTACGTGTACGTCTCCCTGTAATAACACATTTACGAGCCATAATGCGGTCCCTCCTTCTTTCAATACACTTTCCAAGTATATTATTTCATGCATACTATACAAATGTACCATACTCAGTTGTTCGTTTCAACTGGTCGTATACAGGACTTTTTGGGATATGCAAACTTTTTGGCTGAGCTTTGATGAAGAGAGATTTTGAGTGTCTTCTATAGGAAAGCTGTCATTCGCTTGCTTTTACTCTAGATGAGTCCCTTTTTAATTATGTCACATCATAATAAATGATTGCATCATCAAAAGCAGCCACTAGCGAGACTTTAGCGGCAAAGAAATCATGACGAAGCGTACTTCTGAGTCGATGTTGCGCTTATGTCCTTAAGGGTGAAAAGAAAATACTGTCGCTTCGTCAAAATACTTCGCGTTCCGCGGGCACGGCTTCAGCTTCCTCGGAGTCTTGCTTTCCTCCGGGATCTTCAGCTCGCGCTGTTCCACCCTAAAGGGTACAAGTGCAACATCGACTCAAAATGACTTCGTCGTGTTTGCTTTGCCGCTGGAGTCTACGTATTTTGACTACGCTGATGTTTGTTTCTGCGTAAATTGTTTTTTTAAAGGCAAGTTAGTGCATCGTTTCATGCAAAGTTATATCACCTAATTCAGTATTGATGCAGCGGTGGGCTTACGGTTTGTTTATAATTTTGACACCTTGGTCAGTGCGAAATCAACTTCAACGCTGGCTGTGCTTGAGTGTACACGAGGTGACATAGGTCAATGGAACTCTCCAAAACATGACCTGCTGTATAAAATAAATATAAAAGTATCGGTGCTCACAACCTTGTATTTCTAAAAGGTCGTCTCTCAGTAATGAAACTGACTTCTACCCCCACATCACTATAAGAGTCTTTCTTAATTGTGATTAAATCATAAATGCGGATCATTAAAAGCAGCCACTAGCGAGACTCCAGCGGCAAAGAAAACACGATGAGGTCTTCTCGAATCGATGTTGCACTTGTACCCTTTAGGGTGAAAGCGAGCGTATGGCAGTTTGTATAAGAAGAAACCCCAACAATGAATTTCAGGTTTACCTAGTTATGTCTAAGCGTGTCTACCAAATGTAAGGTGCGAAAGTTGAGTAAAGATAAATCGGCTATGCTATGCCATGGTCACTTTTTCCTTGAATTGTGTGATGGTCTTACATTCTTTTTCAATAAGCCGTGATCATGGAAGAAAAAAGCCATGATCTACGAGAACTTATCGTCACAAAGAAGATATCTGAGATGGTATTGGCACCTTTGTACCGTAACAATGATGAAACTCTCCGAAATGGCAAGACCTTTCTTTTAAAAAAGGGAAGGATATAGTAAGATGTGGGTAACTATAAAAGGGGGATCGACCCAATGTCCATTGAAATGAGCTCAACGTTTGGCCGAATCCATATTGATACGGGCGTCATTGCTACTATTGCTGGTGGTGCTGCTGTCGAGTGTTATGGCATTGTTGGCATGGCTTCGAAAAATCAAATTAAGGATGGCATTGCGGAGCTATTAAAAAAAGACAACTTTACAAAAGGCATCGTTGTACGCCAAGGAGAAGAAGTGCATATTGACATGTACATTGTTGTCAGCTACGGCACTAAAATATCAGAGATCGCTTACAATGTTCAACAAAAGGTTCGATACACTTTAAATAAAACACTCGGCTTGCAAGTTGATTCTGTGAACATCTTCGTGCAAGGTGTCCGAGTGACGAACGTATAGCTAGGGGGAGCCAATGTGACAAAAAACACAATCGATGTAAATACATTTCAAGACATGCTGATCCATGGAGGAAGTCACCTCGCAAACAATGCTGATACCGTGGACGCGCTGAACGTATTTCCTGTACCAGATGGTGATACAGGAACGAATATGAATCTCACAATGTCCTCTGGTGTTCAGGAGGCGAAACGACAGGATGCAGCTCATGCGGGTAAGGTAGCCACATCGTTTGCTCGCGGACTGTTAATGGGTGCTAGAGGAAACTCTGGTGTCATACTGTCTCAGCTTTTTCGTGGGTTTGCGAAGCAGCTGGAAAAAAAAGAATCGTTTCATTCTGAGGATGTGGCGGCAGCCTTACAAGCTGGTGTGGATGCGGCTTATAAAGCAGTAATGAAGCCGGTTGAAGGGACTATCCTTACAGTGGCAAAGGATGCAGCAAAACATGCGATGAATGAAAAAGACAAGCACAGCGATGTGGCGACCTTTTTTGCCTCCGTTGTTGATGCTGCGCAAGCCTCGCTCGAACGAACACCTTCTTTATTGCCTGTATTGAAAGAGGTTGGTGTCGTTGATAGCGGCGGACAGGGCTTGGTTATCATTTACGAAGGTTTTTTGGCTGCCTTAAAAGGTGAAGCACTCCCAGAAAATGCGTATACGAAGCCGACAATGAAAGATTTGATTAAAGCAGAGCATCACAAAAGTCACCAAGGCTTTATGCGTACAGAGGACATTACGTATGGCTACTGCACCGAGTTTATGGTTAAATTTGAAGAAGACAAACTTAAAAAAACGCCGTTCGATGAAGAACAATACCGAGATGCACTTGCCGACTATGGGGATTCTCTTCTTGTTGTTTCGGATGAGGACCTTGTCAAGGTGCATGTCCACACCGAAACGCCTGGCGATGTATTGTCTCTGTCTCAGAAATACGGCAATTTAATAAATATGAAAATCGAAAATATGCGCGAACAGCATCGTGAAGCCATTAAAAACGATGCCCCTGAAACAAATGCTTCTACTGAAAGCGAAACGAAAGAAGAAAAGCCGTTTGGATTTGTTACGGTAGCCATGGGGGATGGTATCGCAGAATTGTTTACATCCATTGGGGCTGACGTTGTTATCCAAGGTGGACAAACCATGAACCCGAGCACAGAGGCACTCGTCGAAGCCATTGCACAGGTTCCATCAGAGACGGTGTTTGTCGTACCAAACAATTCAAATATCATGATGACAGCTAAACAAGCTGCTGAGCTTTCTAAAAAGGCGGTTTATGTCATTCCTACCAAAACAGTTCCACAAGGACTTAGCGCCATCATGGCGTTTATGCCTGATAAAACGGTAGAACAAAACGAGAAGCATATGACTGAAGCCATAAAGCATGTAAAATCAGGACAGCTTACCTATGCCGTACGTGATACGTCGATTGACGGAAAGGCGATCCAAAAAGGCGATTTTATGGGAATTCTTGAAAGCGACATTGTGATTGTGAATAGCGATAAGCAGCAGGCGATACAAGAGCTGATCAAGGAAATGGTAAAGGAAGACGACGAATTGTTGACACTCCTCATTGGTGAGGATGTCTCCGATGAAGAGAAACAAAAGGTAACTGAATTTATCCAGAACGAGTTTGAACATGTAGAGCTCGAAATTCATCGTGGGGGACAACCGCTTTATCCGTTTTTGTTAGCAGTTGAATAAAAGCAGGAAAACGCCCGTTGCTTGTACAGCGGGCGTTTCAATGTTTTTCAGATGAGACGCGTTGTTCTAATTGCGGATGTGAGAAGGGGACAGTCATGAACCTATCGGAACGACCAGTAGACGACATATATGGTGTTGGACCAACGCAGGCAGAGCTTTTGCACCAGCATCAGCTTCATACAGTAGAGGATGTATTGCTTTATTTTCCTTTTCGCTACGAAGACTATTCCATTCGTGACATTCGCGAAGCGGTCGATGGCGAAGCAGTCACTGTCGTAGGAACGGTGCAAACACAGCCTCTTGTCAAATTTTTCGGTAAGAAAAAAAGCAAAATGACCGTCAAGCTTCTGTCGGGAGGACAGCTCATTGCGTTGCTGTTTTTTAACCAAGCGTTCCACAAAGCAAAGCTGCAAATAGGAGCTACGGTAACGGCAAACGGAAAGTGGAACCGGGCGAGGGCAGAATTGACGGTCACAAAGCTCACTGTTGGTGATACGGCAGAGAAGAGCGCGCGGGTGCCAGTATACCCGGCCAAAGGCGAATTAACCTCTGCTAAATTTAAGCGCATTATAGACACTGCGCTTCAATCGTTCGGTGATGACGTGGAAGAATTTTTACCAGAAGAAATGCTCCACGCGTATAAACTACCTGTTCGTAAACATGCTTTGCAAGAACTGCATCTTTTTACTTCGGCGTCACAATTAAAGCATGCTCGCAGACGATTTGTATATGAAGAGTTTCTGTTGTTTCAATTAAAAATGCAACTCTTTAAGCATCACGAGCGCCAAGCGTCTGTCGGAGTTGCGACGACCATTGATAATGAAGCTATAGAAGGCTTCATGGCAACATTGCCCTTTTCATTAACAAAAGCACAGGAGAGAGTATTGAACGAGATTTTCACTGATCTTAAAGCACCCTATCGAATGAACCGGCTTCTGCAAGGGGATGTAGGGTCAGGGAAAACGATCATCGCAGCGATTGCTTTATTGAGCGTTGTTTTGAGTGGCAAGCAGGGGGCCATGATGGTGCCAACAGAAATTCTTGCTGAGCAGCATTGGCAATCGTTAACGGCATTGCTTGATGCAACCGGAGTGACTGTTGGTTTGTTAACGAGCTCACTAAAAGCTGCTGCAAAGCGAGATATGTTGCACGCTTTAAAGGAAGGGTATATTGACATTATTGTAGGTACCCATGCACTCATTCAGGAGCAAGTGGAATTTAAAGATCTTGGGCTTGTCATTACAGATGAACAACATCGGTTTGGTGTTCGTCAGCGTCGTGTGTTGCGCGATAAAGGGGCAGTGACAGATGTTCTCTATATGACGGCCACCCCTATCCCTAGAACTCTTGCCATTTCAGTTTTTGGTGAAATGGATGTGTCGACCATAGATGAGCTACCTAAAGGACGGAAACCGATAGAAACCTATTGGGTGAAGCCCGATATGATGGAACGCGTGCTGAGTTTGATTTCTAAGGAACTAAACGCGGGAAGACAGGCGTACGTCGTTTGTCCGTTAATTGAAGAGTCTGAGCAGCTGGATGTCCAAAATGCAATTGATGTCCATCAGCAGCTACATACGTATTTTCAAGACCAATTCAACGTTGGTTTGATGCATGGCAGATTAGATGCTAAGGAAAAAGAGGCTGTGATGAAGCAATTTACAGCGGGCGAGGTAGATTTGCTTGTGTCAACCACTGTCGTAGAAGTTGGGGTGAATGTGCCAAACGCGACATTAATGGTCATCTATGATGCAGAGCGCTTCGGGTTGTCCCAGCTGCATCAGCTTCGAGGACGAGTCGGGAGAGGCGAACATCAGTCATATTGCATCTTGCTTGGCGATCCGAAATCAGATACCGGCAAAGAGCGGTTGCAAATCATGACTGAAACAGAAGACGGCTTTGCTTTGTCTGAGCGTGATCTTGAGTTACGAGGACCAGGAGATTTCTTTGGAGACAAGCAAAGTGGCTTACCAGAATTTCGTCTAGGCGATATGGTACATGATTACAGAGCGTTAGAGGTCGCACGGAAGGATGCGACGGAGCTAGTCGCCTCCGCAGCCTTTTGGGAAGATGATTTGTATGGGCCGCTTCGCGAAAAGCTGCGGCGTGAAGACGCCTTCTTCTCCACAAAATTAGACTAATTTGTTGGATTGGCTCTTGAAATCAGTAAGGCGAACGCATATACTGACTTTAGTACCTAGTCTTAAAACTGAGGTGGCGTATATCGTGAGATTGTCAAAAAAAGAGAGGCAAGCCCAGCTTTTGGAGACGATCCAATCGTTTCCATTTATTACTGATGAGGAACTTGCTGCGAAATTCCTGGTCAGCATACAGACAATCCGTCTTGATCGAATGGAGCTATCGATACCAGAGCTGCGAGCGAGAATAAAATCGGTCGCTAAAAAGCAATGGGATGAGACGCTGAAATCGCTGCCCCAAGAAGATGTGATCGGAGAAGTCATTGATTTAGAGCTTGATCAACAAGCCATATCAATTTTAGATATTACACAGGAGCATTTGTTTACACATAAGGATATTGCACGCGGCCATTATTTGTTCGCTCAAGCAAACTCTCTTGCTGTCGCAGTCATCAATGACGAACTTGCTTTAACAGCTAAGGCGGATATTCGATTCATTCGCCAGGTGACGGTAAATGAACGTGTCGTTTGCAAAGCAACAGTGAAAGGCACAGATGAGAGAGGGCTCACCATCGTTCACGTCCTATCCACGGTAAGTGGGGAAACGGTGATAAAGGGGACGATTGAAATGTATCGTGAAAGCACGCATGCAAAGGGGGACGTAGCGAATGAAGGTGGCCATTGATGTCATGGGAGGAGACCATGCCCCAAAAAGTGTACTTGATGGGGTAGAGCTTGCGCTTCAGCAGCATCCTACAGTCAGTTTTACGCTTGTAGGAGATGAGAATGTCATTTCAGCATCTCTGTCCTCTCATGAGCGCGTCCAGATAATACATACGACTGAAACCATTTTATCCACAGATGAGCCTGTCAGAGCGGTGAGGCGAAAGAAGCAAGCCTCTATGGTTCTGATGGCAAATGAGGTGAAAGAACAACAGGCGGATGTGTGCATTTCGGCAGGAAATACAGGGGCTTTAATGGCAGCAGGACTTTTCGTTGTTGGCCGTATCCCAGGGGTGGAACGTCCTGCCCTAGCGCCTACACTTCCGACCGTCGATCAAAAAGGCGTCGTCCTTCTTGATGCTGGAGCGAATGTGGATGCAACAGCAGAACAGCTTTTTCAATTTGCAACCATGGGGAGCATCTATGCCGAAAAAGTAAGAGGTCGCACGCAACCGCGGATCGGACTTTTAAACATAGGATCTGAAGAGAACAAAGGCAGTGCTTTGTATAAGGACGCCTATGCACTATTAAAGCAGTCCGATCTTCATTTTGTTGGCAATATCGAGGCAAGGGATGTATTGACTGGGACAGCCGACGTGATCGTGTGTGACGGTTTTACAGGCAATATTGCCCTTAAATCAGTAGAAGGAACGGCAATGACGGTGTTTTCCATGCTAAAAACAGCACTGACCTCATCTGTCAGCGCCAAGCTTGCTGCTGGTGTATTAAAACCGAAGCTAAAAGCATTAAAGGACCAAATGGATTATTCAGAGTATGGCGGGGCAGCTTTGTTCGGTTTAAAAGCGCCTGTGATAAAGGCACACGGCTCCTCAGATGCCACGGCGATTGCCAGTGCCATTACTCAAGGTGTACAAATGGCAGAGCAACGTGTCATTGCACAAATACACGAGCAGATGAAGGACGAAAAGTCATCCTCATAGACAAAGAAAGGACGCATAGGTAAAATCGTTTATCTATGTCCAAAAGGAGGATCAGTATGAAAAAAATCGCTTTTATTTTTCCAGGACAAGGCTCACAGGAAGTGGGTATGGGGAGTGACATCCAAGAGTTCTCACCAGAAGCAAAGAAAGTATTTACGACGGCAGATGATTGCTTGAAATTCGGTCTTTCAGAGCTAATTGCGAAAGGACCAAAAGAAGTATTAACCGAAACTAAAAATACACAGCCTGCACTTTTAACAACGAGTGTTGCGTACCTTCGATTGCTCGAGAAGGAGGGCATTTCTCCGACCTTTACGGCAGGACACTCCCTTGGTGAGTACTCGGCCCTCGTCGCATCAGGTGTGCTATCCTTTGAGGACGCAGTAACACTTGTCCGTAAACGAGGAGAGCTTATGGAAGAGGCCGTGCCCAATGGAGAAGGGGCAATGGCGGCAGTGCTTGGCCTTGCTCAAGAACTTCTTGAGCAAGCGGCGAAAGAAGTAAGAGAAGCTGGAGACATCGTTCAACTGGCAAACTTAAATTGTCCAGGTCAAATTGTTGTATCAGGCAGTGTGCAAGGGGTTGCAGTGCTGTCGGAAAAAGCAAAAGAACTTGGAGCTCGACGCGTGCTTTCGCTGGAGGTCAGTGGCCCTTTCCATTCAGAATTAATGAAACCTGCTGCCGAGCAATTCCAAGCAGAACTTGCTAACAAAGAGTTTCGTAATGCCGCCATACCTGTTGTGTCAAATGTAACCGCACAGGCAGTGACAGAAGGAAAACAGGTCGCCAACCTCCTTATTGAGCAGTTGTATTCTCCTGTCCATTGGGAAGCTTCTGTACGGTATATGATCGAGCAAGGTGTTGATACATTTGTCGAAATCGGACCAGGCAAAGTGCTTGGTGGTCTTGTCAAAAAAACAGAGCGCTCCGCAACGGTATGTTTTGTGAATTCGGTTGAAAGTTTCCAAGAGACGGTCCAATTTTTAAAAGAAGGTGACCAGAAATGAATGGAAAAAGTGCAATTGTAACAGGTGGTTCCAGAGGAATTGGCGCAGCTATTGCTCTTCAATTGGCAAAGGCAGGCGCAAATGTGGTTGTGAATTATGCGGGTAGTAAAGAAAAAGCAGAAGCGATTGCAGCCCAATGCAAAGAACTTGGTGTCGACGCATTTGCTTATAAAGCCAATGTGGCAGACAGTGACGAAGTAGCTGCTATGATTAAGGAGACGGTTGCAACTTTTGGGTCTGTCGACGTGTTAGTAAACAATGCTGGCATTACAAGGGACAACCTCCTTATGCGCATGAAAGAAGACGAATGGGATGATGTCATCACCATTAATCTTAAAGGTGTCTTTGTTTGTATGAAGGCTGTCACGCGCCAAATGATGAAGCAACGTTCAGGGCGCATTATTAATGTGTCTTCCATCGTTGGCGTAACGGGCAATCCTGGACAAGTCAATTATACGGCCAGTAAATCAGGTGTCATTGGCATGACGAAAACAGTGGCCAAAGAGCTAGCGAGCCGCAACATTACCGTCAATGCCATTGCTCCCGGATTCATTGAAACAGAAATGACGGAATCGCTAGGGGAAGAGGTTTCACAGGCGCTGTTGGCGCAAATTCCTCTCGCTCGTTTTGGGCAACCAGAAGACGTAGCTAAAGCTATTCTTTACCTTGCTTCAGAGGATGCAGCGTACATTACCGGCCAAGTCCTTCATGTCGATGGCGGTATGGCAATGTAACGATGCAATAAATAGACAATTTGAGAGGAGGTGACGAATGTGTCAAATGAAGATATTTTGAACCGCGTAACAAAAATTATTGTCGATCGTCTAGGAGTAGACGAAGCGAAAATTAAAACTGAGGCGTCTTTTAAAGACGATCTAGGTGCCGATTCATTGGATGTTGTTGAATTGGTTATGGAGCTTGAGGACGAGTTCGATATGGAAATTTCTGATGAGGATGCAGAGAAAATTGCAACCGTCGGCGATGCCGTCGATTACATTGTAAATAGCCAATCGTAACCTACGCCAGCTACCTTCCCCTCCTTTCTTTTCATAGATAGGAGGCGGAAAGGTATAGGTGGAACGTTTTTCGCCGGGATTTTGGGAACCCGTCAAGGAGATCAAGCGAAGCTGGCGAATAAGTAGAACAGACATTAATGTATGTCAAAAACGATTGGGTGTGTCTGTACAGCTTTTGATGGGGGGAACACAATGAGCAAGAAGTCAGACTATCGAGCAAAACATATGACTGCTGAGCAAAAACGCAAAATTGCCCAGTTCATGGAAAGTATTAGCTTGTCATTTTTAAATCAAGAATTGCTTTTTCAAGCGTTTACGCATTCATCGTATGTGAATGAGCATCGCTCCAAAACGTATGAAGATAATGAACGACTTGAATTTTTAGGGGACGCTGTATTGGAGCTCATGATTTCACAGTTCCTTTTTCGAAAGTACCCTGAAATGTCTGAAGGTGAACTCACGAAGCTGCGCGCAGCCATTGTTTGTGAGCCATCGCTCGTTCGATTCGCAGAAACACTGCACTTCGGAGAGCTAGTCTTGCTCGGTAAAGGAGAAGAATTAACCGGCGGACGGAAAAGACCTGCATTGCTTGCAGATGCATTTGAGTCATTTATAGGTGCGTTGTATTTGGACCAAGGGGTGGAGGCAGTGAATCAATTTCTAGAAATCTGCGTATATCCATCCGTTTCAGAAGGTGCTTTTTCTCATGTGATGGATTACAAGAGCCAATTGCAGGAAATTGTACAACAACGTGGGGCAGGCGGACTTGAATATGCCATTTTGGAGGAGAAAGGCCCTGCGCATAACCGTGAGTTCATTGCTACAGTTAATTTAAATGGAAATTCTATTGGGCAAGGCAGCGGAAGGTCGAAAAAAGAAGCAGAGCAACAAGCAGCCAGAAAAGCAATTGAAGCGGTCGAAAAAATGTCATGAGCACTCGTTTAAACGTGCAGAAGAGGGCTGGCATTTTTCAAGGCGGCTCTTTTTGCTCTTCTGGGCATAAAATTAATTTGATTTGCTAGACGTCAAGTTTGCTTTCTGCAGGCGCGCAATGCTTCCAAAATCGCCTCTCGTTCCGATAATGAAACGTTTGCATTGCGGTTTAGCATATCGTAAACGTCTTTCACATTTTCATAATGCGTTAGGTCATAATACGTAGGTTCGAAAACGCGTCGGTTTACGACCTGTAATTTGTTTGCAATGCTGTCTAACATATAGCTAAGATGCTCCTCTGTTGGATTGGAAAGATCCATCCATCATCACTCCTTGTACATACATTTGATTTTATTATACTATCAGAGCTTCCTAGTGCTGGCAATGACAAATGCCAGCAACTGATACGCTTTGAGAAGGGAGGCGACCGATGTGCTTTTAAAAAGAATTGAAATTGTAGGCTTTAAATCGTTTGCTGACAAAATCGCCATCGATTTTGTCGAAGGCGTAACGGCGGTTGTTGGTCCAAATGGAAGTGGAAAAAGTAACGTAACTGAAGCGATCCGCTGGGTTTTAGGTGAACAGTCTGCAAAATCATTACGCGGGTCGAAAATGGAAGATATCATTTTTTCGGGAAGTGATTCAAAACGGAAGTTAAATATGGCTCAAGTTACGCTTACTCTCGACAATGAAGGTCGCGCACTCCCGCTCGATTACAGTGAGGTCAGCGTCACTCGTCGTGTGTTCCGTTCTGGTGAAAGCGAATTTTTAATTAATCAGCAAGCCTGCCGCTTAAAGGACATCATTGAGCTGTTTATGGATTCTGGACTTGGAAAAGAAGCGTTTTCTATTATCAGTCAAGGCAAAGTGGATGAAATTTTAAACAGTAAACCAGAAGATCGGCGAAAAATATTTGAAGAAGCGGCTGGTGTATTAAAATACAAAACGAGAAAACGGCAGGCAGAGGAAAAGCTGTCTGAAACAGAAGACAATTTGCATCGTGTCGAGGACATCCTTCATGAAATTGGAGGACAGCTCCAGCCTTTAGAGATCCAGGCTTCCATTGCGCGAGATTACCTTGAAAAAAAGGAAGAACTCGAACAAATTGAGGTTGCTGTGACTGTAAAGGACATCGATCTTGTTCACGAAGAGTGGCAGACCACAGGCACGAAGCTTGAAGAAGCCAACACAAATGCAAATGAGATGAAGACCAAGCAAGAGGCGGTTCGTCTTGAATTAAATACAAGATCGGCAGAATTGGAGCAGCTTGAGACAACATATGAAGAAGCAAGGTCTCAGTTTTTCAGACACAAGCAGGAGTTAGAAACGCTTGAAGGTCGAAAAAAAGTGCTTGCTGAGCGCAAACGCAATGCGAACCAAAACCAAGACCGTTACAGTAAGCAACAAAAAGAGCTTACGGATGTGGTGGCGTGGAGCAAAGACCAGCTTGCACGTGAGTCAGCGACTTTGAAAAACAAAGAGCGTGCTGTCGAAAAGCTGGCTGCATCTTTAAAGGAAAAGCAGTCTCTTATAGCTCTCAATGAAAATGATTTAGCAAAGGACATTGAAACGCTAAAAGCAGATTACATTGAACGTATGAATGAAGCGGCATCCGCGAAAAATGAATACCGTTACCTTCAGGATCAAAAAACGAGGAATGAAGAGCGGCAACGTCGTTTAACGCGTCAAAATCAAAGTCGGATCGACGAGCGAAATCAGCTGAGCGCAAAAGTTGAGGAAGCAAAAAAGCGCGATCATGAAGCGACTGAAAGACAAATGGATGAGAAAAAGACGTTGACGAAGGCGCAAGAAGACGTGAGCGCTAAAGATGCCAACGTGCAGCATGTCAAGGACAAGCTTTATCAAGCGTACCACTATTTACGAGAGCATGAATCGAAAATCAATATTATTAAACAAATGCAAGACGGGTATGAGGGTTTTTATCAAGGCGTTCGTACCATCCTCCAGCAAAAAAACGGGCGGCTTCAAGGCATCCATGGGGCTGTGGCAGAGCTTTTACGAATACCTGCGGCGTATGAAGTCGCGATCGAAACAGCTTTAGGTGCGCAACAGCAACACATCGTTGTGGAGAATGAAGGCAATGCCCGACAAGCGATTCAGTTTTTACGCTCGAAAAAATCAGGGCGCGCAACCTTCTTGCCGTTAGAAGCCATCCAGACAAAAACATTGCCTGACACAACACACCGCTTGCTTCAAGAACATGAAGGGGCTGTTGGCGTCGCGAGTGAGCTTATTGCGAGCGATTCGGTTTATGATGTCGTGAAAAAACATTTATTAGGGCATATCATTATCGCGAAAGATTTACCGGCAGCCAATGACATTGCAGGGCGGACCGGGCGCAGACATCGCATTGTAACGTTGGAAGGTGATGTTGTGCATCCAGGTGGTTCGATGTCTGGTGGGGCAACGACGACGACGAAATCATCATACGTTTCACGAAAAAATGAGCTCGTCCGCATGCAGGAGCAATGGACCGGCATGAAAGAAAATATCGAGAAAGCTGAGGCGAACGTTCAAACAAAAACAGAACAGCTACAAATTGCCAAACAAGCGCTCGTCACGCTTGAGCAAAAGCACATTGCTCAAAAGGATAATGTGCAGGAATGTTCGCGGCAATTGGAATCACTGTCGCTTGAATTAAAGCATGCGAATGACAATCTTGCGGTGTTTGATCAGGACTATACGAACGTCGTCACTGAGCTTGACCAACTTCAAGTGCGGCTTGCTGTGGTTCTGAAAAACAGCAACGATGCAGAGGCTTCTGTGCACCTTTTAAATGGGCAAATTATGGAGAAGGAAAAGCATAAAAAAGCCCAAGAAGAAAACTTGCAAGTAACAAACGAACAATGTACGGAGCTGAAAATACAACTTGCCCAGGAGCAAGAATCGCTTCATTATCAAAAAGAGAAAGTCGCAGGCATCCAGAAGGAGCACCGCGAAAAAAGCAAGGCGTTAAAAGACTTGACGGAAGAATTGCAGCTCCTATCGGAAGACATGTCAAAAGGAAAGCTTGGCGAACAAGAACTGAGCGAACACATTGACGCCTATAAAGAAGAAATTAAAAACGGCGAAGCAGCGATTGCACAGCAGCTTGAAGAAAAGCACGTTTTACAGGAAAAGGTCCGGATTGCAAAATCTGCGTTGAGCTCTGTTTCAGAGTCCATATCGGCTGCACAGCAGCGCATACAATCGTTAGACGTGAAACTAAACCGACTTGATGTACTGTTGGAGAATCATTTGGCGAAGCTGCAAGAAGAATACGGCCTCACCTATGAAAAAGCGTTACAGGAATATCCACTAAAACTTGATTTAGAAGATGCAAGAGAACGAGTGAAGCTCATTAAACGTGGGATTGAAGAGCTTGGGAGTGTTAATGTCGGTGCCATCGAAGAATATGAGCGCATTGCAGAACGTCACCAGTTTTTGCAAAGTCAGCGCGAAGATCTGCTACAAGCCAAGGAAACGCTGTATGAGATAATCGGTGAGATGGATAGTGAGATGACAAATCGCTTCATCCACTATTTTGAAGACATTCGCGAGCATTTTCAACGCATCTTCACTGAGTTGTTTGGCGGTGGGTCGGCTGACTTGGTATTAACTGACCCGAGTCATTTGTTGACATCCGGCGTTGATATTGTCTGCCAGCCACCAGGAAAAAAAAGACGGAATTTAAGCTTGCTTTCTGGGGGAGAACGGGCGTTGACGGCCATCGCCTTATTGTTCGCTATTTTAGAGGCGCGCCCCGTTCCGTTTTGTGTGCTTGATGAGGTAGAGGCAGCATTGGATGAAGCAAATGTATTCCGTTTTGCCAGCTTTTTGAAACGATTTAGCGAAAAAACACAGTTTATCGTTATTACGCATCGCAAAGGGACGATGGAGGAAGCAGATGTCCTTTATGGCGTTACAATGCAAGGGTCAGGCGTATCCAAGGTGCTATCGGTTCAGCTTGAAGAGGCGCAGGAATCGGTTCTGGCATAAAAACTATGAGAGAAAAGGGGAGTCACGTTGAGTTTTTTTCAGAAGCTTAAAGATAAGATTAATGGGCAGACAACGCAGGTCACTGAGAAATTTAAGGACGGACTAGAAAAAACAAGAACGTCCTTTCAAGATAAAGTCAATGACGTGATGTCAAAGTATCGCAAAGTCGACGAAGAATTCTTTGAGGAGCTTGAGGAAGCTTTTATCGCTGGCGATGTTGGTGTAACAACGACGATGCATTTAATTGATAAGCTAAAGGAAGAGGTTCGGCGCCAAAACATTCAGGATCCAGCAGATGTAAGGGAATTAATTGTTGAAACACTGGCAAAAATGTTTGATGACGGCCAGGCAGAACAAATTAAAATCAATGAATCTGGATTAACCGTTGTGTTGTTCGTTGGCGTCAACGGAGTAGGGAAAACAACAACCATCGGCAAGCTTGCCCACCAGCTGAAGTCGGAAGGGAAATCTGTGCTCCTTGCGGCAGGGGATACGTTCCGTGCAGGTGCGATTGAACAGCTCGATCGTTGGGGAGAGCGAGCGGGCGTAGGTGTGATAAAGCAAGCCTCCGGTTCGGACCCGGCAGCGGTAATGTTTGATGCCATTCAGGCAGCAAAATCTCGTCAAGTGGACGTCCTTTTGTGTGACACAGCAGGGCGTCTGCAAAACAAAGTGAACCTAATGAACGAGCTAGAAAAGGTGAAACGCGTCATTTCACGAGAGGTACCTGGTGCCCCGCATGATGTCTTCTTAGTGCTTGATGCGACAACAGGACAAAATGCGCTGAGTCAGGCAAAAACGTTCAAAGCGTCGACGGATGTGTCTGGCATCGTACTCACAAAGCTCGATGGAACAGCGAAGGGTGGAATTGTCATGGCGATTCGACATGAATTGGGAATTCCCGTTCGTTATATCGGCCTCGGTGAAAAGATAGATGATCTTCAGCCCTTTGACTCCACACAATTTGTGTATGGGTTATTTGCTGAAGAGGTTGAGAGAGAGTAGGGCTTCAAGTAGAAAGCCTTGACGATGGCAAGGGAGCTTGATATAGTTTAGTCGAATCGAAAATGTGAAAAAGAACCGTAAAGTCAGCGAGGTGAGCATTCATTGATTGATAAGACAGATCGAATGAACGGGCTATTTGATTTTTATTCAGCCCTGCTGACAGACAAACAACATTCCTACATGCGATTGTATTATAGTGAAGACTGGTCTCTTGGCGAAATTGCTGAACATTTTGCTGTGAGTCGTCAGGCAGTGTATGATAATATACGTCGAACAGAGAATGTATTGGAAAACTATGAAGAGAAGCTAATGCTTCATGAGAAATTTCATCAGCGATCAGCACTGCTAGATGAGCTGAGCACAAGCCTTCAGCATGATAAAGCATCAGAAGCCTCGTTGAAGGTGCTCGCAAAAATAGAAGCGATCGAGTAAATAGAAAAGCTTTACGCCGGGGGACAGTGCATCTAGCCAACCGTACTCTCTCGGCTCTTTTTATTCAAAAGCCACACAGAGAGCAAACGCTGGTTCAAACAAGTTTGACGTTTGACCATTTGGTTTGGTGAAACACCCCATATCTTGGACTGTTGAGGAGGGATTGCATTGGCATTTGAAGGATTAGCGGATCGGCTACAGGCAACATTGCAAAAAATTAAAGGCAAAGGCAAAGTCACTGAAGCGGACGTAAAGGAAATGATGCGTGAAGTACGTATGGCATTGCTTGAAGCCGATGTCAATTTTCGCGTTGTTAAAAGCTTTGTGAACACAGTGAAAGAGCGAGCCATTGGGCAGGAGGTTTTAGATAGCCTTACGCCAGGTCAACAGGTCATTAAGGTGGTTCGGGAAGAACTCGCCAATCTTATGGGAGGCGAATCCGCTAAACTCGAGATGAGCAAAAAGCCACCGACGGTTATTATGATGGTCGGCCTACAAGGGGCAGGGAAAACGACCACCACAGGAAAGCTTGCCAACCACCTGCGAAAAAAGCAAAACAAAACCCCATTGTTAGCTGCGGGCGATGTGTATCGTCCAGCCGCGATTGATCAGTTAGAGACATTGGGACGCGAGATCAACATCCCAGTGTTTTCAAAAGGCACGGAAGCCAATCCGGTCGACATCGCAAAAGAAGCTGTCGCGAAAGCGAAAGAAGACCATAATGATGTCGTCTTTATTGACACCGCAGGGCGCCTTCATATTGATGAAGGGTTGATGGATGAACTTAAGCAAATTAAAGAGGCCACGCAGCCAGATGAAATCTTGCTCGTTGTAGATGCTATGACAGGTCAAGATGCTGTCAATGTAGCAGAGAGCTTTAATGAACAGCTCGGGCTTACAGGCGTGGTCCTAACGAAGCTTGACGGTGACACACGTGGTGGTGCAGCTTTATCTATTCGCTCAGTCACGCAAACCCCAATTAAATACGTCGGTACCGGTGAGAAGCTGGATGCGATTGAGTCCTTCCACCCTGATCGTATGGCATCGCGAATTCTTGGCATGGGTGACGTCCTTTCGCTTATCGAAAAAGCCCAGACAAACGTCGATGAGAAAAAGGCAAAAGAGCTGGAAGATAAGTTTCGTTCCATGTCCTTTACGTTTGATGACTTCCTTGAGCAGCTAGGCCAAGTGAAGCAAATGGGGCCATTGGACGAATTGCTCGGCATGCTCCCAGGCGCAAACAAAATGAAAGGCATGAAAAATCTCGAAGTGGACGACAAACAACTTGTTTTCGTGGAAGCCATCATTCAGTCCATGACCAAAAAAGAAAGAGAAACACCAGAGATCCTCAATGCCAGTCGCAAAAAACGAATCGCCAAAGGCAGTGGAACATCCGTGCAAAAAGTCAACCAGCTGCTCAAGCAATTCTCAGAAATGAAGAAAATGATGAAGCAAATGACAAACATGCAAAAAGGCGGCGGCAAGAAAAAAGGCGGCGCAATGAAATTCCCGTTCATGTAACTGGTTAGGACATAAGTGATGTATCGTGATAAAAATCCGTAGAATTTAATTGAATTGAGTTTAATTCATTACCTTTTTCTTTTTGTGTAAAATGTTTTTATTTTGCCTAGGTCTCTCGTATTAAGTTTACCGCAGGCAATTAACGTAGGCGAAATACGTAGACTCCTGCGGGAACAGCGCGAGCTGAAGATCCCGCAGGAAAGCTTGCTTTCCGAGGAAGCTGAAGCCGTGCCCGCGGAAAGCGAAGTATTTTGCCGAAGTCGAAAGACATCATTAAATTAAACAAGGGTGAAAGCGAGCGTATGTCCACTTGCATAAAGAGAAACCAATCACCAAATCCTTGGTCTTCTTTCAGTTTAAGTTACTTATCAAACAGAAATTTTAAAGGGTGTTAAATAAAAACACTTTACAAGCATTGAATCATTTGATAAGATTCATACTTGTTACAGTATATTTGGAGGTGCAAGTGTAAAATGGCAGTAAAAATTCGTTTGAAACGTATGGGTTCAAAAAGAAAACCTTTCTATCGTGTAGTCGTAGCTGATTCCCGCGCGCCAAGAGATGGCCGCTTTATTGAAGAGATTGGCACATACAATCCTGTCGCTAAACCAGCGGCGTTCCAAGTGGACGAAGAGAAAGCATTGCAATGGTTGCAGAATGGCGCACAGCCTTCTGACACGGTTCGCAACTTGTTTTCATCTAACGGATTGATGAAAAAGCATCACGACGCAAAATACAACCAATAAGCTGAGGTGGGCCATGACGCAATTAATAGAAAGCATTGTCAGGCCGCTCGTCGATCATCCAGATGACGTGAAAGTCACTCACCAGCAAAATGAGCGGGGCGACGTTTATCAGTTGACTGTTCATCCAGAAGATACGGGGAAGGTCATCGGAAAGCATGGCCGCGTTGCAAAGGCTATTCGTACAATTGTGTACGCAGCCGCAACGGAAAGCCCGCAAAAGATTCACCTAGATATAAAATGAGAGAGAGGGATACCACTCTCTCTTATTTTTGCCTAGCTGAACGACTAAAAAAACGAATATTTACAAGGTTTAAAGGGTGCCATGTCGAAGTGATCTGCAGGGAAAACGAACGAGATGGGAAAAACCCCTTGCAGATTAGACTGACATAGCGATATGAGACACAAATAAAACATCCTCATTTAGGCTGCCGTGCTACCAAATTCTTTTGGTGCGTGGTAGCCTAATTTTTCTTGGAGACGCTTTTCATTATCGTATTTCAGGTAACGGTCGATCCGTTCTATCACCTCTTTCTCTGATATGGAATTGAATGTCGTATACATAAACTCCTCTGATTTCAAGCTCGAGTGGAACGATTCAATGCAGGTGGTCGATTAAATTCTTTGAGAAGAGTTGTCAATAAGAAAAAAATGTCGGCAAGTGATTAAAATGGAAGCGGATACATCGATGTTTGGTGGAAGGACTGGTATAATGCAAATGAGTTATGGATCAATTAACCAAGGATTCAAGGGAGGGAACAAATCGAAATGAAGATTGAAGAAATAGCTAAACATTGGGTGATCGAGAAGATTGAATTCGCTAGACTACATGGGGAACGGGCTCGCAGCGCAGGGGCAAACGCCAGACTAGGCATTCATGGCAAAGCCTGCTCAGTTAGCCTTGTTCGGATCACGATTGACGGCCAAACAGCATATGGCGCCTCGAGCATCACGACGGAGCAAGCGAGAACCTTCATCGGGAAACAGGTGTGCGACTTATTCGACGAAAACGGAAAAATTCTTGAACCTTATCGGATCTGTCTCGAGTATCCGTTATTGGATTGGTTGGGACGGAGATGGAACCAGCCAGTGTATGACATGTATAATGAAGCACGCAGTCAAACGCAAAGCGGGCTGGCAGTTCCATGCTATGATACGTCTCTTTATTTTGACGATTTGCATCTGACCAATGACAAGGATGCGGTAGCGCTCATTCAGGAAGAAGCCAAACAAGGGTACGCAAAGGGACATCGTCATTTTAAAATAAAGGTAGGTCGTGGCGGGATGCATATGCCGCTGATGGAGGGGACCAGACGGGATATCGCGATTGTGGAGGGTGTAAGGGAAGTGGCTGGTCCGGATGGGAAGCTGATGATCGATGCCAACAATGCGTATAATCTCAATCTGACAAAAGACGTGCTGACAGCTTTATCCGATATTGGTTTGTATTGGATCGAAGAAGCATTCCACGAAGATGAAGAATTGTACAAAGATTTAAAATCGTGGCTAAAGGAACGAAATCAGAAGGTATTGATTGCGGATGGAGAAGGGCATGCTTCCCCCCGCTTAGTAGACTGGGCTATGCAGGGGAAAGTCGATGTGTTGCAATACGATATTATCCATCCGGGCTTTACACATTGGCTCGAACTTGGCGCAAAACTGGATGAGCATGCTTTAATGACGGCGCCTCATTGTTATGGCAATGCTTATGGCATCTATGCAACAGGGCATCTTTCTGCCAGCATCAAAGGTTTTCAATTTGTGGAATGGGATGACATCACGATTGAAGGTATGGACGACAGTGCTTATTTTGTGAAAGACGGATTGTTTCATGTTCCGCCAAAAGCGGGATTCGGACTGGAATTTGACGATGATCGGTTTACCTATCAAGTTTCTCAAGACGGATGGGTGATAGAGTTAGAGCAAACGCGGGTAAGATCTCATTAATCTCACCGCTGTGGCTCTGACCGAGTATCGGTTATTATCGATGACGATAGCAGCTTTGTAGTATCCCCAATCGCGCGATCTAACTCGTAGTTGCCTTAGCAACCCGTCACATAGAATTTGGTGCTTCTTCCTCGCATTATCTCCGCCGAAGATGACGAATTTTGGGTTGCTGCCGCTCAGGACTTTTGGCAGCAATCTTCTAAAGATCGTTTCACTATTCCCGTAACCTAGATGGCAATCGCAATGATACGTTGGTTCGTCGCGCGAATACGGCGGACTGTTTTTTTGAACTGCGCTTGAGGGCACTGGTTTTCCTCGCAACACTCCTCATAGTTGCTCACCCTTTTTGTTCTTAATGGTATCGATCTGCTTAGTCACCATGTTGCACTTGTTTTTTTGGGTGTGACATGAATTAAAAAGGACTCAGTCTTGTTTTCTTTTCACCCTAAAAGGCATAAGGGCAACATCGATCCGAAAGTACCTCATCGAGTTTCCTAAATACACAAGATGACGATCGATCTATCTCACTTTGCTTCTACTCAGGCACAGCCAGTGGTGAAGGTGATTTTTGCATTGCGAAAGTTGTCTATTATCTATAGCGTGTTTACCTTTTGTTGATAGTCTCGTTTCGGTAGTGTTAGTCGTTTTATCGTACGTATATATGCAGGACCCTTTTCAGACAGAGCCATTTGAGCGATGTGCCGGTCAGAATCTCGATCACACCAAACAGATGCCCCAAAATATAGTCGCCTTTGGCCGAATTCTCCGAATCATGGGCTGGTCGATCGGGACGAAATGCGGTACACTAACCAAATAACCCTTTCTTGCCATCTGCTCTCCTTTCTGGTATAGAAACCTTAAGGATACGACAGATTCGCTTCATTGGGTTATTTTTCTATGTGGCGATTTTTCGACAAGTACTTTTCATTGTCCAGTATCTTTGTTTTAAGCTATTTTGTATTTGCTTATGTTGAATGGTGAGATAAAAGCTTAAAACTTAAGAACAACAAGGGTTTCCGATTGTTTCGCAAGTCGAGATAGATTGACAAAGGAGCATGGAGACGAATGCGAATTATTCAAACGGCAGTTGTGAAAAAAGTCCTCACTAAAAGTGAAAAGCAGTCACTTGCCCAGTCCTTTAAAAAGAAATACGATCAAGCACTGAGTGAACTTGAACAATTGAAATTCCTTTTAAAGCGTGCTGAGCACCAAAAGAAAGCAGAAAAAATACTTCGGATTCGCAAAGAAATTGAAGCCAAGGAGGAACAGCTGCAACAGCTCCGTTTTCAAGAAGAGCAGCTGACATTACTTCCTGAGGGAACAGAGCTCAAAGTGTCTGAAGTGCAATATGAAGAAGATCTCCACGTTGGCATGGAATGGAACGAAAAGTCACGCGAGATTATCGTTGAAAATGGAGTTGTGAAAGAAATACGGTAAGCGAAGGAGGCGGTCGCATGGAATGGTATCGTGTCGGTCGATTGGTTAACACTCATGGAATTAAAGGCGAAGTGCGTGTGTTGGCAACAACAGATTTCCCTGAGGAACGGTTTGCCCCCGAGGAAAAAGTATACTGCTTTTTAGACAGCAAGCAGCCAAAAGAACTGACAATCTCGCATTGTCGGAGGCATAAAACGTTTTATTTGTTGCAGTTTGATGAGGCAAGCACGTTTACGGAAGTAGAAGGTCTTAAAGGACATGATCTTTGGATTAGAGAGGAACAGCTTCACGATCTAGACGAAGGTGAGTTTTACTATCACGAAATTCGTGGCTTGCGCGTTATCACAGCGGATGGACAAGCCATCGGAACAATTCGTGACATCATTGAAACTGGGGCGAATGATGTGTGGGTCGTAAAGCGAAGTGAACCCGGGAAAAAGGACGTGCTTCTTCCATACATTGACGATGTTGTGAAGAAGATTGACTTAGAGGAAAATACCGTCGTTGTTGAATTGTTAGAAGGGCTGATGGACGAATGAAGATTGACGTACTGACGCTTTTCCCTGAGATGTTTCCTGGCGTTTTTCACAGCTCTATTTTAAAAAAAGCCCAGGAAAACAATGCCGTTCATTACAGAGCGATCAACTTCCGCTCCTATGCAAACAATAAGCACCAGTCTGTTGATGATACACCTTACGGGGGCGGTGCTGGGATGCTTTTAATGCCGCAGCCACTGTTTTCGGCGGTTGAGGCGATAAAGGAAGAGGGCAATGATCCGCATGTCGTAATGATGTGCCCACAAGGGACGCCGTTTACACAGAAAAAAGCAGCAAATCTTGCTACAAAAAAACACCTCGTGTTGATTTGTGGGCATTATGAAGGCTATGATGAGCGCGTACGTGAGCATTTGGCAGACGAAGAAATCTCCATAGGGGATTACATCCTCACTGGCGGTGAGCTTGGAGCGATGGTTGTTTTGGATGCAGTGACTCGTTTGCTCCCTGGTGTGCTTGGAAATGCTGAATCGGCCGTCACGGAATCGTTTGAGAACGGGCGACTGGAACACCCTCACTATACAAGACCAGCAGAGTTTCAAGGCCATCACGTACCAGACGTTTTATTAAGTGGTCACCATCTCAATATCAACGAATGGAGAAAAAAGGAAGCTTTTCTAAGAACGGTGAAAAGAAGGCCTGATCTTCTCGAATCGTACCCGCCTTCACCAGAAGAAGATCGTTGGCTTCAAGAAATGAAAAAAAACGACAAGACATCTTGATGCATTCAGGAATGTATGCTATGATTTGATGTGTTTGATATTACCATGTTCCGCTGCGACTTTTTCGCAAGAGCATTGGGGTGGAAGGAGTGAACGGTATGCAACAATTGCTTGCAGACATCACAAAAGATCAGTTGAAAACCGATCTCCCTGAGTTCCGTCCCGGAGACACTTTGCGTATTCACGTAAAGGTTGTTGAGGGCACACGCGAACGTATTCAGGCATTTGAAGGTGTTGTCATTAAACGTCACGGAGGCGGCATCAATGAAACCTTTACAGCGCGTAAAATTTCATATGGTGTAGGTGTGGAAAGAACGTTCCCACTGCACTCTCCGAAAATCGAAAAAATTGAAGTATTGCGTCGCGGGAAAGTCCGTCGAGCGAAGCTTTATTACCTGCGTAACCTTCGCGGAAAAAAAGCTCGTATCAAAGCGCGATAAATCACGTAAAAAGGCTTGCCACTGTGCAAGTCTTTTTTACACTTTCTAGCGCCTTTATGAAAGCCTTCCTATTGCACGCATACATATGAATGCTTCCGCCAAATATGCAGAATTCACAAGGTTAAATCGTTATGGAAAAAAGTGTTCAGATGATGATTGAGCGATGCCAGTAAAGAAATGAAGAAGTGAACATGGAAAAGAGGGTCTCGTTTTGCGAAATAAAAATCATTGGGATTGGCTACATGTGATCCTCATTGCTTTTGCCCTGGCATTTGTCATACGTATGTATTTGTTTGCACCAGTTCTCGTCGATGGAGAATCTATGGTTCCTACGTTGCAAGATGAAGATCGCCTTATCGTTAATAAATTTCAATATCACGTAAAAACCCCTGAAAGGTTTGACGTGATTGTGTTTCATGCAACAGAGGGTAAAGATTATATTAAACGTGTCATTGGTCTTCCCGGTGATCATATTGTCTATCAGAATGACCAACTATACATTAATGATATGCCTGTTCAGGAACCGTTTTTAGATGCATTGAAAGTGCTGACAGACGAACCGCTCACTGAAGATTTTATCGTCCAAGAGGTTCCGGCTCATCATTTATTTGTGCTAGGGGACAATCGCCGTATCAGTAAAGACTCTCGCATTATTGGCCCTATTAATGAAAAAGCTGTTGTAGGTGAGGCGCAGCTTGTTTTTTGGCCATTTTCATCCTTTCACTTCACTCCATGAAAAAAGAAAAGCAGGTGAGTTCGTTGAATCCGATCCAGTGGTACCCAGGTCATATGGCAAAAGCCAAACGACAAGTGACCGAAAAAATGAGCATGATTGATGTTGTCATTGAATTAACAGATGCCCGATTGCCTGAATCTGCACGAAATCCAATGGTCGATGAGATGACAAGGCAGCGTCCTAAAATTCTTGTGTTGAATAAAAGTGACTTAGCTGACCAAGCGAAAACACAGCAATGGATCCACTACTATGAGAGTCAAGGCATTGCAGCGATTGCAGTTGATTCTAGAGGTCCGCAGTCTGCTCAGAAGATCGTTTCTGCCTGTCAGGCCATTATGAAAGAAAAGCGAGAGCGGCAATTGAAAAAAGGTCGTCGCCCACAAAGTATTCGCGCCTTAATTGTCGGCATTCCAAACGTTGGGAAATCGACGTTAATTAATATGCTTGCCCGTAAAAAGGTAGCGAAAACAGGAAACCGACCTGGAATTACAACCGCTCAGCAGTGGATAAAAACAAAGTCTGACGTCGATCTTCTAGACACACCAGGTATTTTGTGGCCGAAATTTGAAGACCCAGAGGTTGGCTATCGCCTTGCGCTTACAGGTGGTATTAAAGATGACATTCTCGATTTTCAAGAAGTGGCTTTGTATGGACTGTCCTTTTTTTCTCAAGCCTATCCAGACGCATTAAAGGACCGTTATAAGCTAGACGAGCTTGCTGAAGAACCTTTCGCTTTGTTAGAGCAGATTGGTGAAAAAAGAGGTTGTATGCAAAAAGGCGGCTTTGTTGATACAGAAAAAGCAGCGGAGCTTTTTTTGCGTGAGGTTCGAGGAGGGCAACTTTGCAGACTGACATTAGAAGCGCCAGGGCTTCATAAACAAGAGCCTATTGCCGATACTTTAGGAGAGTCACCCATTGAAAGCAACGATAAAGGAAATTAAACAAAGGCTACAAGAAGGTCAGTTAACACCTGAAGAATTTGCCTCTCTCCAGAGTGATCAAAGAGAAGGTGTTAAAAAACTGCTATTAAGTTATGAGCGCATACAGCAAAAAGACATTGATGCTCAAAAGCGGTTTAGAGAGATGGGATCGTTGGAGAGGTCTCTTCGCTCAGGGGGCTATACATTCATTGCTGGTGTGGACGAAGCGGGACGTGGTCCACTTGCGGGCCCAGTGGTGGCTGGTGCGGTTGTATTACCTGAGGATTTTTATTACCCTGAGCTAAATGATTCTAAAAAAATGACGGCTGCAGCGCGTGAACATTGTTATGAGTATTTGCTCGTTCACGCTTATGCAACAGGCGTAGGTATTATGAATTCTCAACAAATTGATAAGCTCAATATTTATGAGGCGACGCGTCAGGCGATGGTAAAGGCGGTGCAAAACATGGACACTCCTTTGGATTATGTGCTCGTCGATGCGATGACCTTGCCAATGCCATACGCACAAGCAAGCATCATAAAAGGCGATCAACGAAGTCTTTCTATCGCAGCAGGCTCCGTTATCGCAAAAGTGACGAGAGATCGACTGATGAAGCGGATGGCGAAGACGTATCCTGGGTACGGTTTTGATGTGCACATGGGATATGGGACGAAGCAACACGTCCAAGCATTACAAGCCAATGGACCTTGTGAGATACATAGAAAGTCATTTCAACCTGTAAAAGCTGTTCTCTAATCGTCTATCGGCGTAAACAAAAACCATTTTTTACACTGCCCTCAGGAGATGATGGGATGATACAACAATTGATGGATATGCTGAGCACGACGATGCAACGTCCGCAGCAGCCGTTGACTGTCACAGAAGGGCAACTCATTCGTGGCAAGATTCTTGAAATCAAACCGGAAAGTCAAACGGCTGTCGTCCTGCTTGCTGGAAAGCGAGTGGAAGCGTCTTTAAACGCATCATTGCAAACGGGACGTTCATATGTCTTTGAAGTGTTTCAAAACCAAAAGGAAGGGCCACCCATTGGTTTGCGACCAGTACCAGTGGCGCCGCAGCAGCCGTCCGCCTCTAAGGCAACGGTGCCCTCTGTGCCTTCTTGGCTGGCAGATGCCTTAAAAGGCGGGCAAACGATCCAACGCAATGAGCTTGGAGACTGGCAAAAGCTCTTTAGGCAGTGGAGCCAACGGCCTGAAGGGACAGCCATCTTACAAACCATGGTGCGATTTTCGATGCCTCCAACAGAGCGTAACTTTCTTTCCCTTCAGCAGCTCGTTCAGTCTCCGCAGCTTGCAACGACACAGCAGTCTGCTCAGCAGTTGTTAAACGCGCTTGCTCCTTTCCAGCAGCCAAATGACGTTCAGTTGAAGCAAGCATTATCGCTGCTTTTGCAAGACAATCGTTCCGGAGCGCCGTTGAAAGAACGTGTTGCTGTATTGCAAGGCTGGGCAAATGCCACCATCCCACAAAAGGAGGCAGGGTCCCAGACGCTACAGCATCTATTACAGCAAGCATCAGTTGACCACGGGCAATCATCCGTTGGAAAAGATGCGCAGGAATTGCACCAAAAGCTCCAATTGTTGTCGCACTTTTCGCGAGAAAGAGACGGGATCGGTCAGACATTTTTGCTCCATTTTTCAGATGAATTCGGAGACCAATACATTCAATACCAAGGACAAAAAAACGAATCGGGTGAGTTAGACACAACGTTTTGTCGACTGTTTATGTGCCTGACACTTGATCCGCTTGGAGAGGTGGTCATTGATGCACGTGTGCAAAATCGCCTCGTGTCTGTCGATGTCACACATCAGGAAAAAGAATTGTCCCCACTGTTAAAAGCTTCAGAATCGATTCTTAGAGAAAAACTAGCTGATCTAGATTACTCCCTCTCTTACATCGAGCAAACGTCTAGGCAGACGGATAAGGCGGCTGAGGATTGGTTTTTCGGGCTCCGGCCCCCATCGAAGGAGGGTGTCGATTGGAAAATCTAACGTCTTCGCAAAAAAAAGCAATGGCATTGCAGTATAATCCTGACAAAAGTGATGCACCACGCGTAACGGCGAAAGGGACAGGAGTAACAGCAGAATCTATCATTGAAATTGCACGGAAAAATAACGTGCCGCTTCATGAAGACGCCAATCTAACGGAGGCTCTTCAAGTTCTCGAACTAAACGACACGATCCCAGAAGCTCTATATAGCGTGGTTGCTGAATTGCTGAGTTATGTTTACAAGCTAAATGAAACGTATAAAAAAGCACCTTTGGAAGGAAAAGACAACTATTCTTTAGAAGGCAACGGTAGACAAGCCCCGTAGTTGTTATATACAATGAATACGTTGTCATAGGAGATACATATTCGCAAGGGAGGATCACGCATGAATATTCATGAGTATCAAGGCAAAGAACTCCTCAGATCATATGGCGTTGCTGTTCCAAACGGAAAAGTCGCATTTACGGTCGAGGAAGCAGTTGAAGCTGCCAAATCACTTGGCACTGCTGTCACCGTAGTAAAAGCACAAATCCATGCTGGTGGTCGTGGTAAAGCTGGAGGCGTCAAAGTAGCCAAGTCGTTGGATGAGGTGAAAGAATATGCCTCTGAGATTTTAGGAAAAACGCTCGTTACACATCAAACTGGCCCATCAGGCAAGGAAGTTAAACGTCTTCTCATCGAAGAGGGATGTGACATTCAAAAGGAATATTACATCGGTCTTGTCATTGACAGAGAGACCTCCCAAGTCGTGATGATGGGTTCTGAAGAAGGCGGCACTGAGATTGAAGAAGTGGCTGAAAAAACGCCTGAAAAAATCTTCAAAGAGTATGTTGACCCAACGGTTGGTCTTCAAGCCTTTCAGGCACGTCGTTTAGCCTTTAACATTAACATTCCTCAGGATCAACTCTCTAAAGCAGTTAAATTTATGCTTGGCCTTTATCAAGTGTTTATTGACAAAGACTGTTCTATTGCTGAAATTAACCCACTTGTGGTTACTGGAGACGGCAATGTCATGGCATTGGATGCAAAAATGAATTTTGATTCCAACGCTTTGTTTCGCCAAAAAGCACTCTTGGAGTATCGCGATCTAGAAGAAGAGGATCCAAAAGAAATTGAAGCCTCCAAATACGACCTTAGCTATATTTCGTTGGATGGCAACATTGGCTGTATGGTCAATGGGGCTGGTTTGGCCATGGCGACAATGGATATTATCAAGCATTATAGCGGCGATCCCGCGAACTTTCTTGACGTTGGGGGCGGTGCAACTGCTGAGAAGGTCACAGAAGCCTTTAAGATTATTCTTTCCGACCAAAATGTGAAAGGAATTCTCGTGAACATCTTTGGTGGCATCATGCGTTGTGACGTCATTGCAGAAGGTGTTATTGAGGCAACGAAGCAGGTTGGACTTGAAATTCCTCTCGTTGTTCGTCTAGAAGGTACAAATGTAGAATTAGGCAAAGAGGCCTTGAAAAATTCCGGTCTAAACATCGTGGCCGCAGAGTCTATGACCGATGCAGCCCAAAAAATCGTTTCCTTAGTACAGTAAGAAAGGCGGGAGAAGAATGAGCATATTTATTGATCAATCGACAAAAGTAATCGTTCAGGGCATCACTGGTGCGACTGGGCTCTTCCATACAAAACAAATGCTAGAGTATGGCACGAAAATTGTTGGTGGTGTGACACCTAAAAAAGGTGGCACTGAAGCCGCAGGTGTTCCTGTTTTTAATACTGTATCTGAGGCTGTAGAAAACACAGGAGCAACGGCATCAGTCATTTATGTTCCACCTGCATTTGCAGCAGATGCTATCATTGAGGCAGCAGATGCCGGTCTTGATTTGGCCATCTGTATTACGGAAGGAATTCCCGTTCTCGATATGGTCAAAGTGAAAAAATACCTTGAAGGTAAAAAGACACGTCTTATCGGACCAAACTGTCCAGGTGTCATTACGCCAGACGAATGTAAAATTGGCATAATGCCTGGGTATATTCATAAAAAAGGTCACGTCGGTGTCGTATCACGTTCAGGCACACTCACATACGAAGCCGTTCATCAGCTATCCCAAGCAGGCATAGGGCAATCAACTGCCGTTGGTATTGGTGGCGACCCAGTGAACGGTACGGACTTCATTGACGTGCTTAAAGCGTTCAACGAAGATGAAGATACGTACGCCGTTATCATGATTGGTGAAATTGGCGGAACAGCCGAGGAAGACGCTGCAGAGTGGGTTAAAGCAAACATGACCAAGCCTGTCGTTGGCTTTATCGGTGGCCGCACAGCCCCTCCAGGAAAACGTATGGGCCACGCAGGCGCCATTATTTCTGGTGGAAAAGGTACGGCTGATGAAAAAATCAAAACGCTTAATGCGTGTGGCATTAAAGTGGCTGAAACCCCTGCTGTAATGGGCGAGACACTTATTTCAGTGCTTGAAGAAAAAGGCTTGCTCGAAAAAGTAAAAGCGTAAAGGAAGCCAATGGCTTGCGGACCTCCATAGCCGTCGAATCTCGTCGTTGTCTAGCGACTGCGCTGCTCGTGTAGAAAAGCCTACACTGCGCTGCTCGCTGCGTCGACGCCTAGAGCTTCTCGGCTCTGAAGGTCCTCGCCATTGCCTTTTATTT